>NZ_JPDP02000088.1:0-25788 GCF_000732685.2 Sphingomonas sp. STIS6.2
CGCTGAACTTTCACGAAACACCACGGAAGGAATCTCAATGGCTCGCTATCCTCGCGTCTTCGGCTCGTCTGCCGCTAGGACACAATCCCGCGCTGCGTTCTCTGCTGCCGGGGGCTTCTTCCCGATCATTGGCGCCGCCCTAGGCGCTGCGGTCGAAAGCAACCTCGTCACGCTGGCGAATGTCGGCTCCGCGGTTCCGTTGACTATCGCGGGCGGGTCCTATTCGAAGAACGGTGGCGCCTACAGCACGACCGCGACCACGGTCAGTGACGGTGACACGCTCAAGGTCCGCGTGACGGCGCCGAGCTCGAACAGTGCGACCGCCACAGCCGCGATCAGCATCAATGGCACCGCGCGCACGTTTAGCGTTACGACGGCCGATCCCGTGATTGTAACACCGACACCGGTGCCGGCACCGGCACCGGCACCCACGCCTATCCTCACCCTGTCGCCAGCTTCGCCGTCGATCGCGGCGACCGCAGCAGCAGGTACGCTGGTATCGAACATCTCGAACGTTCCGGCGGGTATTACGCCATCGGTTACGCCGAACGACGGGCGCTTGGTTATCGCAGGTGATGCGTCGGTGGGCTGGAAGGTCGTTGTTGGCATGTCCGCGCTTTCAGCGGGTCAGGTCAACTTTTCTGTCGCTGCGACCGGCGCGACCGGCGCGAGCGGCGCGCTGACGGTCAATTCGTCGGGCACGGGTTCGACCGGCGTCTTGCGCTTCGCGTCGCCGCGCAATCGCTTCCCCAACACCATCGGGCGCCCCCTCACGACACAGACGGCCACCTGGGCTTCCTTGATCTTTGTCGATCACATGGTCGGCTCTGGCGCACTTTCGGAAATCCGTGCGCGTATCGATTGCGCCTATATCGAACAGGGCACCGGCAAGCCGATCGGCAACGGCTTCACGCTGTACCAAATGTATGCAGAAGACGTGGTCAACCAGATCGTTGTGCCGATCACGTTCCCCGGTCGCTCCTATCCTATCACCGTAGCTGACGGCGAAGTTGACCTTGTCTCCGATGCCGTACTGGCGGCAGCGTTCAACCGTACGCAGCTTGATGTCGGGACTGTCATTCGCTTCAAGGGGACTGCGGAGTTTGCAGCGGGATCGACCGGCCTGCCCGGTCACCTTGTCGACAACGACATGCCCACCGCGGGATTTTGCTACAATCCGGCCCTGCGTCAGCCTACTAATCTAAGCTCGCCGGGCGCGGTCGTCTGGGGCGGAAGCAACCCCACCGCAGGGTTCACAATGTCCGGCGCCTCGCAGTTGCTCCCGATGATGCTGGGTAAGTTCGTGAGCGGTGATCCGTTCGTCTACCTCGGCACCGGTGACAGCATCTTCATGGGCTCGAATGACGGTGCTGGTGGTAGCGGCGTTGGGATCGGCCTGTTCACACGGTTCCTCTGCACACCAACGCCGGCTGTCACCGGTAAAGCGGGCTGCAACGCCGCCGTCGCGGGCGGTGCGGCTGGCACCTGGACATCACAGGGCGGTGGCACCGGGCTCAACCCGTTCCTCGCTACGCTTGTCAAATACGCGAACCGCGTCGTCGATAACTACGGCACCAACAACTTCCCGACTGCCGCCAACTATAGCGGATCGGCTCTCGGGGCAGTGCAGGGACAGGTGTATTCGCCGTGGCCCTATTTCCGCAGTCTCGCCGTTACCGGGCCTGGTGTCAGGCCAATGAAGATCTGGCGCACCAAGCTGTTCCCGCGAACGGCAGGAGGTATGACGACACCGTTTCCCGAAGATCAAACGGTCTGGTTTGGCGGCGCGACGGTCAGCGAACAGTGGGAAGCCGGCGGCAGCGTCGATCAGTTCCACGACTGGTTGTCGGGTCAGGTCGCCAGCGGCGGCGTTGACGGTATCATTGATTTCGATCCCATCGCTCGGGCCGATCCGTTCGGGAATCGGGCGACCTCGGTGCTTTATCACCGCTGGGCGGCTGGCACGTTCATGACGACCGACGGAACGCACCCCGGCGGGGGATACGCGATCTTCGCGGCCTATATGGATGACCGCATTCGTGCGCTTGAGGGCGGTACGGTCCTGCCTAAGTTCAGTCTCATCGGAAGCACGCGCAAGGTCGAGGGTGCGGCTGGAGCAAGCACGACTTACACGTTCATGGTGACGCGCAACACGAACATCGGCCAAGCGTCGGTGAAGTGGGCCGTGTCCGGCTTCTCGGGGGCCACGGTCAAGGCAACCGATTTTGTGGCGGGCGTCATCCCGAGCGGCGTCGCGACCATTGCGGACGGTATGGCCTTTACGACGTTCGACGTCGTCGTGAAGAGCGACAACGACGCAGAAAGCAACGAACTGTTCAACGTTACGCTGTCCGAGCCATCGAACGGCTATGGCCTGTACTTCGCCAACGCGCGCGGTCAGATCACCAACGATGATGGTCCCCCGCCGCTTTGGACCCCGGATCAGCTTGGCACGAAGCTGGTCGACTATTTTGTTGCTTCGGATGCTTCCGCTACTCCCGGCGCATGGAGCGGTCGAAAGGCCGTCATGGCTTATTCGCAGCCCGACGCCGCGAAGCAGCCGGTTTACTCCACGACCTTTAATGGCCGTTTCGACTTCGACGGCGTCGACGACTACTTCGAGATGACCAAGGGCACCGACCAGTTGCCCGCAGATAGCGCATATTGCGGTATCTTTGCGATCAACCGGAATGGGACCGAGCAGACGTATCAGGCCCTTCTCGGTATGGGTAACGGTACGGCTGCAAATCGTCGTCGCCTCGCAAAGGGGAGCGGCAGCTACGGTCAGCCAAGTGTTGACCACGGTGCGGGGCGTCCGCTGACGACAACGAACCAGCTCACCTGGGTCAACCGCACATATGCGATGATCTGGGAGATTGCCGCCGGCGCCAATCCCGTTGTTGCCTTCACGGCCTTCGACAATATTCAGAAGATCACGACAAACAATGGTGTAACGACGGCTGCTGTTGTTCCAACAGCAATGCGCCTCGGTGCCTCCGAAGTCATCGACAGCTTCTGGAATGGTTCTGTCGGGTCGCATGGCTATCTTCGCGAAGCCCTGACGACCGATGAACGCCAGCGACTGGACGGCTGGATGTCGTGGACAAGCGGCTATCAGGGCGGCAACCTGCCGACCGATCATCCGTACAAGCTCGTCGCGCCCGTCATCGACGCAGCCTAAATCGAACAGTCACCAAGCCAGACATAATCAATGTGCCCGGTCGAAAGAGCCGGGCACGTCTTCTGGCTGTGCAATTTACTTTGCTCGCCTTCATGTTCGCCGCGTCATTTCGGACAGGCGATTATTAGGGAATCCGACATGATACGCTATATTCTAGCCGCTCTTGCGTTGCTCGCCTCCCCAGCCGCAGCGCAAATTGAGCACGCTGTCACCGGTGCCAATCCGCCAGCGCGGATTACCGTTTGCGCTGGCGATACGCTGATCCTCAAGAAACAGATGGGCCGCGAGCTGCTCGCCGACGGTACGCGCGCCGCTGGATGGCCTGCCTGGAACGATCGCAGCCGGTCGAACGCGGCCGGCAACGGCTTTGAGATGATAGGTGCGACCAAGCTTCGCTTTGTCGGGAACGTCCAGGGCAAGGGTTGGGTCTATGCCCCGGTCGACGCGCGACCTTGCGCGGCACCTGTGGCACCGGTGGCAGTTTCGGCCCCCGCAGCACCCGCTCAGCCCGCAGTACCTGCGAACCATACCGCGCGCGTCGACCCGCTGTTCGGCGCGAACCTGTCGGGCGCCGAGGCCAGCGGCGGCGATGCGATCCGGCCGTCGCTCGAAGACTGGAAGGGGTATATCGAGCGGCACGGCTTCAAGCTGATCCGCTACCCTTTCAAGGACGACCGGATGACGCCGGCGCGGATCGCCGAACTGAAGGTCCATGTCATGTACGCCCGCAGCAAGGGCGTGCCGGTGATCCTCGACAACCATACCTATCGCTGGGACGCTCCAGCCAAGGCGATTGCATTCTGGACCGGCTTCGCTCGCAACTTCCCCGACGACGGATCGGTGATCCTCGACCTGGTCAACGAACCCCGCGGCTTTGACGACCCGGTGCTGACGAACGACTGGATGCAGTGGGCGCGCGATTCCAAGATCATAATTGCTGGCCTTCGCGCCAACGGCATCCGGCATCCGATCGCGCTGGAATGGCCGCAGTGGTCGGCAACTTTCCGCTTCGACAAGAAGGAAGGGGCATGGAAGGCTTGCGAGAGCGCAGGCTGCGCGCTCGATCGTGATACCAGCGGCCCACTCGATCCAAGCAATCGCACGTATCTGAACGGCCACCGCTATTTCGACAAGGGATCGAGCGGTACAAGCAAGGATTGCGACGTCAAGACCAGCGGGTTCGTCGAGTTCGCTGACCAGCTGCGCCGGCGTGGTCTGAAAGCCTACATCACCGAAAGCGCATTCGCTTCGCACTACGGCATGAAGGCCTCGTGCGCGGCAGTCGGTGCCGAGGCGATCGCGGCCTTGCGCGCGAACAGCAACGTTCTGCTCGGCATCACCTGGTGGGGTGGCGGCCGCATCTGGCCGGAGAGCTACATTTTTAAAATTGACCCACCAAAGGCCACCCGGTTCGCCGCCCCCCTGACAGATCATATTAAGATGTTAGCGGGGGGCGGCGCCGTCGAACCAAGGAATGTTCGATAAGGCGATCTCGCTCGTTTATTCGCGACTCTTCTGTCGACCTACTTAGGCATCCTATGAAAGACCACAGTAGCGCCGCAGTCTTTATCGAAAACGTTGCAGTGCCTCCGACGGTTAGCCAAGCTAGAATGTAGACTGCGATACTCCACGAAGCCCTAGCCTGTTCCTTATTTTCGTACCTCGGGTAATAGACTAAAAACAGGAGGTATGCTAACCCGCCAAAAAGACCAATTGACGCTATAATAAATGCATAGCCACTATCAAAAGTCTTTTCTACAAATAATGGATTGCCCGCAAAAAGGTCTACCACATTGAATCTGTTAAGAAGACGATAAGTAACGCCCAAGCGACCAGTTAAGTCGTCGCCGACTGCATTTTGCAAATAAGACGATAACGAAAATATAAATCCTAATATCACGAAAGGTATCGCCAGAATGAGGCTACGATTAAGCCGTGGAAATAAAAAATAGCCAATTGGCATAACCAAACACATAAGCGCGCCCATTCGGGCGTTATTGCTCGCGATTATTAGAAGAATAGTCGAGATTTGAATAAGTTTCTCTTTCCTATTCAAGCTACCCCACATCCCACTGAGGAATGCCATGCAGACAATCGCGTATGAATTGATCGAAACTTGCTCGAGAAATATCGATGAGGTGCGGCGCCCCGAGAAGATTCCTAAACTAAAACGCCCCTCAAAAACGATAGTCCCTACGCTCAGGCCCGAGTCATCAAATTCACTCACCGCTGTTCCACGCGTCAGCTCGTAATAGCGCGCGGGTGAAAAAAAGGAGGCATAGCTTTCTACAGACGCTATTTCCCATACTAGAACGGCAAGAGTCATCGCAGACGCAATGAAGAATGCCTTTCTAATAAACCTGATATCCATTCTTTGGCCTAGCATTGCAAAAACAGCTATCAGAGCGAAGTTTCGAATACTGCCAATGTAGATTTTATCAAACGAAATAGATGCAATCAAAGCGAGGGCAAATATAAGCCATAGGAGTGATATTGGCATGATATCGCGACTGGAAACTCCAGTTGAAAGTGCCAATGCCAAACAACTAAATGTAATTAATACCTCAACTGCCGCAACGCTAGAATAACCTAACTGCATTCCCCTTGCGACAAATATTGCCAAAATCGCGTTGTATAACACGCCTACTAAAATAAGCACTAAACCAGCATAATTTCCCCTAATGCTTAGTAGGTTTGCGTTTGCTGTCGATGAGTTTGGTGCCGATACGCTTAGGTAGGATCGTCGCGCCGCCATCACCATGCATCGCACTCGGCGCAAAACCTTTTACCCTTCGGTTTTCCCTGTCCGCAGTGGCATATATCCGCTTCAAGCTGGGCGCGATTTTCCGCAGCATTCTTATCGTATAGCTTTCCTGGCCATAGAAATACTTTTCTGACCAATTTTCGAACTGACATGCTGATCTCCAGCCGAGCCTACAATCCGCAAGGCCCGCTGCAACAGCGTTTATGCCGTCCCCGCTCGTATATCAACGACGTAACCGGAAGCACTCCAGCACCCCGCGACGTCATTTCGCATGCCTCTGCATGCGTCGCCTGCCCTGCATTCATCACTAAAATTTCGAGGAAGGCGGTGCCAATGATAGTTGATACCGAGTTCCGCGAATCCGGTGCTTGTTTGATAGCATGGCAGGGGCCGACACCCGTCGCGCAGATCGCGTGGGATGCCGCTGACAGCGGTTGGTACATCAACTTCTTATCCGTCGAGCAACCCCAGCTGCTCGCGCCGCTTCTGTCGAAATTCCGGAAGCTATGGCGCCGCAGCGGGAAGCCGACCCTCTGTTTTCACGCATCCCCCGATAATCAGGTCATCGGGAGGCTTATAGGGATTGTCGGAGCTCAGTGCTCTGCGGGCCTCTATTCTATTGTCGACCTGGATCACTCTACCAAAGGAAATCACCATGGGTGAAAAGGAAAACCGCGCATACAAGAAGCTCTCGGCCAAGGGAAAGACCGAGTACGGCCGCGACCGGGCGAAGGACGCTGATGCCAATGGCGGCACGTTCAACGCCACTCTCGAAAAGCTTTACGCGGGCTATTATAACGCGATGTAACCTAAGCGCCTGGTTCGAAAGAGCTGGGCGTTTCACCGAAGCAGCAGCGCCTCGTGACTTCTTCAACGGCGTTGCAAAGGGTCGAAGCTATACGACAGGTCAGGAAACGGGCGATCTAGTCACAGGCAGAGCGATCTTATTCGCTTGCAGGGGCGGCATGCCTGTGACTAGAAAACCGACCTAGCATATTTAGCCGAGGTGTAACAATAGAGAGTGTCACCGAGAAAGCGGGCTTATGGCGGCAGCTTCTAAGCGTTCGGACGATCGCAAAGTGGCCCGGTTCAAAGCCGTAATCGGTTAGCCATTTGCGGCGGGGCGCCTCATGACGCAGGGGCGATTCTCTCACAGGTTAGACAACTCATCACATTGATTTCACACAACTATTGAGGGCCCTCCGGGCGCGTCATCCTACACCGGTCGAGCTTGCACGCTCGTGCTTTGACGCGGAAAAGTCCGCACGAGATAAGTTGTGGTAACGCACAAGCCGCCTCGGCGAACTCATCGGCATAATGACCCGACACGAGCCGCGAGCCACGCTTGACGAGCGGCAGGACGGGCAATTGCACGACGGCATAATGGTCGATCAGCGAATCGAACACGCGCAGTTCGAGCGGGTGCACAACGTCTTCCGCATCGTGCAGCACGACCGCCTTGGTCCGCCGCCCGTCGCGATCGTCGGCGCGGCGCAGCGCATGCCAGAGCGTGTTGAGGCAGTCCGCCTTTGTCGTCGGCCCATCGCGCTGGCCGATGACCAGGCGGATCCGCGGATCGCGTGCCGCCACGCGCGCCGCGGCGTCGATCGTCGCGCGGTCGTTCGGATAGAGTCCGACGAAAATGCGGTAATCGTCATGGTCGAACCGCGCCACCGCCGCCGACAGCATCGCGCCGATCACCGCCACCTCGTCCCAGGCCGGAACGAAGACCGCGAGCCGGCCGGACTCCGACGGCGTGGGCAGCGCGTCCATGCCCGGCAAGGTCGACGGTCCGCGCCAGATTTTCCAGAAAAAGAATGCGATGTCGACCAGGAGGTCATCGATTCCGCCGATCAGCAAGCCGACCGCAGCAAATGCCACCGCCTCGCGCACGATGATATCGATGATCCCCAGCGACTCGCTCATCGGCCCTCTCCCCGGCCAAGACTATCCGCTGTCCCCGCCGTAACGGACCAAACATGATCCGTTTCGGACAGGTGTCGGCCGACCGATCGTCAGAATATTGGAATGACTTGGCTCGTCCGCCGGCCGACGCTGAAAATTGCACCGAATGAACATCGCCCGGCACGCTGCCCGGTGCGCGACGCAGCGTCTGTTCGCCAGGACGGGGCGCTCCCCATCGTCGCCGAGACCCTCGAACAAGCCGGTATTGCGGCTTTTCGGCACGGCGAGGTTGCCATTTCGTTCCGCATCGCGCACGGTCGGCAACGTGCTTGCCTACCCCGCCCTTCACGCCAGCCATGGCGGCATCTGGGTCGCACAGGGTGGCGAGACGCGCGGGATCGGGCGTGGCGAAGCGATCCGGATCGCTGCCGACACGCCCGTCATCCTGCTCAACGCCGCGCTGATCGGCCAGCGTCTGGGCTATGCCGATCTGTCGGGGCTCGACCTGCTCGAACTCTACGCGTTCCTGCGCCCGGCGCAGTTCGCCGTGCCGACGCCGAAGGGCATCGCGCGCGTCACCGGTCTCGACCTGCCGACCGAGGATGCCGAGGTCGCGCCGTTCCTGTTGCGCGCCGCCGAGGCGATGCTGGCGCTGACCGACGCGGCCGACTGGCCCGAGCGGGAGGGGGCCTGGACCGCGGCGCAGTCGCTTTACCGGTTACGCTGGCCCTGGGCGCCGGTGGTCGCCGAAAGGTTGGCCAAGCCGGCGGTCAACGAACGCTGGCTGTTTTCGAAACTGCCCGAATGGGAGGAGCAGGCCCCGCGCCCCGCGCCGCGGACGATCGCGATCGAGCCCGGCGATGCCGAGGCGCGACTCGACGACCTGACCGGGCATGGCGCGGAGGAACGGCCGGGGCAGCGCGCCTATGCCGCCGCGGCGACGGCTGCGTTCGCGCCGCGGGCGGTGCGCGATTCGCCCAATCTGGTGCTGGCGGAGGCGGGGACCGGGATCGGCAAGACGCTCGGCTATCTCGCCCCCGCCTCGATCTGGGCGGAAAAGGCGGGCGGCGCGGTCTGGATCTCGACCTATACCAAGGCGCTGCAGCGCCAGCTGGGGCGCGAAACCGAACGGCTCTTTCCCGATCCCGCGGTCCGCCGGACCAAGGTCGTCACGCGCAAGGGGCGTGAGAATTATCTCTGCCTGCTGAACCTCGAGGACGCGTTGCAGGGCGGCTTTGCGGGGCGGGCGGCGGTGCTCGCGCAGCTCGTCGCGCGCTGGGCCGCGTATAGCGCGGACGGCGACATGGTCGGCGGCGACCTGCCCGGCTGGCTGCCGACGCTGTTCCGGCGCAACGGATCGACCGCATTGACCGACCGGCGTGGCGAGTGCGTCTATGCCGGCTGCCCGCATTACCGAAAATGCTTCATCGAACGCGCGGCGCGCGCCTCGACCGATGCCGACATCGTCATCGCCAACCATGCGCTGGTGATGGTCAACGCGGCGCGCGGACGCGAACTCGCGACGCGACCGACGCGTTATGTGTTCGACGAGGGGCATCACATTTTCGACGCCGCCGATTCGATGTTCGCGACCGCGCTGACCGGTGGCGAGACGATCGAGCTGCGCCGCTGGATCATCGGTCCCGAGGGCAGCAGCCGGGGACGGCGGCGCGGACTGGCCGCACGCCTGTCCGATCTCGCCAGCTATGACGAGGCAGGCAATCGGGCGATCGGCGAGGCGGTGGCCGCGGCCGGCGCGCTGGCGAGCGAGGGCTGGCTGCAACGGATCGGCGAGGGCGCGCCGTTCGGGCCGATCGAGGAGCTGCTCGCTGCGGTTCGCGGGCTGACCTATGCGCGCGCCGAACAGCCGGGCGATGCCGGCTATGGGCTCGAGACCGAACTGGCGGAACCCGATCCGACGCTGATCGAAGCCGCCGCGCCCGCCGCCGCCGCACTCGACGCGCTGGTGCGTCCGCTGGTCACGCTCGGCCGACGGCTCGAGGCGGTGCTGAGCGAGGCGCCCGACTGGCTCGACGGGCCGGCGCGCGCACGCGTGGAGGGCGCGATCGCGTCGATCGGGTGGCGCGCCGAGACGGTCGCGGCCTGGCTTTCGCTGCTGGCGCGCGTCGGCGGGCCCGCGGATGCCGATTTCGTCGACTGGCTCGCGGTCGACCGGGTCGAAGGACGCGAATTCGATATTGGGCTGCATCGCCGCTGGCTCGACCCGACCCGCCCGTTTGCGGAGGTCGTGCTGAAACCCGCGCATGGCGCATTAGTGACGTCGGCGACGCTGACCGGGGGCGGCAGCGCGGAGGAAGGCTGGCAGATCGCCGAGGCGCGCAGCGGCGCACCGCATCTGGCCCGCCCGGCCGCGCGATTCGCCGCGCTCAGCCCGTTCGACTATGCGACACAGGCCGAGGTGCTGATCGTCACCGACGTCAAGCGCGGCGATGTGGGCGCGCTGGCCAACGCCTATGCCCGGCTGATCGTCGCCTCGCGCGGCGGGACGCTCGGGCTGTTCACCGCGATCCGCCGGTTGCGCGGCGTGCACGGCCGGATCGCCGACCGGCTGGCGCGCGAAGGGCTGCCGCTGCTCGCGCAGCATGTCGATCCGATCGATACCGGCACATTGGTCGATATCTTCCGCGATGACCCGGGCGCGTCGCTGCTCGGCACCGATGCACTGCGCGACGGGGTCGACGTGCCGGGCGAATCGCTGCGGCTCGTGGTGATGGAGGGCGTGCCCTGGCCCAAGCCGACCGTGCTGCATGCCGCGCGACGGCTTGCGGGTGGTGGCGCCGTGTATGACGACCGGCTGATCCGCGCGCGGCTGGCACAGGCGTTCGGCCGCCTGATCCGGCGTGCGGACGATTCGGGCGCGTTCGTCATGCTGTCCGCGGCGATGCCGTCGCGCCTGCTGAGCGCCTTCCCGCCGGGGGTTCCGGTGACGCGCGTCACACTCGACGAAGCGGTGACCCGAGTCGCGGCACGGCTTTCCTCGCGCGCCGCCTTGAGGCATGAGGCGGGCGAACCGGCCCGAGGACCCTTATCATGACGCCCGAGCCATGAAGACGCTGACGCTGCTGCGCCATGCCAAGTCGGGCTGGGACGACACGGTCTCGCGCGATTTCGACCGGCCGCTGAACGCCAAGGGCCGCCGCGCCGCGACGATCATCGGGCGGCAGATGCGCACGCTGTCGCTCGCGTTCGACCATGTCGTCGCCTCGCCCGCGGTCCGTGTCGTCGAGACGCTCGACGAGATCGTCGCGGGCTATGGACGCACGCTGGCACCCGACTGGGACCGGCGACTGTATCTGGCGTCGGCGGGGACGATTCTCGACCTCGTCCGCGATCTGCCGCGCGGCGTCGATCGCGCGCTGGTGATCGGGCATAATCCGGGGCTTGAGGATCTCGTCCTGTTGCTGACCCCAGACGTGACCCACCCGTTCCGCGACGCGGTCGAGGACAAATATCCGACCGCAAGTCTTGCCGAGCTGCAGTTCGACATCGACGACTGGGACGATCTGACGAGCGGATCGGCGCGGTTCACCCGCTTCGTCCGGCCGCGCGATCTCGATCCGACGCTGGGGCCCGACGCGGACTGACGCGTCGGGCCGGACTCGTCAGCCCTTGCCCTCGAGCTTCGCCTTCAGCCCCGAAAACGCGTTGACCGGCTGATATTCGTCCTCGCTGATCACCCCGGCGGCGCGCAGTGTGGCCGCGGCATTGGGGCCGCGGGGAAAGGGATCGAGCGCAAGCGCGAGCGTCTCGGCCGCCGCTTCCCCCAGATCGACCGCACCGCCATCGATCGGCACGGTGTCGAGCGCATCGTCCGACAATTCGATCTCGCCGTCGACCGCGCCGAAATTGTCGACGAAGCGCAGCGCGACGGGCTCGTCGATCGTCGCGGTGAGCGGTTCGTCGGTCACCGAACAGGCCTGCACGACCTTTGCCGTCACATGCCCCTTGGCGACGATCCCGCTCGTGTCGCGACGGATCGTGAAGTGCGCCTCGAGCAGGTCGACCGACAGGATCGCAAACCGTGCGGCAAGCTTGCGGCGTTCCTCGGGCGTTGCGGCGAAGGTCACGCTGCGATCGCGCTCGCCGATCGTGTCGAGTCGCTCGGGACGGCTGAATTCGGGGGTCATGGCAGCTCTCCGGCGAGTAGGGTTGATAGCGGGACGCCCGCGAGCGCGGCGTGGAAGTCGGTGAGGGCCGTGCGGACATGCGCGAGTGCTGCGGGTGCGGGCGGATCACCGCGATAGAGGTTGCGGACGAGCGGCGCGTCGAGGTCACCCGTCGCGAGCCCGTCGCGATAGGCACCAAGCCGCCCGCCGAGCATGCTCATCATCCGGCCGATATGCTTGCCGACGATGATGTCGCCGATCCCGAGCTCACGAAGCTGCCCGTCCATGTCGTCGACGAAGCGTTCCGCGAGTCGCGCCGCGGGCTCACCACCCGATGGCTCCGATTCCATCCGCAGCATGACGAGCGCGAGCACCGCGGCGATCATGTCGAACCGGCCGTCGACCGTATCGGGCACCTGCCCGTCGCGATACCAATGCTCCGCGCGCGCGCGCTGCACGACCGCGGTATAAAGTGGCAGCGCCTCGTCGTGCTTCTCGCCCAATAGCCTGCCGAACCAGCCCAAATCCTGTCGCCTTCCCGTCGCCAATGCGCGGCGGCTTGTTTGCCTGCGCAACCTCGCATATCGAGGCGATCCGCGGCCGATGCAATCGTGCTGCCGCCAGTATCGCGTGACCCCGCCCCGGGAGAGTATATGAGCGTCCTTTCATTCCGCCTGACACGCCGTACGGCCAGCGTCGCGGCGCTCGCGCTCGTCGGCCTGACGAGCGCTGGCTGCACGCAGCTTCGCTCGCATCAGGGCTATGTGGTCGATGTCGACCTCGTCAACTCGGTCCAGCCTGGCGTCGACAACCGTCAGTCGGTGCTCCAGACGCTCGGCAAGCCGACGCTCGCGGGACAGTTCGACCAGGGTGACTGGTATTATCTGGCGCGCGACAGCCGCAACCTGGCGTTCCGCAACCCGCGCCCGAACGCGCAGATCACGCTGCAGATCAGCTTCGACCAGCAGGGCACCGTCACCGCGATCCGTCGCGGCGGGCTCGACCAGGTCGCGTCGATCAGCCCCGATGGCAAGACGACGCCGACGCTGGGTCGCCAGCGCGGCTTCTTCCAGGACCTGTTCGGCAATATCGGCTCGGTCGGTGCACCCGGCACGGGCGGCGGCGGTGGCGCCAATACGGGTACGGGCCGCACGCGGCCCTAACGCTACCGGGCGGTCGCGGACTTTGCAGACTCGTGCCTTCGCGCTAGGGCGCGGGACATGACCGACGAGCTCCGCACCGCCGCCCTGGAATCCAAAGCCTGGCCGTATGAGGAGGCGCGCAAACTCCTCAAGCGCTATCCGCAGGGCAAGCAGGGCGCGCCGATCCTGTTCGAGACCGGCTATGGCCCGTCGGGCCTGCCGCATATCGGCACATTCAACGAAGTGCTGCGCACGACGATGGTGCGCAACGCCTTCCACGCGCTGAGCGACACGCCGACGCGGCTGATCGCGTTTTCGGACGACATGGACGGGTTGCGCAAGGTGCCCGACAACGTCCCCAATGGCGACATGCTGCGCGAGCATCTCGGCAAGCCGCTGACCCAGATCCCCGATCCGTTCGGCACGCATTCGAGCTTTGCCGCGCATAACAACGCGATTCTGCGCGAATTCCTCGACCGCTACGGCTTCGATTACGAGTTCGCGTCGTCGACCGACTATTACACGAGCGGGCGTTTCGACGAGGCGTTGAAGGGCGTGCTGCGGCATTTCCAGGGCATCCAGGACGTGATGCTGCCGACGCTCCGCGCCGAGCGCCGCGCGACCTATTCGCCGGTGCTGCCGATCTCGCCGACCAGCGGCATCGTGTTGCAGGTGCCGATCGAGGTGATCGATGCCGAGGCCGGGCTGATCGCGTTCGAGGATGAGGGGCAGCGGATCGAGCAGAGCGTGCTCGGCGGCAAGGCCAAGCTGCAGTGGAAGGTCGACTGGGCGATGCGCTGGGTCGCGCTCGGCGTCGATTACGAGATGGCGGGCAAGGACCTGATCGATTCGGTGACCCAGTCGTCGAAGATCGCGCGCGTGCTCGGCGGCCGCCCGCCCGAGGGCTTCAACTACGAGATGTTCCTCGACGAGAATGGCGAGAAGATCTCGAAGTCCAAGGGCAATGGCCTCAGCCTCGACCAGTGGCTGACCTATGGCCCGCAGGAGAGCCTCGCGTTCTACGCCTATCGCGAGCCGAAAAAGGCCAAGTCGTTGCACATGGGCGTGATCCCGCGCGCGGTGGACGAATATTGGCAGTTCCGCGGCAATTATGCCGGCCAGGATCTGAAGCAGAAGCTCGGCAATCCGATCCACCATATCCATGACGGCAAGCTGCCCGAGGGCGAGCTGCCGGTGACGTTCGGGCTGCTGCTCAACCTCGTCGGCGTGATGGGCGATGCGAGCAAGGCGCAGGTCTGGGGCTATCTGGCGAACTATGTCCCCGATGCGTCGGCGGAGAGCTATCCCGAGCTCGACAAGCTGATCGACCATGCGCTGGCGTACGGCCGCGATTTTGTCGCGCCGACGCTCAAGCGGCGTGCACCCGAAGGCGTAGAGATCGCGGCGCTCGAGCGGCTCGATGCCGAACTTGCCGCGCTGCCCGCCGATGCGAGCGCTGAGGATGTGCAGAACATCGTCTACGAGATCGGCAAGACCGGCGGGTTCGAGACCCTGCGCGATTGGTTCAAGGCGCTATACGAGACGCTGCTCGGCTCCGAACAGGGGCCGCGGATGGGCAGTTTCATCGCGCTGTACGGGATCGACAATTCGCGCAAGCTGATCGCGGAGGCGCTCGCCCGCCCCGCTGCCTGACATCTCTGACAAGGTAACAGACCGATGCGCATGTTCTTCGACGATCGGCAGCGGGCGCATGCGCCGACGCAGGAGCTGCACAATGGCGGCTTCACGACCTATGCGGAGATGCCGGCGCGGGTCGATGCGATCCTGGCCGCGCTAGGTCCGGTCGAGACACCGGCAGATCGCGGCGAGACGGCGATCCTCGCGGTGCATTCGCCGGCCTATGTCGCATTCCTGAAGGACGCGGCGCGGTTGTGGCGCGAGGCGGGGCGAACGGGGGATGCGATTCCCTATGCATTTCCGATCCGCGGGCGGCGGCCGCTCGACCTGACGCGGATCGACGCGCTGATCGGCGCGCACAGCTTCGACGCGACGACGCCGATTACGCCCGACAGCTGGGCCGCCTCCTATGGCAGCGCGCAGTCCGCGCTGGCCGCGACGCACGCGGTGCTGGAGGGCGACCGCGCGGCGTTCGCGCTGTGCCGGCCGCCCGGCCATCATGCGGGTGCGGATTATTGCGGCGGCTATTGCCATCTCAACACCGCGGCGATCGCGGCACAGGCGGCGCGCGACGCGGGTGTCGCACGCGTCGCGATCCTCGACATCGACTATCATCACGGCAACGGCACGCAGGACATCTTCTACGACCGCGGCGATGTGTTCTACGCCTCGGTGCATGCCGATCCCCGGACCGACTATCCGTTCTTCTGGGGGCATGCCGACGAGACGGGGGACGGCGAGGGTCTGGGCGCTACGCTCAACCTGCCCCTTCCCCACGGCACGGCGATCGACGCGTTTCGCACGGCGCAGACGACCGCGCTCGACGCGATCGCGACGTTCAATCCCGGGCTGCTCGTCGTCAGCTTCGGCGCGGATACGTGGGAGGGGGATCCGATCTCGCACTTCGCGCTGACCACGCCCGATTATGCGGTGCTCGCGCGCGATATCGCGGCGCGCGGCTGGCCGACCGCGATCGTGATGGAGGGCGGCTATGCGGTCGATGCGCTCGGCCGCAATGTCGACAGCTTCTTGCGGGGATTCTGACATTTCGGGAACGGGGATCGCCGCCGGGACGCCGGCCTATCGCGGGCTGACGATGGCGATGCTGTTCGCGGGGTTCTCGACCTTCTCGCTGCTCTATTCGGTGCAGCCGCTGCTGCCGTCGCTCGCCGCGCAGTTCGGGCTGAGCGCCGAGGCCGCGTCGCTCGCAGTCTCGCTGGCAACCGGGCCGCTCGCAATCGGGATCTTGTTTGCAGGGGCCGTGTCCGACCGGCTCGGGCGGCGGCCGCTGATGATCGCGGCGATGTTTGCGGCGGGTGCACTGACGCTGGCGACCGCCTTGGTGCCGGGGTGGAGCGGGTTGCTGGTGCTGCGGTTCCTCACCGGGCTGGCGCTGGCGGGGGTGCCGGCGGTGGCGATGGCCTATGTCGCCGAGGAGGTCGATTCGGCCTCGGTCGGGGGGGCGATGGGGCTGTATATCGCGGGCAGCGCGATCGGCGGGATGGGCGGGCGGCTGGTCGCGAGCCTCGTCGCCGATTTTGGCGGGTGGAGATTCGCGATCGCCGCGGTCGGGGTCGCGGGGCTGGCGATGGCCGAAGCGTTTCGCCGGCTCGCCCCGCCGTCGCGCAACTTCCATCCCAGCGCGGGCCGCCCGGCGGCGCTGGTCCGCGATGCGCGTGCGCTGTTCACCGACCGGGCGATGCCTTTGCTGTATCTCGAGGCGTTCCTGCTGATGGGGGTGTTCGTCACCGTCTACAATTATGCAGGATTCCGGCTGATGGGGCCGCCTTACGGGCTTAGCCAGTCGGCGGTCGGCGCGGTGTTCCTGCTCTATGTGCTGGGGTCGATCAGCTCGGCGCGGTTCGGGACGCTCGCCGGGCGGCTGGGGCGGCGGACGATCTTCTGGGTCCCAGTGGTGGTGCTGATCGTGGGCGTCGCGCTGACCGCGATGCAGCCGCTGGCGCTGGTGATCGCCGGCATCGCGGTGGTGACGATCGGCTTTTTCGGCGCGCATTCGATCGCGAGCGCGTGGGTCGGGCGGCGGGCGCAGAGCGTCGCGGGCGGTGGCGCGCGCGGGCAGGCGGCGGCGTTCTACCTGTTCTTCTATTATATGGGGTCGAGCGTGCTGGGCTCGGCGGGCGGGTTCGCGTGGACGCATGCCGGCTGGCCCGGCGTGACGGGCTTTTGCCTGGTCGTCGGCGGTGCGGCGCTGGCAATCGGGCTGAGGCTCCGCGCAGTGCCACCATTGCGGGTCGAGCCGGTGGCGGCACCGCGGATGCCGGTGCCCTGAGTCTCAGCGCGACGCGATATCGATCGCGTCGCCCGGCGGCAGCGCGGACAGCGACCGCGCGATTGCATCGACGGTGTCCATGACGCGGAGCATGTTGCCGCCGGCGAGCCTGGCCATGTCAGCATCGCTCCAGCCACGCCGTGCGAGTTCGGCGAACAGCAGCGGATAGCCGTCGACGCCCGTCATCCCCTGCGGCCCGGTGCCGTTGATGCCGTCATAATCGCCGCCGAGGCCGACATGATCCCGGCCAGCCACCCGCGCGATATGCTCGACATGATCCGCAACGGTCGCGGCGGTGACACGCGGTTCGGGATGGTCCCGGTCCCAGGCGACGAGCGGCGCAGGCGAACGCGCGCCATAGACGTTCGCGGGCACGCCTGCAGTCTTGGCGAAGACGGTCCGGTCGGCATCCCAGGTCCGCCACGCGGTCGAGACGAAGGCGGGGTAGAAATTGACCATGACGATCCCGCCGTTCGCGCCGATCGCGGCGAGCAGGTCGTCAGGAATGTCGCGCGGTGCGTCGGTCAGCGCGCGGGCGCTCGAGTGCGAGGCCATCACTGGTGCCCTGGCCGCGGCGAGGACCGCGCGCATCGTCGCGTCGGAGACGTGGCTGACATCGACGATCATGCCGATCCGGTTCATCTCGGCGACGACCGCGCGGCCGAAATCGGTGAGCCCGTTCGCGCGCGGCGCATCGGTCGAACTGTCCGCCCAGTTCAGGCTCTTGCCGTGCGTCAGCGTCATGTAACCGACGCCGAGCGCGCGGTACTGGCGCAGCACGGAAAGGCGGCCATCGATCTGGTGCCCGCCCTCGACCCCGATCAGCGACGCGATCCGCCCCGCCTTCTCGATCCGACGGATATCGGCGGCGCTGGTCGCGCGTTCGAGCGCGGCGGGGTTCGCGGCGACGAATCGGCGGACGATATCGATCTGTTCGAGTGTCATCTCGACCGCGCGCGGGCCGGTCATATCTGCGGGGATCCACACCGACCAGAATTGCGCGCCGACGCGGCCCTTGCGCAGGCGGGGAATGTCCGTCTGGAGCGGGCGTGTGTCCGCAGCGAGATCGAGCGATTCGACCTTTGCGCCGTGCACGTCGCGGATTTCCCAGGCGAGGTCGTTATGGCCGTCGATGACCGGGGTTTTACTGAGCACCCGGTCAACACGCGCGGCTATGCGGGGGTCGGGGGCGACGGGCGCCGCGCTTGCCTGCGCGGCGATCAGGAGCAGGGCGGTGATCATGCCGCAGCATCGTGCCCGCCGCGTCGCACAGCGGCAAGAGGATCAGTCGTCGTCCTCGGGGGGGCCGAGTTCGTTGACCCATTCCTGATTGTGGACGACGGTCGAGCGGACCGGGCGCCCCGCGGCGTCGAGCCAGGGGCGATAGCGATAGCGCAGTTCGATCAGCCGGCAGGTCGTCGCGTCGAGCACCGCATTGCCGCTCGAGCGCGTGATGCTGCACCCGGTGACGCGGCCGTTCGTCTCGACGGTGTAGCGGACACCGACCACGCCGCCCGCGCCGATGATCGCCTCCGCATTGGGGAAGTCCCTGTTCCTGAACCGCCCCTTCAACAGCCGCGGCGGGCTCTCGTCGCCGCCATCGCCGTCGCCGTCGCCATAGCGGCCGCTGCCGGTACCGTCGCCCTCACCGCCCGCGCCGGTGCCGGGCCCCGGGACCGGCGCGGCGCCGGTCGTCGCCGCACTGCCGACGCCGGGCTTGAGCGCAGCGACGATCGGCGGCGGGATGACGGGTGGAACGATCGGGATCGGGGCGACGAGTTCGGTCGCCTTCGACCGGAGATTGGCGGGTGATGCGGCGCCTTCGGGGCGGTGGCTCTTCGCCGGGCGGGGCACGACTTTTTCGAGTGGCGGCGGCGGGGGCGGCGGGCCGACCGCGAAGGTCTTGAGCGCGTCGGGGATCGCCGACGGGAGGCTGACGCCGAGGCCAAGGATCAACGCATAGCCCAATGCTGCACACAGAGCAGCGGCGCCGGCGGCGGACAGGATCCGGTCGCGCGGATGGGGTTGGACGCCGTACATGACTGATATCTGGGGAGGATGGCGCGGGGCGGCAAGCGTTCGGGCCGCGGCGCTGTCCGGGGGTTTGGTGGGTGGGGGAGGAGGACGGGCAATATGGGTCCGTCTATCCTCCCCCTCCGTCAGGCTATGCCTGCCACCTCCCCCTGGCGGGGGAGGCATTGCGGGGTCAGAGCTTTTCCGTCAGTTCGGGGACGATCTTGAACAGGTCGCCGACCAGGCCGATGTCCGCAACCTGGAAGATCGGCGCGTCCTCGTCCTTGTTGATCGCGATGATCGTCTTCGAATCCTTCATGCCCGCGAGATGCTGGATCGCGCCCGAGATGCCGACTGCAACATAGACTTCGGGGGCGACGATCTTGCCCGTCTGGCCGACCTGATAGTCGTTCGGGGCATAGCCCGCATCGACCGCGGCGCGGCTTGCACCGACGCCCGCGCCCAGCTTGTCCGCGAGCGGATCGATCAGCGCGTGGAACTGGTCGCTCGACGCCAGCGCACGGCCGCCCGAAACGATGATCTTCGCACTGGTCAGTTCGGGACGCTCGTTCTTCGCGATCTCCGCGCCGGCAAAGGTCGACAGACCCTTGTCGCCGGTCGAGGCGACAGCCTCGATCTCGCCCGAGCCGCCTTCGGTGGCGGCCTTCTCGAACGCGGTGCCGCGGACGGTAATGACCTTCTTCGCGTCCGACGACTGGACGGTGGCGATCGCGTTGCCCGCATAGATCGGGCGCGTGAACGTGTCGTCGCTCTCGACCGAGAGGATGTCGCTGATCTGCATGACGTCGAGCAGGGCTGCGACGCGCGGCGCGATGTTCTTGCCGTGCGTGGTGGACGGCGCGACGAACGCGTCGTGATGGCCCATCAGCTCGACGATCAGCGGCGCAACGTTTTCGGCGAGCGCGTGCGCGAACGCCGCGTCATCGGCGACATGCACTTTGCCGACGCCGGCGATCTTCGCGGCGGCGGCCGCAACGGCGTCGACCCCCTGCCCTGCGACCAGCAGATGGACTTCGCCGAGCTTGCTCGCGGCAGTGACCGCGGAGAGCGTGGCGTCCTTGACGACCTGACCGTCATGTTCGACCCAAACGAGCGTCTTCACTTTGCGACTCCCATCGTCTTGAGTTTGCCGACGAGCTCGTCGACGTCAGCGACCTTGATCCCCGCCGAGCGCTTGGCGGGCTCGACGACCTTCAGCGTGGTCAGCCGCGGCGTCACGTCGACACCGAAATCGGCCGGCGCCTTGGTCGCCATCGGCTTCGACTTGGCCTTCATGATGTTCGGCAGCGACGCATAGCGCGGCTCGTTGAGGCGAAGATCGGTGGTGATGATCGCGGGCAACTTGAGCGTGTCCGTCTCCGCACCGCCATCGACTTCGCGCGTCACATGGACCGAGCCGTCAGCGATCTCGACCTTCGACGCGAACGTGCCCTGGCCCCAGTTCAGGAGGCCGGCGAGCATCTGCCCGGTCTGGTTGTTGTCGTCGTCGATCGCCTGCTTGCCGAGGATGACGAGGTCGGGCTGTTCTTCCTCGACGATCTTGGCGAGGATCTTGGCGACGCCCAATGGCTCGACCTTGGTCTCGCTGAGGACGAGGATCGCGCGGTCGGCGCCCATGGCGAGCGCGGTGCGCAGCGTTTCCTGCGATTTCTGCTCGCCGATCGACACGACGACGATCTCGGTCACGCCCTTGTCCTTCAGGCGGATCGCTTCCTCGACCGCGATCTCGTCGAACGGGTTCATGCTCATCTTGACGTTCGCCAGATCGACGCCCGTTCCGTCCGCCTTCACGCGAGGCTTCACGTTGTAGTCAAGCACACGCTTGACCGGCACCAGCACCTTCATCAGGATTCCTTCCAAGCTGAATATGTTCGTTTCGCCCGCCGGTTACCGGCTGCGTTGGTGCGACAGATGGCGGTTTCGCGTCGTTTTCGCAAGTGCGGTACGGAAACATCGGATACCGTAGCGTCACGACGACCGCCCCGTCGGACCGGCTGCGATACCAACGAAAAAGGGCCCGGACGTTTCCGTCCGAGCCCCGTTTTTCGCGAAGTCAGTATGCGAGGCCGACAGCGGTTACGCCGCGACCTTCTGCACCTCTGCGACGATCTTCTTGGCGGCATCGCCAAGGTCGTTCGCGGGGACGATTGCCAGGCCGGAGTTCGCGAGGATCTCCTTGCCCTTCTCGACATTCGTGCCCTCGAGGCGGACGACGAGCGGGACCGACAGGTTCACTTCCTTCGCCGCCGCGACGATGCCGTCGGCGATGATGTCGCACTTCATGATGCCACCGAAAATGTTGACGAGAATGCCCTTCACGTTCGGATCCGCAAGGATGATCTTGAACGCGGCCGTCACCTTCTCCTTGTTGGCGCCGCCGCCGACGTCGAGGAAGTTCGCCGGGAACATGCCGTTGAGCTTGATGATGTCCATCGTCGCCATGGCGAGGCCGGCGCCGTTGACCATGCAGCCGATGTCGCCGTCGAGCTTGATATAGGCGAGGTCGTACTTCGACGCCTCGAGCTCGGCGGGATCTTCCTCGGTCTCGTCGCGCAGCTGGAGCAGGTCCTTGTGGCGGAACAGCGCGTTGCCGTCGAACGCGACCTTCGCGTCGAGCACCATCAGCTTGCCGTCGTTGGTCACCGCGAGCGGGTTGATCTCGATCTGCTCGGCATCGGTGCCCATGAACGCGTCATACAGCTTCGACGCGGTGCTTGCGGCCTGCTTGGCGAGATCGCCGGTCAGCTGGAGTGCAGCGGCAACGGCGCGGCCGTGATGCGGCATGAAGCCGGTCGCCTGGTCGATGTCGATCGACTGGATCTTCTCGGGCGTGTCATGCGCGACCGCCTCGATGTCCATGCCACCTTCGGTCGAGGCCACCATCATCACCCGGCCGGTGGTGCGGTTGAGCGTCAGCGCAAGGTAGAATTCCTTGTCGATGTCGACGCCGTCGGTGACGTACAGGCGGTTGACCTGCTTGCCCGCGTCACCCGTCTGGATGGTGACGAGCGTGTTGCCGAGCATGTCGGTCGCGGCCGCGCGAACCTCGTCCTCGGTCTTGGCGAGGCGAACGCCGCCCTTGGCGTCGGGGCCGAGCTCGACGAACTTGCCCTTGCCGCGGCCGCCGGCGTGGATCTGCGCCTTGACGACGTAGAGCGGTCCGGGGAGCTTCTTCGAGGCCTCGACGGCTTCCTCGACGGTCAGCGCCGCGAAACCGGCGGGGACGGGGACGCCGAACTTGGCCAGCAGTTCCTTGGCCTGGTATTCATGGATGTTCATCGGGAAGGCTCCACGCAATTTTTGGGAAACTCGGGAATTGCCAGCGCGTAAAGCACAGGGCGCGCCGCAAATCCACCCTTAAGGCATTTGCTCTTGCGTCTTGTTCGCAATAGGGCGAGTGGATCGCTGATTTTTGGCCATTTTGTGAATGCGCGCTGCAGCGGATCGAAACGCCTGCCGGATCACAAACATTTGCGGAAAAGTAACCCTTTTCGTGCCAGAGTTGAACCATGACAGACCCCGCCTACGACTCGCCTGAGACTCGGACCGGTGAAGAGCCCGGTGGAGAGTTGCGCCGGGCGTTGCGCAAATCCGTCAGGATGCGTGCGCATCTGCGCGACCGCGGCCAGACGCGGTTCGAGATCGAGGTGACCGACCTGTCGCTGTCGGGGTTCCGGGCCGAGACGAGCTTCACGCTCTGGCCGGGGACGGTCGTGTGGCTGACCTTGCCTGGCCTCGCCGCGCTCGAGGCGGTGGTCGCGTGGCGCGACAAGTTCAAATATGGCTGCGCCTTCGCCAAGCCGCTACACCCCGCGGTGTTCGATCACATCGTGGCGCTGTCGCAGCGGTAACCCGGCGACCGCACCACGATCCGACAGCGGCGCGCCTCAGTCGAACAGGCTCGAGACGCTGGTTTCATCCGCGATCCGCTTGATCGCCTCGCCGAGCAGCGGTGCGATCTGCAGGTGGCGGATCTTGCCATGCGCGCCCTTGATCACGTCATGATTGCCGATCGAATCGGTGATGACGAGCTCGCGCAGTTCGGAGCCGTCGACCCGCGCGACCGCGCCGCCCGACAGTACGCCGTGCGTGACATAGGCGACGACGCCCTCGGCGCCCGCCTCCATCAGCGCGGCCGCCGCATTGCACAGCGTACCCGCCGAATCGACGATGTCGTCGACGAGAATGCAGAACCGGCCCTCGACCTCGCCGATGATGTTCATCACCTCCGATTCGCCGGCGCGCTCGCGACGCTTGTCGACGATCGCGAGCGGCGCGTTGTTGAGTCGCTTGGCGAGCACGCGCGCGCGCACGACGCCGCCGACGTCGGGGGAGACGACCATCAGGTTCTTGCCCTTGAACCGCGCAAGGATATCCGCGGACATGACCGGCGCCGCATAGAGATTGTCGGTCGGGATATCGAAGAAGCCCTGGATCTGCCCGGCATGGAGATCGACCGAGAGGACGCGGTTGGCGCCCGCGACGGTGATGAGGTTGGCGACGAGCTTGGCCGAGATCGGCGTGCGCGGGCCGGGTTTCCGGTCCTGGCGGGCATAACCCATATAGGGGATGACCGCGGTGATGCGGCGTGCCGACGCGCGCTTCAGCGCGTCGATCATGATGAGCAATTCCATGAGGTTGTCGTTCGCCGGAAAGCCAGTCGACTGGATCACGAACACGTCCTCGCCGCGGACATTCTCGTTGATCTCGACGAACACTTCCTCGTCGGCGAAGCGGCGGACGCTGACATCGGTCAGCGGGATTTCGAGATAGGCGGCGATCTCCTGCGCCAGAGGCAGGTTGGAATTGCCGGTCATCAGTTTCATCAAAATCGCTCCACGCCCAGTCGCACGCCCCTTAGTCCCGGTGTTCCAATGGGGAAAGGGCCGAAGGGGTTTGCCGGCGCGCGCGCCGCTTCGTACAGCGCAGGGCATGACCGTCATAACCCGTTTCGCCCCCTCGCCCACCGGCCGGCTGCACGTCGGCAACATCCGCACGGCGCTCCACAACTGGATGTTTGCGCGCGCGCAGGGCGGACGCTTCCTGCTGCGGATCGACGACACCGATGCGGCACGGAGCGAGGAGCGGTTCGTTGACGCGATCCGTAGCGATCTCGACTGGCTGGGGATGACGCCCGATGGCGAGGAACGCCAGTCGGCGCGGTTCGCGCTGTACGAGGCGCGGTTCGCGGCGCTGGTCGAGAGCGGGCATATCTATTCGGCGTATGAGAGTGCGCAGGAGCTTGACCTGAAGCGCAAAATTCAGGCGGGGCGCGGATTGCCGCCGATCTATGATCGCGCGGCGCTGGCGCTCACCGACGCGCAGCGCGCGGCGTTCGAGCGGGACGGGGTGGCGCCGCACTGGCGGTTCAAGCTCGATCACGACACGCCGATCGCCTGGACCGACCTGATCCGCGGCGACCAGCATTTCGAGGCGCGGACGATGAGCGACCCGGTGATCCGGCGCGCGGACGGATCGTGGCTGTACATGCTGCCGTCGGCGATCGACGATGCCGATATGGGCGTGACTCATGTCGTGCGCGGCGAGGATCATGTGTCGAACACCGCGCTGCAGCTGCAGATGTTTGCAGCACTCGGCGCGCCCGCACCGCAGTTTGCGCATGAGGCGTTGCTGACCGGCGCGGAAGGGAAATTGTCGAAGCGGCTGGGCTCGCTCGGCGCGGATCATTTCCGCGAGGTAGGGATCGAGCCGCAGGCGGTGCGCGCGCTGCTCGCGCGGATCGGGACGAGCGATCCGGTCGAGCCGATCGCCGACGCCGCGCCGCTGATCGCGACGTTCGACTTCGCCCGGTTCGGCCGCGCGCCGGCGCGGTTCGACGAGGGGGAGCTGGCGCAGGTGAATGCGCGGATCCTGCATGCGCTGCCCTTTGCCGACGTCGCCGAGCGCCTGCCCTCGGGGATGGGCGAGGCCGCATGGGAGGCGGTACGTCCGAACCTGGTGACGCTCGCCGATGCCGCCGACTGGTGGCAGGTGATCGAGGGGCCGGTCGCGGTCGAACCCGTCGGCGGGGACGAGGATGCGGCATATCTCGACCAGGCGCTGGCCGCCGCGGCGGCAATCGACTGGGCGAGTGACCCCTGGCACGCGCTGACGAGCCGGTTGAAGGCGGAGGCGGGGCGCAAGGGGAAGGCGCTGTTCCTGCCGCTGCGCCGCGCGCTGACCGGGCGCGATCACGGGCCCGACATGGCCGCGCTGCTGCCGCTGATCGGGCGTGAGCGGGCACTGGCGCGCCTCGCGGCGGCACGCGCCGGCTGAGGCTTGAACGAGCGGGCTGAAACCCCGCTGACCGCCCCTCATCCGACGGCGTGCAAAACGGTTCCGATCGCGCTTGCGCGATGCATGTGATGATGTACCATTTCATTTGGCGGTATCGATCGCGCCGCCATCCTCGAGGAGATGCGAAGGAGACGGACGGATGTACGCGGACAGAATGAGCCGGACGGGCGGATTGAATCCCGGAAGCCTGGGCGTCGCACTGGCGGTCAACGGCGTGGTGATCGGGGCATTGTTCTTTGCAGCACCGGAACTGGTGCCGTTCACGCCCCCCGACCCGCCGCTCACAATATATATCCCGCACACCCCGCCGCCGCCCGTGCCGGCGCCGCCCGCCGATCCGCTGGTCCGCCAGCAGCCGCGCCCCGCGCCGCGGCCCGACGCACCGGTCCGGCAGGTGCCGACGCCGGCCA
>NZ_JPDP02000089.1:0-1153 GCF_000732685.2 Sphingomonas sp. STIS6.2
CACCGCGACGGCGCCGTCCTGTGGGAGAAGCCGTTTCTGTCGGGCGAGGCGAACATGTCGCACAGCATCGCCAATCTCGAGGCGCATCATTTCAAATATGACCTGTTCCGCCGCCCGGGCGACATTCATGTCCATTTCTTCGGCACCGCGACGCTGTCGTTCGCCGAGGGCGTGACGACGCGTGAAGGCGACGTATTCGAAATCGAGGCTGCGCCCTTCACGCTCCCGCTGCGCAACACGCTGACCAGGGCCGCGCCGCGGTCGGCCTCGGTAAAGGCGCTCTGAGCATGGCAGCCATTCGCATCGCCGTCGTCGGCATGGGCAAGATCGCGCGCGACCAGCATCTCCCGTCGATCGCCGGCAACGCCGAATTCGAGCTCGTCGCCAGCGTCAGCCCGCGGGATCCGGGCGTCGAGGGCGTCGCCAACTTCAGGTCGCTCGAGGCGCTGCTCACCGACGGTCCGGCGATCGACGCGATCGCTCTCTGCACGCCGCCGCAGGTGCGCTATTCGCTCGCCACGATGGCGCTCGCCAAGCGGCTGCACGTGTTTCTCGAAAAGCCGCCGGGCGCGACACTCGCCGAGGTCGATGCGCTCGAGGCTCAGGCCGCACGGACCGGCGCGACGCTGTTCGCCGGCTGGCATTCGCGGTTCGCGGCGGGTGTCGCACCCGCCAAGGCCTGGCTTGCCGACCGTCGCATCGACCGCGTGTCGATCGTCTGGCGCGAAGACGTCCGGGTCTGGCATCCTGGCCAGGCGTGGATCTGGGAGCCGGGCGGGCTTGGCGTGTTCGATCCTGGCATCAATGCCTTGTCGATCGCGACGGAGATCCTGCCCGAGCCGTTCTTCCTCGCGTCCGCGACGCTGTCGACACCGGCCAATCGTGCCGCGCCGATCGCCGCCGATCTCGCCTTCCGCAGTGCGTCGGGCACGCCGATCACGATGGATCTCGACTGGCGTCAGACCGGCCCGCAAAGCTGGGACATCGTCGTCGACACCGACGCCGGCACGCTCCGTCTCGCCAAAGGCGGCGCGGTGCTGACCCTGCCCGAGGGCAGCAGCGAGCATGACGATGCGGAATATGCCGGGCTCTACGCGCGCTTCGCCGCCCTGGTCCGCGACGGGCGCAGCGAGGTCGACACGACCCCCTTCAC
>NZ_JPDP02000090.1:0-1638 GCF_000732685.2 Sphingomonas sp. STIS6.2
TATGCCGATAAGGATCGTTCCGACACCGCTTCGGCGACCGCAACCGGCGCAGTAGACAACCGTGACGAGGAAGTGATCCCGGTTGTTGAAGAGCAGCTGGTCGTTGGCAAGCGTGAGGTGGACCGCGGCGGTGTCCGCGTTCGCTCCTACGTTACCGAGACGCCCGTTCACGAGCAGATCCGTTTGCGCAACGAGCGTGTCAACGTCGAGCGCCGTCCGGTCGACCGCGAAGTCTCTGGTGCCGATGCGTTTCGCGAGCGCACGATCGACATGACCGCCACGGGTGAAGAAGCCGTGGTCGGCAAGACCGCGCATGTGGTCGAGGAAGTGGTGATCTCCAAGACCGCCGACGAGCGCGTCGAGCAGATCGACGATACCGTTCGTCGCACAGACGTTGAGGTCGACCGCGACGAAGGCGTCGACGCAGCGCGGGGCTCGACGTTCGGCACTCGCACCGACCGCTAAGCATGGAATGGGCCTCGCGCGCGTCGCGCCGCATGTGAGGCCCGACCATGGCGTTGCCAACGACAAGGTAGGAACAATCATGCAAGATCCGACTACAAGCGGTATGCCCGGCGGTACTACCGCATTTGCGCTAGCCTCTGACGACAGCCCGAGCGTGAACACATCCCAGCCTGCCAGCGCTACGACAAATGAGGCAACGCCTACTGCGACCGCTTCATCGCTGGCCAATCAGGCCAAGCAGACGCTGGTGAGCAACCTGGACGACCAGAAAGGGACGGCTGCCAATTTCGTCGAGCAGCTGGCGAAGACGGTTCAAAAGTCTGGTGAGCAGTTCGAGGGGCAACAGGACTGGATTGCCAGCGCCATCGGCCGCGGCGCAGCCGAGTTGAATACGCTGGCGGGCTCGCTACGCGATAAGGATCTGGGCGACCTTACCCGTGAAGTTCAGTCCTTTGCCAGACGGCAGCCAGCGCTGTTCATCGGTGCTACGCTTGTCGCCGGGTTTGCCGTTGCCCGGCTCGGCAAGATCATAGCCGGCGACGTCTCGCGCGAAAACCTGCCGACCGTACCGGAGGTCGGCCATGGCCAACACTGAACCACGCCCAGCTCCTAGCCTGGGAGATATCGCTGGCGGCCTGGCAGGCGACGTTCAGGATCTCGTACGCGGCGAGCTTGCACTCGCTCGTGCCGAGTTCGATCACAAGCTGCACAGCCTGATCGGTGGCGCGGTATCACTGATTGGCGGGGCTTTGGTCGCATTTGCTGGCCTGGTTGTACTGCTGGAAGGCGGTGCAGCAGTGCTTGCTAGGTGGATACCGGCCTGGGCTGCACTGCTCATTGTCGGACTTGTGACTGTCCTGGTCGGCGGATTGATCGCACGCGCGGGGCTGACCCGGCTGTCGCTAAAGAACCTCACCCCCGATCGCACGGCCGCCAACCTCAAAAAGGACGGTCGCATCCTCAAGGAGCATCTCTAATGGCTGACGATACGAACGACACCGATCAGATCGAACAGGATCTGGCGCAGACCCGTGCACGTATGGATCGTCGTCTCGATCAGCTCGGCGACCGTCTCGCGCCCAACCAGCTGATGAACGACGCACTTGCCCATGTAACGGGTGGCGACGGCGCGGACTTTGCCCAAACCCTGATCGCCAAGGCCAAAGCAAACCC
>NZ_JPDP02000091.1:0-1380 GCF_000732685.2 Sphingomonas sp. STIS6.2
CCAGATCTTCCTTGACCAGCGCGGTCAGGTCGGGCCCCGCAGCTAAAATCATGCATCCCTGCGCGCGCGCAGCGTCCACGCCAGTATAATAGACGAGATATTCGTCGCCGGCCACGAGCACGGTTGGATCCTCGCATCCGCCCATGTCCTCAGCACCCGGCCCGGGTGTGATTGCGAGCCCCGGATCCATAGTGAAGGCCAGCCCGTCGCGGCTCTCTCCGCGCGCAATGATACCGGTCGGATCGCTGGGCCCGAGCGGATGTGGCACGCCGCGAACCATGATCCGGTAGAGATTGCCTTCCCTCCAGACGAACGGGCTCATCATGTCCATGCCGTCGATCACAGACGCAGCGGAGATAGTCACCGTGTCGAGCTGCTCGACCGCATAGGTGATCGTCATGCGCCTTGCGCCACAGTCAATGACAGCCCGCCGTCGATCGTTACCGTGGTGCCGGTGATATAGTCCGCAGCCGGCGACAGCAGGAAAGCGACCAGCGTCGCGACCTCATCGGGCCGACCGGCGCGCTTCCACGGGATTGCCGCCTCCTTCGCCGCCAGCTCATCCGGATGATTCAGTGCGGATTGATTCATCGGCGTAAGGATCATCCCAGGCGCGACGCCATTCACCGCGATGCCCTTCGGCGCCAGCTCTAGTGCAAGGGTGGCCGTCAACTGCGACAGGCCACCCTTGGCTGAGTCGTAATCGACGCCGCCCGGTCGCGGTGCGCGTTCGTGAATCGACGATATGTTGACGATCCGCCCCTTGGCGTTTTTTGCCTCGAGCGCGCGCACCATGCGTCGGCAGGTGAGGAACGGACCATAGAGATCGGAACGGATGACCCGGTCGAACTGCGTAAGTTCCATGTCAACGAGCATCACGCCGCTCATGTTCAATCCGGCCGAATTGACCAGCAGGCTGACCGTGCCGAACGTTTTTTCGGCCTCCGCGAACAGTCGTTCGACCGCGGCTCCGTCACTGACATCGACCTGCACCGCGATCGCTCGGTCGGCTCCACCGATCGAAGCGCAGACCGCCTGCGCCGCGGCGGCATCCTTCAAATAGGTGATCACAACGCGGGCCCCGGCGTCGCCCAACAACTTGGCGCAGGCCGCACCAATGCCGGATTCACCGCCGGTGACGATAGCAATCTGATTGTCGAACATGGTCATCACCGCTGAACCTGCGGCGTGACATCGAGTTGCATGAATTCGCTGCCATAAAGCTACCTTTCGCCTGTGCGGCTGCAGCAGGCTTGAGCGGGCTTGAGCGCGAGTATTTCAAACTGGGTAACTCGTGTTCTGGACGCCCACTTATCGTCAATGAACGGACGTCCGGTTTCATGAAGGGGCGATTGACCTGTGACTGACCGGGACTGGGTC
>NZ_JPDP02000092.1:0-1790 GCF_000732685.2 Sphingomonas sp. STIS6.2
GCGATGGGCAACGCCAAATGGCTCGGCGTGCGCCTGCGCGACGTGCTCGATATCGCCGGCGTGAAGCCGGGCGCGGTCGCGGTGCGGTTCGGTGCGCTCGACCAGCCGGTGGTCGCGGGTGGACCGGATTTTGCGAAGTCGCTGTCGATCGACCACGCACGCGACGGCGAAGTGATGCTCGCCTTCGGGATGAACGGTGAACAGATGCCGCTCCTCAACGGCTTCCCGGTCCGGCTGATCGTACCCGGCTGGTATTCGACCTATTGGGTCAAGATGCTGAACGACATCGAGGTGCTTGCCGCGCCCGACGACGGTTACTGGATGGCCAAGGCGTACAAGATCCCTGACACTCCAGGCGCGAACGTGCGGCCTGGCCAGAAGGATTTCCCGGCCGTCCCGATCAACAAGATGATCCCGCGCAGTTGGGTCACGAGCCTCGACGAAGGGCAGGCGATCGCGTTTGACCGGTCAATCCCGCTGGGCGGCATCGCGATGGGCGGCGATTGCGGCGTCGCCAAGGTCGATGTGTCGACCGACAACGGCAAGAGCTGGTACAAGACGACGCTTGGCCCCGATCACGGCAAATACAGTTTCCGCCGCTGGGATGCGCAGGTGCCGCTCAGCCATGCGGGCCCGACCAGACTGATGTCGCGCTGCTGGAACACCGCCGGCATCGCGCAGCCGATGACGCCGATCTGGAACCCGGGCGGGTTCATGCGCGGCAACATCGAAACCACCAACATCGTCGTCGGCTGAGGAGCGCTCCCCCATGAAAACGCCTTCCATCGGCACGCTGTCGTTCGGGTTCGTCGGCGCGACCGTCGTTCTTCTACTCGCGATCGGTGCCCCGAACAGCCGCATCGCCCCGCCGCCTGCCGCCCCGACCGCACCACCGCCGCCAAGCGTTTCGGCGCGCGGCTTCTCGCTGGCGTCCACCTCGGTCGATCTCCCGACCGACGAAGGGCAATATCCCGCCGGCCCGCATGCCGACGTCATCAACGCCAACTGCACCTCGTGTCATTCGGCGAGCATGGCGCTGAACCAGCCGCCACTCTCCTCCGATCAGTGGACCGCGGAGGTCACCAAGATGCGCGAGGTCTACAAGGCTCCTGTTGCACAGGCTGACGTGCCGGCGATCGTCGCTTATCTGACCGCCATGAGCGCAAAGCAGCCGGGCGCCGCGAAGGGCAAGGCGCAAGACCCCGATCCGAAGGCTGCGCCCGACGTATCGGGGGGATCAGGCTAAGCACATCACTCACGACACGCGGTTCTGCGCGCGAAGTGCTGTGCGGCGTGTACGTGTCTCGCGCAGTGTTGCATTGGGCGCGAGGCCGTTCGCGGGCACCTTGGGTATCGCAACGCGCTGCGACAGGTAGATGCCATTGTGGCCCGAGCAGAGATAGGCCACGAAACAGGCGACGGCGATCGGCACCGCATAGCTGGCGCCAAACAGTTCAATCCCCATGAAGGTGCAGGCGAGCGGGGTATTGGCAGCCCCGGCAAAGACCGCAACAAAGCCGATCGCGGCGAACAGGCCCGTCGGTACGTCCAAGAAAGGCGCCAGCGCGTTACCGAGCGCCGCGCCGATGAAGAACAACGGCGTGACTTCACCGCCTTTGAAACCCGCACCGAGCGTGACGACAGTAAACAGCAGCTTGATCGCCCAACTCCACGGATGCGTGTCTGGTCCGAAGAAGCTGGCGATGGTAAGGCTCTCGGGCCTCGCTGCCAGGACACCCAGGCCTAGATAGTCGCGCGTGCCGAACAGGAAGACGAGCGCGATAACGACG
>NZ_JPDP02000093.1:0-5546 GCF_000732685.2 Sphingomonas sp. STIS6.2
TGTCCCATACGGCTTCCTTCCATTCCAACGAAAGGATCGCACCATCAAACCGTGGGATCAAACACCTAACCAAAGTCGAGGTTAGGCTATGAATTTTTCTACCGTCACATCGGCGCGCACCGTCTCGCCGTTTGTCACTGCGGCACTGTCGAAGGGCGTATCCGCAGCGCAGTCAGCCTATGCGATTTCCCGCGATCAAAAAGCCTCCCTCGCCTCCGATGGAACCGCAACAACAAGTGCGACGAACAGCGTTACGGTGCAGATTTCACCCCAGGCATTGGCGGCATCCAATCCTACCGGAAGCACCGCTGTTACTTACTACGGGCAGTTCTTCCCAGCGAGAGCCGGGTATCGCTCTGATGCTCTTGCCATGGCGGTCGGCAGCCCAGGGGCGGAAAGCAGCTCGGCGGGCAAAGATAGCAAAACGGTCGCCACCGATGCGCGCGCCAGCATGGACAAGATCTATGCCGATATGAAGAGCAGCGGCAAGCCGTTTAACATCAACAGCAACGAAGGCGAGGATTGGAATGCCCTTATGGGTAATCTTGATCGTCGTTCGCTGAATGCCGTCGTGACTAACAGCGGCGGGCTGTTCAGCAAGGACGAGCAGATGATTGCGCAATCCGTCATGACCCAGCAAATGGCGCTCGCCTCCGGCAGTTATGCAGGTCCGACACGCCTCGCCAGCAAGTATGTCGATATTACGGGGGCCGACCCCGCCGCCTACCAGCGAAACATGATGAAGTTTCTCGATCAGGTTAGCCCGGACGAAAAGGCTTCTGGAAACTGGGTTATCACCCGTGCCGGTACAGAACTGCTATACCATCAAATTAGCTCTGAAGAAGGAAGGCCGGTAGATCGGAGCGGCGACAGTTCGGACCCCTTAGTACAGAAAATGATCGCGGCGATGAAGAAAGCAAACGCGGACCATAAGATGCACGGCGGGCGTATCGACAATTCAGCGGACCTTGCCGCCAGTCCCGTTTTCTCCGACCCCGCCTATGTCGATGTGCTAAAAGATATTGCCGTAAGGCAGGCGAGTATCGGAAACTCGCCAACACAAACCCCTTCGGCGATACCTGCGCAAATTTAAACCCGGCTTCATATTGCCGTCGTTCCCACAAACATGGGGTAATCGCGGGAGCGGTACTCCGATCTGTCACGAGATGGATGCTGGTGGCTGTTCCCCGATAAGATGGAAGAACGGGCTCACGACAGGAAGCCGGGCCCAGGCATCTGATGGAGAACAGCCATGGACGAGTATATCGGGCTTGATGTTTCGCTGAAAGAGACGGCGGTATCCATTCGCCGCGGGGGCAAGCGCGTTTGGCGCGGCAAGTGTCCTTCGGATCCGCAGACGATTGCGGCGCTGATCCGCGAGCGTGCGCCTGCAGCCAAGCGGGTGGTATTCGAGACCGGGCCGCTGTCCGTCTGGTTCTTCCATGCCCTGAGCACGGAGGGTTTGCCGGCGATCTGCATCGATGCGCGCCATGCCAAGGCCGCGCTCGACATGGCGGCGAACAAGACGGATGCCAACGACGCCGATGGCCTGGCCCACCTTGCCGAGGTCGGGTTCTACAAGGTAGTCCGCGTCAAGAGCTTCGACAGCATGCTGACGCGCACGCTGGTAGCGGCGCGGACCCGGCTGGTGCGGATCGGGACGGAGCTGTCGAACCAGATTCGGGGCCTGATGAAGACGTTCGGCCTCGTCGTGCCCCTGGTCACGGGCGGCAAGTTCGAGCGTCAGGTCGAAGCGCTGCTGGCCGACAATGCCGGCCTGGGGCCGGATCATCCGCCCACTGATGGAAGCCTGGCGTGCCGTTCGTCTCCGCGCCGCGGAGTTGAGCCGCATGCTGCTGGCAGACGCCCGGCGCAGCGATGCCTGCCAGCTCCTCATGTCCATTCCCGGCGTCGGTGTCGTGACCGCCACCTCCTTCATCGCCGCGATCGAAGAGCCGGGCAACTTCAAGCGCTCGCGATCGGTCGGTGCCTGGGTCGGATTGACGACCCGGCGCTACCAGTCCGGCGAGGTCGACTACGACGGACATATCTCCAGGCGGGGTGACAGCCACCTCCGCGGGCTGCTCTACGAAGCTGCGACATCGCTGCTCACCCGCTGCCGGGCAGAGTCCGATCTGCGCACCTGGGGCCTGAAGCTGCGGGAGCGGCTCGGCTTCAAGCGCGCTGCGATCGCCGTCGCCCGCAAACTCGCCGTCATCATGCACACCATGCTGACTACCGGCGAACCGTTCCGAGCAGTTCACGCCATCGCCTGATCCACCAGCTCGCCAGCGTCGCAAGGCGCCAACGAGACGTCCTGCCGGGACGTAGGCTGACCCATTCCGCGACGTTCGTTGCACCAGACGCCCCAGCGCGATCGAGTGCGCCGCAAACATAGGAAGGGTCACTCGCGAAGCCCCATCATGCGGCGGCACATGCCGACCGCGAAGACGACCATGCTTCCGGCAACGACAGCTCAGAATTGACTTGCAACCAGCGCGATTAGACGACGAACGAGTTTCGGGAAAGCCGCGTCAGTCTGTCTGCATGATCGCCAACTCAAGCCCGTTGGGATCGAGGAAATGAAAGCGTCGGCCGCCCGGAAAACCGAAGACCGGCTTGCTGATAGTTCCCCCGGCGCCAGTGACGGCGATCAGCGCCGCATCGATGTCGTCCACCAGCACCACCGGTAGAGGCGCACTTGGGGCTTCGCTCATATCGCCCTGTAGACCCAAGTCGACAGTGCCGGTCGTGGTACATGAATAGCTAGGCCCGTAGTCGGTCAATCCCCACCCGAACACCGCCGAATAGAAGGTTCTGGCTGAACCGAGATCGCTCGCGGGAAGCTCGATGAAATTGATGCGGGCCATGAACGATATCCCTTTCACATTGGGGTTGGCATCCCGGTGGCCACGATAGCATATCTGCACATGATCGCGGGGGAATAGGGAATGGTGGTGCTGACGGTGATGCTCATGCTGGCGACGCCGGCCTACACCGTACCGCCGGGTCTGGCAGGGGTGGCCGGCTTGCAAGGTTGCTGGCGAGTAAGCGGTCAGGTTCAGGGCAAGGACTCGCCGTCGATCGCGCGGGGCGAATGGCATTTGGGCAGGCGCTATTTCACTCTGCACCTGCGCGCGACCGGATCGGACCCGTATGAGGCAGCGATCACCTATGGCGCCGGTGAGAAACCCCAGGCCATCGGGTCGGTATTTTCCGACACCTTCGGGGGCCTGTACGAACCGTCGCTGGGTCTTGGCGAGGTGGAACAGGGCGGGTTCGTGCAACGCTACCGCTTCTCGGACGCGACATATGTCAATCGGTTCAGCCGCTCCGGCACTGGCTGGCGCTGGACTATCACCGAGGAAACCAAGGACAAGCCGCCTTCAGTCTTCGCGGACTATCACCTGCGCCCGGCTTCATGCCGCGGAATGAAGTTCGATTACTGAGCTGACCGGCTCAAGCGTCTCCCGATCGGAGAGGGCCAGCGAGACGGTCGGGGCTTTCCCATTGGGATCGAATTTTGGGAATCGCTGGCGGTGGACCTCAGCTGCTATCGATGAAGCGAAGTGACGGCAGGGGGGATGGAATGCCTACGGCTCACCTTGTGTTCGGCTTCTTAGGCTCGGGGAAAACGATGCTAGCCAAGCGTCTTGAGCTTCAACATAGCGCCGTCCGTTTCACGCCTGACGAATGGATGGCACGCCTGTTTGGTGAAGACCCTCCCGCTGACACGTTTCAGCACAGGGCAGCGGCTATTCTGGATATCATGCAGCCTATCTGGGCTCGTTGCCTCTCGCTGGGACTCGACGTTGTTCTCGATTACGGTTTCTGGTCTCGGGCGGAACGGGATCGCGTGCGGGCCGTAGTCGCGGACATAGGCGCAACCTCTGTATTGTGGGCTGTAAGCTGCTCCGATGGCGAGGCCCGAAAGCGGATTGCCCTTAGGAACGAGGCCGCTCACCGAAGCCTGTACATTGCTCCTGCCACCTTCGACCTGCTCAAGGCACGAGTTGAGCCATTGGACGTGGACGAGCCGCACACGGTGGTGTGAGCATACCGGCGCCGGTTTCCCGATTGGGAACGGCGATCGAGACGGCCGCGCATTCTCGGAATCGATCGTAAAATGGGATTCGGTTCGCCGGCAAGGAATGGCGGTAAGTTGGGTGGATTGCCGTTGGGTCGTTTTCGGCACAGAACCGTGGCAGACGAACATTGCGAGCGTGATGATGACTGATACGGTGACGGGTGGCTGCCAATGTGGCCGGGTCCGATATGCTGTCGTGATCGACAGCGACGAAGCCTACCTATGCCATTGCCGAATGTGCCAGCGCGCCACGGGCGGCGTGTCGATCGCACTCAAAGGTGTTCTCCGTAGCGACCTGACGTGGACGACACGTGAACCCGATCGCTTTGCATCCTCGCCTATTGCCAACCGAGGGTTCTGCTCGGCCTGTGGAACACCATTGACCTTCGAGTTCGCCGACGATGAGGCACCCGGACTGGACCTGACAGTGGGTAGCTTCGATGATGCATATCGGTTCCGACCCACCAGCCATTTTGCCATCGAGAGCTGGCATAGCGACTGGCTCGACACACGCGATTTGCCGGGCAAGCGAAGCGAAGACAATCCAAGCACGCGGGATCGGTGGATGAAGGTGGTCGGCAAACTGCCCGACTAAACTGGCCCGCGACCGATGGTCGAATGGGAGTGACCCTTCGAACGGTTGGTGCGAATTGCCAGATTTTAGGTGAGGCCATAATCAGTGTGCCGACGCCGCCAGCGGCTGTATCTATGATGGAGGTCGGTAGTGATCGTTCAAGCTTGTCTGAATGGCGCACGGCCTAGCGACTACCATCCGGACCTCCCGCTAACCTCAAACGACATGGCACGCCAAGGAGCGGCGTGCATCGCGGCAGGTGCCCATGAACTTCATTTTCATCCGCGAGGGGGAGACGGTCGCGAAAGCCTCTTGGCCGTTGACGATACCGTTCGCGTCATGCGAACCGCATGTCCCGACACGTTGATTGGCGTATCCACCGGCGCATGGATTGAAGGTGACGAAGCCCTAACCCGCCAGTGCATCGAGGGCTGGCAGGAATTGCCGGATTACGCATCCGTCAATCTATCGGAGCCCGATGCCCCAGCCATTATTGAAACGCTGCATCGGATCGGGGTTGGCGTTGAGGCTGGCCTTGCAACTGTCAAAGACGCCGAGCGCTTCGTGTTGTTGCCCGATCGCCATCGCGTGTTTCGCATTCTGATCGAGATCGAAGAGCAGAACCTACCGCGTGCCTTTGACACAGCAGATAAGATAGCTGCTACCCTGGCGAACGCCGACGTAAGTATTCCGCTACTCCTACATGGTTTTGACAACACAATGTGGCCGTTTGTGAAGCTCGCGCGTCAGCGTGGGTGGAGCACGCGTGTAGGTCTCGAGGACGGCAAGCACCTTCCGAACGGCAAGGTTGCACCTGATAACGCTGCCCTCGTCACCGCAGCATTAGCGGGCCACACAGACTGAGACATGCGGTCGAGCTTTCCC
>NZ_JPDP02000094.1:0-4658 GCF_000732685.2 Sphingomonas sp. STIS6.2
CCTGACCGGGTGATCTTCGCTCACGGCCGACCGTTCGAAAGCAATGGTACGGCGCAAGTGAAGCGCGCTTTCGACTGGCTGACTTAGCATTGGAGGCGGGTTGTCGGCGGTCGGTAAGAACGGTAGCGTCTATTCGTGATGCGCTTGTTTCTTGTCCGGGCCGTGGCTTACTCCCTGATCGGTATATCGACCGTAGGGTACGCCGTCATGTTGTTCAGCGCTACCTGGTTGTACTGCTACGGAACGCATCCTCTGTGCGCGGCTGGCTGGATGCCGCGCACCGAGATTACCGCTGTCTACCTAGCCTTCATCACCGTACTCTTGTATCTCACCCGCTTGGTCATCCGGTCGTTACAGGAAGAGTCAGCGCGACCACGCGACAGTGAGTTGTGACGTACAATGCCTCTTTGCCTACAATCCCCAACCGACAATGTTCTCCACTGCGTCGTGTAGCGAACTTACGTATCGGTCCGCACCCAAGGCCTGTTGGATTGCCGCATCGCTGAGGGAAGCTTCCCCCTGCGGCCATAGGCCGACGACGATGCGAGCGTCCGGCGCTCGGGCACGCAAGCGCCGGACAAGGTAACGCAACTGCGCTGGCGAACCGGTCACCTCCAGGTAAGAGATGGCGATCACATCAATCCCCGTCAGATCCAAAGTCTGCACCGCATCTCGGGACACTGCGGTATTGGGGATACGCTTCGCGTGCACCCCTTGCTGTCCCAGCAACTGCGTGAGCATAGCAGTTACCGCGTCATCAAACGGACCGTGCCCTGCAACGCAGGCGACCGTTTGAGCTTTTGCCAGGGTGTTAGACGGTGCCGCCCCTGAGGTTGGCTGTAGGTCCTCGATCACTGACATCATTGATTTGGTCATCTGCGCCGCACCAGCGCGGTCGATTGTCCCGCGTGCTTCGTCTTCGACCGCTAGCTTCAGCCCTTCAAGCACGACCCCGTCATAGTATTCGGTGAGAGACCGGTCGGTGAGAAGCATCTCAGCCTGTGCCAAAGCCTCGTCCGGGTTCCGAGCCAGAATGCGCTGGTAGAAGCTTTCGATGGGTGTCAGCGCCGGTCTGTCGCCTAGCAAGACGTCGAAGAACTCCAGACTCTTCACGTGGCGCCCCATGACGACCAGACATAGCGTCAGCGGCGTGGACATGATCAGCCCGATCGGCCCCCAAAGCCACGTCCAGAAGATCGCCGATACAATGACGGACACAGGCGAAAGGCCTGTCGAGTGGCCGTAGAGCAGTGGTTCGACCACATACCCGGTGAGCGGCTCGATGATCACGAAGAGCGCTACGACTTCCAGCGCCATGCCCCAGCCTGGATCCACGGCCGCACCGAGCGCCGCAGGAGCCACTGCTGCCAGGAACGGCCCGATATAGGGTACAAAGCGCAGCAGACCCGCCATCACGCCCCACATGGCCGGCGATGGTATGCCGATCAGCCATAGACCAAGGCCGATAACAACGCCGAAGCACGTGTTCACAGCCAGCTGGGAAAGGAAATACTTGCTGAGGCGCTGACCGGCGTCATCGATGGCGCGCGTCGTGCGGTGCAGGTCGCTTGATCCGAACAGGCGGATAAACCGATCGCGCAGATCCTCCTTCTGCATTAAGACGAATATCGCCACGATGAGGACGATGACCGTCGTTTCCAGCGGACCCAGGATGGGTTCGAGAACCGTACGTGCTATCGCGAACGGCGACGTGCTGCCTTGGACGACCTCTACCGGGATAGGGCGGCGTTGATCGACCGTCGTCGGAGCCGACGGTGTTGCCAACGTCGGCGTGGCCGCACGAGGTGTGGTAGTTGGTCGCTTGCCCCCCAGTTCCTTGGTGATCGAGGCAAGGCGTGCGACCGCGAAGCCCTGAACCCCTTGGACCTTTGCTTCGATCGTGCGGGCGTATTGCGGCGCGTTCACCGTCAGCGACGCGGCCTGACTGCCGATGAGCGCGCCGAACAGGCCCAAGAGACCCAGGGCCGCTATGACGGTCAGGATCACGGCGGGCGCACGCCAGAGACGCAGACGCTGCAGCAGGTTGACGACCGGTGAGAGAACGAAGGAGAGCATCACCGCCAAGGTGATCGGAATGAGCACTTCCTGACCGAAATACAGGGCGGCGATGACGAGCGTGCCAACGGTCACGCCGGCCAGCGTCTTGAGTTCCGGCGCCGAGGCCGAGCGGATCTGAGCCGCACCTGGATTGTCCGCGGGCGTTTCGCGGCTACCGGTCACGACATCCTTGTAGCCGGCGATATTGTCGGGGCTGCTCATGCGGAAACCTTCCTGCCGGGGCTCGCGTATCGGTCACGTCGAGACCCGGCACGAAGCATTTTTCGTTGTATCCGTCCTGACGTCAGGACGGGCAAAGCCGAGAGGCACACTTGGCGTCCCTCTCGGCTTCATACTTCATCGTCTGGGACGCTACCTCAGGACTTGAGCGCTTTCGCCATGTTGAGATGCGCTGCGACCGTCGGTGCCAGACTCGACGCGAACGTCTTCAGCTGGGGCACGTCGCCGGTTGCAGCATATCCCTTGAGCGTATCGAGCGTCTGCTGATGCCCGGCGACCTGGGCAGCCGCGTATGCGGTGTCGAAATCAGTGCCCTGCTTGGTCTTTAGATCGGCAAGCTTCTGCTGCTGCTCAGCACTCAGCACCGGGTTGGGCGTCAGAGCTGGCGACAGCGTTGCCGTCAGTGCCTTCAGCTTCGCAGTCGACCCCTCATGTGCGGTGATCATCTGGCCAGCGAACTTCTTTACAGCAGCAGATGCGCCGTTGGTTACAGCGAGCTTCGAGGTCTCGATCTCGAACGCATCGCTCGCAGCTGCCATGTTGACGAAAGCCTGCCCACCTGAGGCCGGTGCTGCCATGGCATCATTGGAACCGGCTGCATTCACGTCCGTGGCGGTCGTGTTGGCGTAGGTGCTGTTATCGACGGCAGTCGTATCGTCGGCCTTCTTGCCGCATGCGGCCAATGACAGGGCCGCTGCCGATACCAGTGCCAGGGTCTTAAAGTTCATCATACTCTCCATCTGCTCGCATATTACCGCTGCCGGGCTCAACGCGTGCCTCCTGAGGACCGTTCCGCACGAGCAACGAACTCCGGACCGATCCTGAGGCGAGTTCGTTCTAGCCGTCTGCCGGCACAGCTGCCGGCCTTATCGGGACACGGCTATGAGCATCTTCAGCACTATCATGAACAGGGTTTTCCACCATAAAGCCGCATCAGCCGCTGCATCGGCTCAAGCTCCAGCCGCGGCGCCGCAGGCTGCACCGCAAGCTGAGCCGACCGCTACCGCCCAGCCCGCCCCCGCAGCGGCTCCGCAGTCCGTCGATGTCGGTGCGGTCCTCAGCGAGATGGCATCGATGAAAGATGGCGGGGGCAACTACCAGAGCTCAATCGTCGATCTTTTGAAGCTGCTGGACCTGGATTCCAGTCTGACCGCTCGCAAGGAACTTGCTGCCGAGCTGAATGTCCATGCAGCAGCCGACGGCTCGGCGGAGCAGAACATTGCCCTTCACAAGGCAGTGATGCAGAAGCTTGCCGATAACGGCGGTATCGTTCCCGACAGCCTGCGCAACTAACGCACCCAATCCGGAGGGGACCGCACCCTATGCGGCCCCCTCCTGCCTTAGACTACTGGCTTAACCGTCTTTCAATCTAGCGAGCTGGACCAGCGTTCGAAGGCGTCGCAGTTACGGTCCCCCGCGCTGCCTGAGCTGGCAGCGTCTGACTGCCACGCGGCGGTCCATTCGGCTCTTTGTGAAAACCATGCGCGGCGAGCCAGCAGATCGTGACGACGAGTGCCACGATCATCGCGAAGATGACAATTGCCACAGGACCGGCTCGCTTGTTTCCTCGTCTCCGCATCACATGCGCTCCCCAGTCATGCCGTCGATGGTATCGCCGTGCCGTAGCCACGTGGCGACGGGATGTTCCTTGATTTCAAGTCCACCGGTTTGATCGAGCAGGACGGTCTTATGTCCGTACGGCTCTATCGCCGCTCGCCAAAGACCGAACCAAGAATGCCCCCCAGTCCGCCGCCAAGACCGCCCCCGGGCGCAACGCCTTCGGCTCCAGCGCCACCCAGGCTGCCGAGTACAGATCCCAGGATCCCGCCAAGGCCACCTTGCTGCCCGCCCGAGCGCCCAGTCAGGTGGCCGGCCACCAGCATGACTAGGATCGGCAGCATCTGCTTGAGAAGCTCGGGCGCCAGGCCGCTGCTCTGCGCCGCGTTGTCGGCGACCTCACGACTGCCGTCCTTCGACCCGAAGATACCGCCGAGGAGCTGATTACCGCGATCGATCTGCGTCGGCTCGTTGCCCAATACGTTCGAAGCAAGGTCTGCGCCGCCAAGCGTGTTCACATGGGCGTCTAACTGCGTCGTGTTATTTCCCATGCCGCCCAGAACCGACGGCAGCAGCGCTTCTGCGCCGCGCTGGGCTTGGTCACGCGGTATGCCTAGCTGGGCGGCGAGTGCATCGATGCCACCATCAGGCAGCAGGTCATTGAGATTCATGTCGGCTTCCTTGTTGTGACGGGTACCAACAGATGCTGGGACCTATAGGTCCGGTCACCTTCGATCGAGCTAGGACGTTGGATCGACAGGCTTGCGCTGTCTGCGCAATATTAGTCAGGAAGTTGGGGCGTA
>NZ_JPDP02000095.1:0-2358 GCF_000732685.2 Sphingomonas sp. STIS6.2
GGTCGGATTATTTTCAAGGCACAGTACTAACTCAGTTCCTGGGGGTGCATTTACCCTCTTGGCTTGCTGCTGGACCACTTGCTCTAGGCGGATCACCCGGAGGGTTCATCAATCTTCCTGCCGTGTTCATCGGTTTGGTGATCACATTACTGCTAGTGGTTGGCACCAGCGAGAGTGCCAAGGTCAACGCAATTCTGGTGGCAATTAAAGTCACCGCGCTAACGGCGTTCGTCGTCATTACCCTTCCTCGGGTAGAAGTGGCGCACTTCAACCCATTCTTGCCGGCGGGTGCTTTTGGCGGGTTTGGATCAGGCGTTGGCGCTGTCGGCGCGGCCGCAACGATATTTTTCGCCTATGTTGGATTTGATGCTGTATCTACTGCCGCAGAAGAAACGAAAAATCCGCAGCGAAACGTTCCCATCGGGCTGATTGGTTCACTGCTATTCTGTACGGTTTTTTACATCATTGTCGCTGCAGGTGCGATCGGGACAATTGGTGGTCAGCCGATCATGGGGCCAAATGGAACGCCTTGGCCAGCGGGCTCTGAAGAGCTGGCTAGGCAATGCGTCCTGCCACAATACGCACAAGCCCTAGTGTGCTCAAAAGAGGCACTAGCTCACGTTCTACGCGAGGTCGGCTTCTCAACCGTTGGCAATATGCTCGGTATCGCAGCATTCGTAGCCTTGCCTTCAGTGATTCTCGTTTTGATGTTTGGTCAAACCCGCATATTCTTTGTGATGTCGAGAGACGGCCTCCTGCCAGACGCTCTGTCCCGTGTTCATCCGCGCTTTAAAACGCCGTACGTCGTTACAATTATCACTGGATTGGTAGTTTCACTCGCGGCGGCATTTCTTCCAGTCGGCCAACTCGCTGATATCGCCAATGCTGGTACGCTTTATGCGTTCATGATGGTTGCCATAGCGGTTATGCTACTTCGCAAAACCGAGCCAAACCGGAAGCGTTCTTTTAAAACTCCGGCGTTATGGCTAGTCGGACCCGCGACAATTGTGGGTTGCATCTTTCTCTTTTTCAATCTGCCTTTCGGGGCAATGCTGGTTCTACCAGTATGGGGGGCCATCGGACTGGTAATTTACTACGGATACAGTCGCAGCCGTAGTCATCTAGGACGTGAAAGCGTCGCGCGGGTATAGTAATCAGTCTTGTTCATGGGCATTCGATCGAATGTAGAACTGGTGGTTGGAACCGGACGTTCTCACCGCTCGGATGCCCCGTTGGCCCGCGTTTGTTTCGGCTTTGAATATTCGGCCACTGCGGAGGCGCGCTCCTTTGCTAAACTCCTCCCATGTGGCTGGTGGAAATAGAACCTGAACCCTGAATTCCTCCCCCGGTGGCTTACAGGCGGCAAGCTTGAACGCCCGTCGAACGATCTTATCCGCTTCGGCATCGTCAGCCGTTTCATTGCATTTCGACAAAAAAAGAGCGGATATGCTCAACAACCCCGCCTTCCGCTGCTTTCGCGAAAGCGACGCATAGGTCTCGTCGCTTACGACCGTCCTTATTACCGGCATATCAAATGCTCCCCGTTATGGGGGTACATGCCATATCGTTGCCTGACTTCAATGCTCGATAGGCCAAGACCGCATTCCAGTAATGCGCCGTTCGAACGCCGGCTGTGGTCGCGGCGCTGCATGGTGATCAACCCGAACGGACCAGCAGCCATCGGGGTTGCCGACGCTATCTCACAGGGGATGGTATTTTGGGACCGGCCGGGTTTGGTGGGACCAACCTATCCGCTCTGAGATTTGCGTGCCCAAGAAAGAATGGCAGTCGCAGTTGGTGTCGAACCGGCGTTCGGAGTATCGGTCGCATCTCCCGGGAGGCTGCCTCATGTTCCCCATGCTGTTGCTCGCCGCGACGAGCCGATGCGCCTCACTCCTGCTATGCCCTACCGACACAGAGCTGATAGACGCGCTACTGGCCCACGATACCGCTGTGATGAAGGCCATTGCTGATGAGGCTCTCTGGAAAGGGGAGATCGTCTTGTTTCATATGCCACAGGGGGTTTGGCGGATCCAGGACGTGAGTTGCGGCGAACGCGAGCCTAGCGAGCTGCCAACGACAACCTGCGAATTCACAGCTCGTTACACGGGCACGGACGTTCCACAGGTCGCTCGACTGAGACAGCAGAACGGCAACTGGCGTATTGTCGAGACACATCCGGTTGTACGCAATCAACGTTGATCTCGTAGTCGGCTTTCCGGCGCTTTCTGCCGTTCCATGCCTTCCCCCCCAAGGATCGAATTCCGGGAAAGTGCCTACTGATCTATTCAGCCAGTAGGCTGTGGATGTCAGAGCTAATCCGCACGGTCTGTCAGCGCTAAATGTCGCCCGCACCTC
>NZ_JPDP02000096.1:0-4754 GCF_000732685.2 Sphingomonas sp. STIS6.2
GCGACAAGATTGTTAGGCAGTCGCAGTTCCAGGTCGCGAGTGAGGAAGCGCGACCTGCTCAACGGCGTTGGCAAGGGATCCGACATAGCCATCTGCGCCTAGCGTCCGCTGTATATCTGCGTTGCTCAGTGCGGCTTCACCCTGCGGCCACATGCCAACTAGAATGCGAGCCTCCGGCGCACGCCCACGAAGCCGGCGAACGAGATATCGGAGCTGTGCAGGTGTCCCCGTCACCTCTAGATAGGAAATGGTAATCACGTCGATGCCAGTGACATCCAGCGTTGCGACCGTCTCCCTAGACACATCGGCATTGGGGACTCGCTTTGCCTCCAGGCCGCGTTGGCCGAGAAGCTGAGCCAGCATTGCCGTGACGGCATTATCGAAGGCGCCGTGGCCCGCGACGCACAGGACGTTCGGTGTCAAAGGCAACGCTTGCTCTGCCCCGGCCGGGGGTCGGAGATCGTCGATAACCGACAGCATCGATCGGGTCATCCGAACCGCGCCGGCTTTATCGATCGTCCCGCGCGCTTCATCCTCTACCGCCAATTTGAGACCTTCGAGCACGACACCGTCATAATAGTCCGTCAGCGAACGGTCGGCCAGCAAGGCCTCTGCCTGCGCAAGCGCTTCGTCCGGGTTGTTTGCGAGTATTCGCTGGTAAAAGCTTTCGACAGGCGTGAGGGCGGGCCGATCACCTAGCAGCACATCGAAGAATTCCAGGCTCTTCACGTGCCGGCCCATCACTACCAAACACAGGGTCAGCGGCGTCGACATGATGAGGCCGATAGGTCCCCATAACCAGGTCCAGAAGACTGCCGAGACGATTACTGATACAGGAGAAAGCCCGGTCGAATGGCCGTAAAGCAGCGGCTCCACGACGTAGCCAGTGACGGGTTCGACAACCGCAAAGAGCGCGACGACTTCGAGCGTCATCCCCCAGCCCGGATCGACGGCCGCACCGAGGGCTGCAGGTGCAACTGCAGCCAGAAGCGAGCCGATATAGGGGACAAAGCGCAGGAGGCCTGCCATGACGCCCCACATGGCCGGCGAGGGTACGCCGATCAGCCAAAGCCCCAATCCGATAACAAGGCCAAAACAGGTGTTCACCGCGAGTTGAGAGAGGAAGTATTTGCTCAAGCGCTGTCCGGCGTCGTCGAGCGCTCGGGTCGTGCGATGAAGGTCACTGGAGCCGAACACGCGGATAAAGCGGTCGCGCAAATCCTCCTTCTGCATAAGCACGAAGATCGCGACGATGAGAACGATGATCGTCGTCTCGAGCGGACCCAAGATTGGCTCAACAACGGTCTTAGCAATCGTGAAAGGTGACGTGCTTTCCTGAACGACCTCGACCGGTATCGGTCGGCGTTGGCCCGATGCTGGTCCAGCACCACTATTAAGCGTTGGGGCTGCCCCCTGTACGTTTCTGGTCTTGCCACCGCCAAGCGCCTTGGTGACCGACGCCATGCGCGTCAGAGCGAACCCCTGGATACCTTCGACCTTGGCCTCGATAGTCTTGGCATATTGCGGCGCGTTGGCGGTCAGCGAAGCGGCTTGGCTGCCGATCAGCGTGCCCGCCAACCCCAACACCCCGAGTGCTGCCAGCACAGTCAGAATGACAGCGGGTGCGCGCCAGAGGCGAAACTTCTGCAGGAAATTCACGACCGGTGACAGCACAAAGGAGAGCATCACGGCTAGCGTGATCGGTATCAGCACCTCCTGCCCGAAATAGAGTGCGGCGATGACGAGTGTGCCGACCGCAACCCCAGCCAGTGTCTTCAATTCGGGCGCGGAGGTCGGTGCGATCTGCAAAGCCCCAGGCGTATCTGCTGGCTCCTCACGGCTGCCTGTCAACACGTTCTTATAGCCAGCGACGTTGTCGAGGTTGTTCATGGAGTTGCTTTCGAAATAACGGGGCAGGCGTTAGCGTGCACGAGCATGTGCACGCCACGTCAGCAGGGCACCACCTGCCAGGCACAGTAATCCGCGTCCTGCAGACCTGCGCTGACCGATTAATGTGAGACCGCTCGCGATAAGGGTCATGGGGATCACGCCTACCTGAACATCGCCGACATGCCGGCTGACCCTTGACGCCAGAACGCCCGCTACCAACGGCGCCATTGCCGATGGTGGTGATGAGTCAGCCGTTTTAGGCGCCGAGGCCGCCTGGTCAAAAGACTGATCCGTAGACGTTGCAAGAGACCCCCTTGGCTTTGGCGCGTCAGCGGTCGTATCGGCCATTTTTGCGCCGCGCTCGCCCATCGGTGTTTCCGGACCCGTTGTCGTATCCTGCGCGGTCTGGCGCTCGATCTCGGCGTTCAGTTCCGCACCGAGAAGGACGACGAAGGCGGTGACGTACAACCACATCAAGAACGAAACGACTGCGCCAAGCGCGCCGTAGGTGGCGTTGTAACCGGCAAAGTTGCTGACGTAGAGACCGAACAGGAACGTGGCGAGTAGCGCGCCGACGCTCGCAAAAACCGCACCTGGCGTCAGCCAGGTCCATTTCGCGTCCTGACGGTCAGGACCATAGCGGTAGACCACGGCTATTAGCCCACTGGCGACCAGCGCGGTGCCGATCCACAGGCCACCTGTGATCAAGGGCGCGGCAAAGGCTGGCAAGTGGATCACGGTGCCGATCAGGCTCATCGCGCTGATCGCGATCATGGCAACGATCGCAGCGAGTACCGCACCGATGGTAAAGGCGAGCGAAAGACCTGTCGTTCGGAAGAAGTTGCGCGTCTCGCGTTCGCCGTAGGTGACGTTCAGCGCACCGATGACTGACGTTGCGCCGCGCATCGCTCCGTAAATTGCCAGCAAAGTTGCCATGATCAGACCGATCGTCGTCCGTGTGACTGGCGTTTCAGTCAGGCTTTTCAATTGCTCCGCGACAATCTTGGCAGCATCGGTCGGTAGGATCTTCATCAACGTCTGCAGATGGCCAGCGATGTCGCTGGGATCGGCGACGATGCCGTAGATCAGCACGATCGACGCCAGCATCGGTACGAACGCCAGAAAGCTGTAAAACGCTACCCCTGCTGCCAAGAGGCTTATGTTGTCCTCACCGGTTTCCGACCAGGTCCGAACCAGGATATCGCGCCAACCCGCCTTCGGAATATGCCAAAATTCACGCGCTGCCCGTCCACGACCTCGGGTGGGCATCGCGTCTGGTGCTTGGCCGTCGGCGGAAGAATGTGATACTGAGGACGAAGCCATTACTGGCGGACTGTCTTGGCGCGCGCGTCGATGGCGTCCGCACGCGTGTCGGCTTCGTTACGAATAACTTTTGCCTGCGCATCGAGTTTGTCGGCGCGGTCATCTGCTTCCTTGCGGATATTGCGTGCCTGCTGCTTCAGTTCAGCTGCTTGGGCATCACGGGCTTTTGTAGCAGCTGTCGTAGCGCGGTCTCGCGCTTCACCTAGTTTCTCGTTCGGGCCATGGCCTTCGTAAGGTAGCCCATTAGCCGCGGCCGCGGCCTTGTCCCGATCCTTGCCATCCTTTTCAGCGGGGCCATCACACGCGGCGAGCAAAGCCAATGTTACGAGAGCGAGAACGAAATGTTTCATAGTGAGGGCGCCGAGTTTTCGGTCTGCGTTTGCCTTGCTAGTAGCGGCAGGCGTCACAGATCCTTGGGTGTAAGATGAACCATAAACGCATCCTGCCTCACAAAGCCCAATTGCCCGGCTGGCAACGTTCGCGGAAGAACCAGATAGTCCGGATGTCAGGCAATGTCTGGCTGCTAACGCGCGGGTTGTACTTCGGGCGTGACTGGCTGAGCGGTCCCCTGTGCTGCTTGTGCAGGCATGGACTGACTTCCACGAGGAGGGCCGTGAGGCTCCTTCTGCAGGCCTTGAATGCCCGACCATATGACCACGCCTACCATCACCACGAGTAGCAGAAAAATGATCTTCGCGGCGATGCCGACAGGTTTGTTTCCGCGTCTGCGCATCTCGTGCTCCTATTTTGGCCGGGCAAAGAGAAGTGCCGGAAGCTTGCTGGACGCTATGATCACGCGCGGCTCCGGTCGCATAGCGGGATACGGGTCTGAAGACCGCATCCCGCTAATGATTATCGCAGGTTCTTGTCGTCGCCAGACATTTGCGACTGCACGCTTTCCTTGCTCGCATCGGCCACCTCTTGCGCAGCCTGCTTGGCGTGGCTCAGAAGCTCGCCGCTTTTCAGTTCGCCGAGGAGGTCGCCGACCGGCTTGTCGGCGGTCAGGCCATGGGTCTGGGCGCTGTCTTTGAAGGCATCCAACGTATCTCCGGCCACCTGCGCACCGCGATTGACGACATCCTGGGCAAGGTCACGTCCCTTTGCTTTCAAAGTGCCGGCAAAACTGCCCAGCGCTCGTTCCTCCTCGTCGCTGACCGGGATCAGTACGCCTGCGACAAGCCCAACCAGAGCTGCTGCCGTCCCGAGTACGACAGGATTGCTGATCGGTGATCCCGTGTGGCCACCCCCTTGCCCCTTACCGCGGATCCAGCCAGCGACACGGTTTACCGTCGAGCTAGTGCTGTTTTGCAGGTCGTGGGATGCCTCTACCAAGCTGTCGCCTGCAGACGCCACGGCATCCTTGATGCGCTGGGCATAGGAAGCGCTCGTATCCGAGGCGTTTCGTGCAACGCCGAGGACCTGTCCGCGAGCGTCGTCGAGCCGGCTGGCATGCACATCCGTATGCTCGTCGTGAAGCTGCACGACGTTTGCCTCGGCAGCACGTAACCGGCTCGACAGATCGTTGCCGGCCTTTGCCTGCC
>NZ_JPDP02000097.1:0-1879 GCF_000732685.2 Sphingomonas sp. STIS6.2
ATCGACGCTACACCAGTTCTCGTAGCCCCCAACTTGACTTCAAGGTCAATAGTCTCGGACGGGTTTGGGGACGTTACTTTAGGTGGATCTTATTCGATTGCGCCGAAAGCAACACCATTTGAAATTGAGCTGTCTGGTCGCGCCAAAATTAATACCGCAACCAGAGGTAGCGGCTTATCGAGCGGAGAAAACGATTATTCCGTAGGCGGCGATGTATCCGTTCCGCTAGGTCGCGTGACGCCGTTTGCGTCTCTCAGCTACCGGTTTCTCGGCAATACAGCGCAATATAATCTACGCGATGGACCGGCTGGTTCAGCGGGAGCATCGTACTCATTGGGACATCAGAGCTATCTACTGGCCTCCTATCACTATTCATCAGCCGCAACGTACCTAGTTAACGATGCTCATGAATTATTTGGAGGCGCATCGACCAGAATCGCGCGGTCCCCACTGCGCCTGACGGCATACGCGACCGCCGGCCTTTCCGACGGTGCCCCGGCAGCGTCCGGCGGTTTGGCGCTCTCGATCGACGTTTCAAAAGCGACCGCCAGGCGATGACGTTGTGCATAGACACCGATAAGCTACAGACACACGGCAGTACCGGGCAGGTGAAGCATAGCGAACGCGTTTATGCGATAGGCGACATTCACGGCCGCTTTGATCTGTTCGGACGACTGGTAGCGCAGGTGGCACGTGATAACGCTGCTCGGCCGATAGCAAAGACGCAGATTGTATTGCTCGGTAACATCATTGATAGGGGTCCCGACGCCGCCAGAATGATCAAAGGGTGCATGCAAATCACCTCTTCAAACGATAACCTTGTCGTCTTGAAGGGCAACCATGAAGATATGATGGCTGATGCGCTTAGCGGCAATTTGACCGTTTACGGCCATTGGCTACATTTTGGCGGACGTGAAACTCTGCTGAGCTGGGGCGTTCATCCGAACGTTGCAAATGGCCCAGCCACAAAAGATAATCTGGCGGCCGCCGCCCAGGCTGTCGGTGAAGAGGTTGTTGATTGGCTCCAACGTCTACCATTGCACCATAAACATGGACCATACCTTTTCGTCCATGCGGGAATACGCCCGGGAGTTGCAATTGACGAACAGGAACCGGACGATTTCATGTGGATCGAAGACGAGTTCCTAAATTATAAAATGTCACACGGCTTCATTGTCGTTCATGGGCATTCGTTGGTGGGTGACAAAGCGGTTATCCTTCCCAACCGCATCGGCATTAATACCGATGCGTACACGACAGACAGATTAACCGCACTAGGAATTGACAACTGCAGCACTTGGACACTGGCGACTGCTAACGGTATATCATCTGAGGCTTGCCGTATGCCGCCGTTAACAGAAAGTTCAAGTACGCCAGATCTATGTGATGCCCATCATTCACTACTAACAGGTGCTTGATGGCCAAGCCTGTTGCCTTTGCCGGTGAGCAGATTGACGCCGATCTTTGCCAGATTCTTGGCCCATGGGACCAGGTTCGACCGCGAGACTATCGCGACAGCATTCGACCCCCACCACGGATTGTATCAGTAGCGGCGCATCAAGACAAAGTAGCATTTCCTATTTGCGATGGGACCAGATCTGCGGGCAATATTGGCCTTGCACAAATTACGAGCAAATCGCGTAGCAAGTATTTAGTCAGACAATTAGTTTCACGACGAGGCGCAATGATCACGGCGACAGTCGTCGCGGCATTAGGCGCGGGGCTTTATGCTGTTACGATTGATATGACTGAACAGCAAAAAGCGGTCGCCTCTCAATCTGCGAGTAATGGCCCCAGGATTGCTGTCAAAGCACGGGTCAGAAATCGGCCTACCGATCCTAGCGAAATGGCGATCCTCGAGCGAGCCACTGAACCACCT
>NZ_JPDP02000098.1:0-1886 GCF_000732685.2 Sphingomonas sp. STIS6.2
GGGGGGGGGGGGAATTGCCGGTCTGATGGAAGAACCATATTCGCGATAATGGGTTCCCGCCTCAATGACTTAAATGCCCTGCCGGCCGTCCACCGGCAGGGCATCGCGAGCTTCACCACCACCCCCCGAAGGGTGGGACGCTACAAGCTTGATAAAAACGGGAGAAACAACGCTGTGTTCCGCTAATTTTCCATACAAGACGACCGCCCTAGCGTGCGGTTTCTAATCCTCTCTAGAGAGCTAGTGCATCAGCGTTTTGCATCGGCAGGTCACCAAGTTTTCTGCCGTTCTTTGGTCGCTGCAAAATCTGTGAGTTTTTCATCAGGAGCCCGAAAGTGGTAATTTCCGCCACTTGGCTTTGCACAACGAGATAGCTTTTTGCGGCGTTCGCTATGCGCCGAAAGCATAAGGCAAGCAGCATGTTGTCTATCTCGCCCATGATGTGCCCAATGATACAACTACGGTGCTACGCCGGTATCGGGATCTATCTGTGGCGACGTGTCGCGAGCTAGCACGTCCTCCATATCTGGCGTGGTCGGCAGGTCGGGCGATTTGTATCGGTAACCCCTCAGACTGGGGGCGTTACCCGGATCGTCGACACTTCCGATGGAAAGCGAGGGTGCCTTGAGCAGGGCGCTGCTGCGTATATCGACGACGGGCGGCAAGATCGGCGGCAAGGTCGCCAGCCGCGCGTTGCGCTCCGTGTGCGTTTGCTCGATCCGGGGCGCAGTTCGCTCGGCCGAAGGCATTCTCTCTGCAAAAAAGGTCAGCGCAGTCATCGACCGCAAGAGTGGCAGACTCGTCCGGATCGTATCCCCGGCCGTCAAGCAACCTTGAAGCTTATCACCTAGCGCCGTAGCGGCGGACCGCTCCTGACGGGAATAGAGCTGCGATCGGATGAAGGTCGCTGCCTCAACGCGCCCGGTACGCATGACGCAGTGGAGCAGCGTGTCGGTCGGCAGGAGCACGGATGATGCGGGAGCCTCTCCGCCTTGCCCCTTGGCTAAACGCGACAGCATCGGCCTGTCGAGCAACGCCTCGGCAAACGCGCCGGCAAGCAGGGCGGCCGTGACCCGCAAACCACGAGCAGATGAGCATGCCCGGTCCGACGCGAAGACGGATTGGAATCGCGCCATGTCTCCGGTGAGGATATAGGCTGTAACGGCAGCGCTGCTCGAAACCGCTTGGTTCTTGATGATGCAAACGGCCAGTTCGTGAAGGCGACGCATGTCTTCCCGCTTGATCCGCGATCCGCATACGCGAATTTCGTCGCCCTCGCCCACCCCGCATACCACGTCGGGCAAGATCTTGACCGACGTTGGTGCGGCCAGTGCTGGCTGCCCGACGAACATGCCGATGGAGAAAAGAATTGAAGTGAACCAGCTATGGCGATGCGACGATACCATCGGGTCTTCTCATGCTGCGCTATTCCGGCTTTTGAGGCCTCTTGCGCGGGAACGCAATGGCGAGAACTGATCACTTCTTGCTGATCGTCTAAGGTCCTCAGCTTGATCAAAAATCTTGAGGCGTGCATCGCAGACCCGCAGGTTTGGCCATTCTATGCGATGCATATCCTGTGACTTTCGCACCATGGCTGCCTGTTTGGGCCGTGCGTCTCAATGCGTTATACCCGTAAGGCACGAGCTACGAACGCGCACAGGTTATGCCAATCAAAGACCTCATCGGACGTCCAAGACCTACAGCTGAAGAGAAGGCGCTAGAGAAGGAGTTTTTTGAGCGCCGACAGGCATTGATGCGTTGTCGTCCCGGCCACTCTGATGATGATGAAGGGCTATCTCCTGTGTCACCCCCACCCGGTCCTGGCCCCATGCCGCTAGCTGGTGCGGCTGAGATAGCCGACGACTGATTTGGGATAGATTGATGCA
>NZ_JPDP02000099.1:0-1309 GCF_000732685.2 Sphingomonas sp. STIS6.2
CGCGACCTGCACGACATCGTCACCTGCATCCGCGAAGGGACCAGCATCCACAAGGCCGGTCGCCTGCTCGCCGCCAATGGCGAACGCCATCTGAAGGACACAGACGAGATGGCGCGGCTGTTCCGCGATCGTCCCGATGCGGTCGGGCAAAGCGCCCGCCTGATGGCGCGGATCGCGTTCTCGCTCGACGACCTGCGCTACGAATATCCGCACGAGCCTGTCCCGCCGGGATGGGAGGCGCAGGACTGGCTCGAACATCTCGTCTGGCAGACCGCGCTCGAACGCTATGATGACCGCGTACCCGACAGGATGCTGGCGCTGCTCCATGAGGAGTTCACGCTGATCCGCGAGAAGAACTACGCCTATTACTTCCTGACCGTCTCCGACATCGTCCGGTTTGCGCGCAGCTGCGACCCGCCGATCCTGTGTCAGGGGCGCGGCTCGGCGGCCAATTCGGTGGTCTGCTATCTGCTCGGTGTCACCTCGGTCGATCCGATGAAATACGACCTGCTCTTCTCGCGCTTCGTGTCCAGCGAACGCGACGAGCCCCCCGATATCGACGTCGATTTTGAGCATGAACGGCGCGAGGAGGTGATGCAGTATATCTATCGCCGCTATGGTCGCGACCGCGCGGCGATCGCCGCGACGGTCATCCATTATCGCCCCAAGAGCACGGTGCGCGAGGTCGGCAAGGCGCTGGGCCTGACCGAAGACGTGACGCAGAAACTGACAAGCACGGTCTGGGGCAGTTTTTCGAGCCGGTTCGACGAACGCCGCTTCACTGAAACCGGGTTCGATCCCGACAATCCCGAGATCGCGCGGCTTCGCGAGATGGTCGACCGGCTGCTCGAATTCCCGCGGCATCTGTCACAGCATGTCGGCGGGTTCGTGCTGACGCAGGGACGGCTCGACGAAATGGTGCCGATCCACAACGGTGCGATGGCGGACCGCACCTTCATCGAATGGGACAAGGACGATATCGACGCGCTGGGGCTGATGAAGGTCGATATCCTCGCGCTCGGCATGCTGACCTGCATCCGCAAGAGCTTCGACCTGATGCGCGAGCATGGCCACGGCGATCACCTGCTCGACACGATTGCCGTCGCCGAGGACGACCGTGTCTATGACATGCTGTGCAGGGGCGACAGCATCGGCGTGTTCCAGGTCGAAAGCCGCGCGCAGATCAACATGCTGCCGCGCCTGCGTCCGCGCAAACTCTATGATCTGGTCGTGCAGGTCGCGATCGTCCGCCCCGGACCGATCGAGGGCGACATGGTCCATCCCTATCTCCGCCGCCGCAGCGGCAAGG
>NZ_JPDP02000100.1:0-44543 GCF_000732685.2 Sphingomonas sp. STIS6.2
CGCGCCGGTCGCCGCTTCGATCGGGGCGACCCAGTCAAACTCGTCGCGCTCGAAATAAGCACGCTGCGCCAGGCCCGGGAAATAGAACATCGAGGGTTGCTGCAGATAGAGCTCGCTCCGGCCGAGCAGCAGGTCGAGCGCGTGATGGATCCGGGGACCCGCCACGCGCGGCATGTCCTTGAGGGCCGCGTCGAGATGCGCCGAGAAGCGGCCGGCGACTTCGGTCAGGAAGGTCTCGCCAATCCGGAGCAGGGGGACGAGCGCGGGGGCGATGTTCGCACCTGGCTGGGAGGCAACCGACAGCGCGGTGCGATAGAAGGACTCCGCCGCACGATCGTCCCCACGACGACGCTTGAGCGCCGCCATCGTCAGCAGTGCGCCGAGATGCCGGGGCTCGGTCGCGAGAAAGCGGACGAGCGCGTCGTCGGCCTCGTCGTCGCGCCCGATAGCCTGCGCCGCCTGCGCGATCAGGAACCAGGGCGCGGGCATTCTCGGTGCGCCGTCGCGCAACAGCGACAGCCTTTCATAGGCGACAGCGGCGTTGCCGTTGCGCAGCGCGGTCATGCCCTCACGGGCGAGCGAGTCGGCCTGTGGCCGGGTCAGGTGCATGACGCAGGCTAGCCTGGCAATGAACCGGATACAGCTAAAAACGTCCGGATCGGACCCGCCCGTCTTCCATCCCGGTGGTGCTGGTTCAGCGTGTCCAAAGATCGGTGGCGAGCCGGTCGAGATAATTCGCGGCGCTGCCGGCGGCGGTGGGGGTGTGGAGGCTTGCGAGTGCGGCGGGGTCGAGCGCCTTGGCGGCGTCGAGCAGGCCGCGCCATGGGGTCGATGCGCCGGGCCAGCTTGGGACCAGGATCGCGGCGCCGAGTTCGGCCAGGCGTTCGGCCTTGCGCATCTGTTCGTCGAAATAGCGCCATTCGGGCGCGCAGACATAGGGGCGGCCGACGCGCGCGATTTCGTGGACGATGGTATCGCCACTGGAGGCGACGACGACGTCGGCCGCGGCGATGTGCGCGGTGATCGTCGAGACCCAGCCGCGCAGGTGGAGATTGCCGAAATCGGTCTCATGGCCCTCGCGCTGGACGGGGCCGAGCACCAGCCAGTCGGTCTCTGGCAGCGCGCGCGCGGCCATGGTCAGCGGTGCATAGGGCGTGCCTGCGCCGCCGCCGCCGGTCAGCACGACGACGATCTCACGGTCGGGGGAGAGGCCGAGCATCGCCCGCGCCTCCGCCTTGCCCGGCACGACGTCCCGCGCGGTGCACAGCCCGCCCGCATAATGGGTCATGGCGCGGATCCAGTCAGGGGTCTCGGGCTGTTCGAGCGCTTCGTCAAAGGGCGCGAGCAGGCCGACACAGGCGCGATAGCCGGCGAGATGCGCGGCATCGCCGCGGTTGCCGTGCATCCGGATCCCGATCGCGGGGACGCTGGCGATGCGGGCCAGCAGCGCGATCTCGGCGGAGACGTCGACCACGAACAGCGCAGGATCGACCGCATCGAGATGGTCGAGGATCGTCCGCATCGTCGCGCGGATCGCCGCATCGCCGATCGGCGCGCGGTGGAGGATGTCGGGGGTGGGTTGCGCGGCGAGGGCCGGCGGGGGGCTGGCGCTGGCCGCGCCCTCGTCGGGCAGGGGCACCAGGGTGACGGCGCGCGCGAAGCCGTCGAACAATGCGGGCCGTGCGGTCAGGATCGTGACGGCGCGGCCGGCGGGCAACGCGTCGATGATCGCCATCGCGCGATTGGCATGGCCGCGGCCCTGATGGCCGACATAGAAGGTGATCGGTTGAGGCATTGTCGGGGGATACCCGCTCCGCAGCGGGAAATCCCCTGGGAAATCCCCCGGGAAATCGACAGTGGCCCCGTCGCCGCAAGCCGCCTAGTCTGTGCCGCATGAGCGATGATGACAGGTCCGAACCGACCAAGCTGACGCGGTCGAAGCAACGCTGGGCGAGCGAGGGCAAGTTCCTGACGGGAGTGACGGACCGCGCGGAGGGCGACCGCCTGCCACCGGGGCAGCATCTGGTCCGCGACTGGCCGGTGCTCGATCTCGGCCAGCAGCCTGATATCGCGCGCGAGCGGTGGCGGCTGACGATAGACGGGCTGGTCGAGCGGCCGGTGACGCTCGACTGGGCGGGGTTCATGGCGTTGCCGCAGACCGCGGTGCGGTCGGACATTCACTGCGTCACGACCTGGTCGCGCTACGACAATGACTGGTCGGGCGTGGCGACGCGCGACCTGCTCGACCATGTCGGCCCGGTCGATGCGGCGGCGTTCCTGACGCTGCACGGCTATGACGGCTACACCACCAATGTCCCGCTGGCCGATTTCGCCGCGGCGGACGCGCTGCTCGTCCACAGCTGGCAGGGCAAGCCGCTGACGCGCGAGCATGGCGGCCCGGTCCGCCTCGTCATCCCGCATCTCTATTTCTGGAAAAGCGCGAAGTGGATTTCGCGGATCGAGTTCCTTGGCGCGGACAAGCCGGGCTTCTGGGAGGTCAATGGGTATCACAGGCGCGGCGATCCCTGGGCCGAGGAACGCTACAGCCAGGACTAGAGCAAGGTCGCGCACGCCTCCTCGATCGCGGCATAGATCGCGTCGAGGTCGGCCTCGTCGATGCAATAGGGCGGCATGACGTAGACGGTGTTGCCGAGCGGTCGCAGCAACAGGTCGCGTGCGGTGAAGAAGCGCAGCAGTTTCGGGCCGAGATCCGACAGATAGCCGCGATCGCCGACCTGCAGGTCGACCGCGGCGATCGTGCCGATGCGGCGCGGATTGGTCACGCCGGGCAGGCGGGCGATGCGGTCGAGATGCGCCGCCTGTCGTGCACCGAGTGTCGCGATCCGGTCACGCACCGGCTCGTCGCGCCAGATTGCGAGGTTCGCGTTGGCGGCGGCGCAGGCGATCGGGTTGGCGGTGTAGCTCGAGGAGTGGAAGAACATCCGCGCGCGATCGTCGGACAGATGCGCGTCGAAAATCTCCGCGGTCGCCATCGTCACCGCGAGGGGGACCGCGCCGCCGGTCAAGCCCTTGGACAGGCACAGGATGTCGGGCACGACGCCCGCCTGTTCGCAGGCAAGCAGCGTGCCGGTGCGGCCCCAGCCGGTCATCACCTCGTCGGCGATGAACAGCACGGCGTGACGGGCGCAGATCGCGCGCATCTCCGCGAGCACGTGCGGCGGATAGATCAGCATGCCGCCCGCGCCGAGCACCAGCGGTTCGACGATGAACGCGGCGGGCGCGGCGCGGCATGCCGCCTCGAGCGCGTCGAGCGTGGCCTGTTCGGCGCCGGGGTGCGGGAAGGGGATGGTACCGACGTCGAACAGCAGCGGCGCGTAGGCGCGGTTGTAGACGCCGCGTTCGCCGACCGACATCGTGCCGATCGTGTCGCCGTGATAGCTGTGTTCGAGCACCAGGATCCGGTCGCGCGGTTCGTCGCGGTTGCGCCAGTAACCGAGCGCCATCTTCAGCGCGACCTCGACCGCGGTCGAGCCGGAATCGGAGAAGAAGACGTGGCGCAGCGCCTCGGGCATGATCGCGACGAGTCCGCGTGCGAGCGTTTCGGCGGGTTCGTGCGTCCAGCCGGCGAAGATGATCTGGTCCATCCGCCCCGCCTCCTCGGCGATCGCGGCCATGATCCGGGGATGGCGGTGGCCGTGCGTCGTCACCCACCAGGACGAGATCGCATCGACGATCCGCCGCCCGTCGCTGGTATGAAGCGCCGCCCCCTCGGTCCGGACGATGCGGGGGATCGGGTCGCCCAACCCATGCTGGGTGAAGGGATGCCAGATCGGCGACGTCATCGGAAATCCTCGAGCCGGAAACTGGCGGCGAAAGCGGCGCGGAGCGCGGCGTCGTCGAGCCGGGGGAGCATCGGCAGCCGGCCAAGATGTCGCACGTTGCCCAGCCGGACGATCGCCGCCTCGCTGTGCGGGACCGCATCGCCGACGAACGCGACGCCGAGGATCGGCACGTCGCGGCGGCGCAGCGCCTCGATCGACAACAAGCTGTGGTTGATCGTGCCGAGCGCGGTGCGCGCAACGATCACGACGGGCAGCCGCCACTGCGCGAACAGGTCGGCGAAGACGCAGGTGTCGGTCAGCGGCACCATCACCCCGCCCGCTCCCTCGATCACCAGCGGGCCGGGCAGCGCGGGGGGGACGAGCCGGTCGAGGTCGATCGTCACGCCGTCGAGCGTCGCCGCGCGGTCGGGCGAGCAGGGCGTGGTCAGCCGATAGGCCTCGGGCAGGATCCGCTCCGGCGCGAGGCCGGACAGCGCGGCGACGCGCGACGCATCGCTGCCGCCGTCGAGCCCGGCCTGGACGGGTTTCCAATAGCTTGCGTCGAGCGCGCCCGCGAGCGCGGCGGCAAAGACGGTCTTGCCGACATCGGTGTCGGTGCCGGTAACGACGAGACGGGTCATGACAGGGCCTTTTGCAACGCGTCGCCTAGCCCTGCGATCTGGGGTGTGGTGACGTTGAGCGTGAGCGAGATCCGCAGGCGCGACGTGCCCTTGGGCACGGTCGGCGGGCGGATCCCGCGAACGTCGAACCCTGCCGCCTGGACCGCCGCCGCGACGCGCATCGTCGTCGCATCGTCGCCGAGCACGAGCGGCAGGATCTGCGATCCGGTCGGCACGACGCCGTAGGGCGCGAGCACGGTTTCGGCGGTGGCGATGAGCGCGCGCAGGGCGGTACGGCGTTCGGGTTCGTCGGCGAGGATCTGCAGGCTCGCGCGCGCGGCGCTCGCCATCAGCGGCGAGGGCGCGGTCGAGAAGATGAACGCGCGGGCCCGGTTGACGAGGAAGTCGCGGACAACTTCGGGGCCGCAGACCAGCGCGCCCTCGCACCCCATCGCCTTGCCGCAGGTGCGCAAGGTAACGATGTCGGGTCGCCCCTCCAGATGCCCGGCGAGGCCGCTGCCATCGTCGCCGAACACGCCGGTGGCATGCGCCTCGTCGATCAGGACGACGCCGTCATGCGCCTCGGCGAGCGCGACGAGATCGTCGAGCGGCGCGCGGTCGCCGTCCATGCTGTAGAGGCTTTCGACCGCGATCCAGGGGCGGCCGGTGCCGCCCGCCCGGCGCCACTGCGCGATCGCATCGGCGAAGGCGGTGACGTCGTTATGCGCCGCCGACACCGTCGCCGCGCGGCCGAGCCGCATCCCCTCATGCGCGCTCGCATGGATCAGCGCGTCGTGGACGACGAGGTCGCCGGTCTGCGGCAGCGTCGCGAACAGCGCGGCGTTGGCGGCGTACCCGGTCGAGAAGTACAACGCCGTCTCCGCGCCGAAGAACGCCGCCGCCTCGGCTTCGAGCAGCGCGTGTTCGGGATCATTGCCGCGGAGCAGCCGCGATCCACCCGAACCGACCGCGATCGCCGCGCGCGAGCGCCGCCGCGACGGCCGCGGCGATCCGCCCGCTCTGGCCGAGCGCGAGATAGTCATTGGAGGCGAAATCAACCCCTTGCCGCGCGATCAGCGCGCGGCGACGCGTTGCCGTGGCAAGCGCGGAGAGGTCGCGATGATGCTGGTCGAACGCGGACATCGCGGCAGCCTCTAACGGCAATGCCGCGCCAGCGCGAGCCGGTTGGCCGAAACACCCCGTCATAAAGAGGGATCGTTCGAACGGATCGGGCATTTCTCTCCTATGGTATAGCGGGATCGGCTTGGCTAACCACGATTGCATTCTCCATTCCGGTCGAAGGTACCCTGCCCATGAAGCGCAAGACGCTGACCCAGTTCCTGATCGAACAGCAACGCGAAGCCGGCACGCTGCAGCCGCAGCTGCGCCTGCTGATCGAGGTCGTCGCGCGGTCGTGCAAGGCGATCAGCCATGCGATCGGCAAGGGGGCGCTGGGCGGCGTGCTCGGCAGCCTCGAGAGCGAGAATGTCCAGGGCGAGGTGCAGAAGAAGCTCGACGTGATCGCGAACGAGATGCTGCTCGAGGCGAACGAGTGGGGCGGGCATCTGGCGGCGATGGCGTCGGAGGAGATGGAGACGATCCACCTCGTCCCCAACCGCTATCCCAAGGGCGAATATCTGCTGCTGTTCGATCCGATCGACGGGTCGAGCAATATCGACGTCGACCTGTCGGTCGGCACGATCTTTTCGGTGCTGCGCGCGGCCGAGACCGCGTCGGGTGCCGATGTGTCCGAGCAGGACTTCCTGCAGGCGGGGCAGACCCAGGTCGCGGCGGGCTATGCCGTTTATGGTCCGCAGACGATCCTGGTGCTGACGGTCGGCGCGGGCGTGCACGAGTTCACGCTCGACCGCGAGATCGGGTCGTGGGTGATGACCGACACCAATATCCGCATGCCCGGCGGCAAGCGCGAATTCGCGATCAACACGTCGAATGCGCGCCAATGGTCGCCCGAGGTGACGCGGTTCATCGACGAGCGGATCGCGGGCAAGGACGGGCCGATCGGCACCGATTACAACATGCGCTGGACCGGATCGATGGTCGCCGACGCGCACCGCATCCTCAAGCGCGGCGGCGTGTTCCTGTACCCGCGCGACGTCCGCCAGCCGGGCAAGGTCGGCAAGCTGCGGCTGATGTACGAGGGCAATCCGATGGCGATGCTGATGGAGCAGGCAGGGGGTGCCGCCACCGATGGCGAGCAGCGCATCCTGTCGATCGAGCCGAGCAGCCTGCACCAGCGGATCGGCCTGATCATGGGCGATCCGGCAGAAGTCGAAGCGATAACCACCGCCTATCGGGAGTAGCGCGCATCGTCACCCGCCGGCGGTCGGGGGTGGGGGCATGACGGACGAGGGCGCGCGTTGAAAAGGGGAGAAATTCGATGGAAGTCACCTCACAAAGACTCGCCGAACAGCGTGACGACCGGACGTCGTGGCGACGCCTGATCGACGATCATGACCGTATCGCCGAACGCTGCGCCGACCTCGTCGCGCTGTTGCAGCGGCGCGGGCATAATTGCGCGGCGGCGTCGCGCAAGCTGCTCGAGCTCGCGGTGCTGGTCGCGGATCATCTGGGCGTCGAGGACGAGGTGATCGACCTGACCGCGATCGCGACCGAGGCGGACTATTCGCCCGAGACGGTCGCGGTCATGGCCGCCGAACTCGACGCGTTGCGCCGCGAATGGCGGGTGTTCATCGCGCACTGGCTGCCGACGATCGAGCCCGCCGACTGGTATGAATTCCGCGGCGAGGCCGAGGCGATGCTCGCGCGGCTGACGCATCAGGTGCAGCGCGAAAGCGCGCTGCTGTACGACGATGCCCTGCGCGCGGGGGTGATCGTGACCGGGCCGGTCGACCTGCAATAATCGCGGCGACAGGGTTCTTAACCCGGCGGCGATACCAAGGGCCATGATGCGCGTCCTGACCCTGTCCACGCTGTTCCCCGATGCGAGCCGGCTCAATTTCGGCGTCTTCGTCGAGCGGCAGACGCTGGGGCTCGCGGCGCATCCGGGGGTCGATCTGCGTGTCGTTGCACCGATCGGCCTGCCGCCCGGACCGCTGCGCCTGATGCCGCGTTTTGCGCCGCTTGCGCGGTTGCCGCTCGAGGAGACGTGGCGCGGGGTGGGCGTGCATCGGCCGCGGTTCACGACAATCCCTGCGACCGGGGGGCGGTGGCATGCCGCGGCGCTGACCCGCGCGCTAATCCCGGTGCTCGACGCCGTGCGGTCGGATTTTCCATTCGATGTCATTGATGCGTCGTTCTTTTTTCCCGACGGCGTCGCCGCGGTCGCGCTCGGGCGACGCTATGGCGTGCCCGTGTCGATCAAGGCGCGCGGTGCGGATATTCATCACTGGGGTTGCGCGGCCGGCACACGCGAGCAGATCCGGCGTGCGGGCTGCGCGGCGGACGGGCTGCTCGCGGTCAGCGCGGCGATGCGGGCGGACATGATCGCGATGGGGATGCCGGGGGCGCGGATCCGGGTGCATCATACCGGGGTCGACCAGGACCGGTTCCGCCCGATCGACGCGGCGGCGCGTGCGGCCGAGGCGGCGCGGCTGGGCGTGACGGGGCCGCTGGTGCTGTCGGTCGGGGCGCTGATCCCGCGCAAGGGACATGACGTGGTGATCGAGGCGGTCGCGCGCCTGCCGGGTGTCTCGCTGAGGATCGCGGGCGAGGGGGGCGACCGGGCGCGGCTGGAGGCGCTGATCCGCACGCTCGGCGTGGGGGACAGGGTCCGGCTGCTCGGCAGCGTCGCGCATGAGGCGATTCCGCGGCTGGTCGCGACCGCCGACGTGATGGCGCTGGCCTCGGCGTCCGAGGGGCTCGCGAACGCATGGGTCGAGGCGCTCGCCTGCGGGACGCCGATCGTGATCACCGATGCGGGCGGCGCAGGCGAGGTGGTCACGTCGGGCGAGGCGGGCCGGATCGTGCCGCGCGATGCGGCGGCGTTCGGCGCGGCGATCGCGGGGATCCTGGCGGCACCGCCGGCGAGGGAGGCGACGCGGCGTGTCGCGGCGCGCTTTACCTGGGAGGCCAACAGCGCCGCGCTGTTCGCGCATCTGGCCGGGCTGGTCGGGGGCGGGGCCTAGCGCGCCCGACCAAGCGCCTGAAAAGCCTCAGCCTTCGAGCGGGTAGAGCGCGGCGGCGATCCAGCGGCCTTCGCCACGGAGCACGGCCCAGGCGCGCGCGGCGGCGCGGCTGTCCATCGCCTCGATCCCGACGCCCTGCGCCTCGACCGCGCGGCGGAAGGCGGCGGCGGGCTGGCGCAACTGCGATCCGGTGCCGAGCAGCAGGAATTCGGGTCTGGGCGACAGCGCGAGGACGCTGGCGACATCGTCCGCGCCCAGTGTCTCGAACGGCGGCGGGGTCCAGCCGTCGGCGCGCGACGGGGTGATCAGCAACGCGGTGTAATAGCCGTCGTCGACCCGGAACCCGCCATGACCGATCGCCGAGATCATCGGCCCGTCGGTCTTTTCCTTGTCCATCCTCACGTGCTTGTCCTCACGCGCCGGGCCCGCCGCGCATCAGCGGCCGGCCTTCGGGCCCACGCGCTCGGCGTCGTCGCGGTCGCCCTTGCGGCCCTCGGGCTCGGCGCGCAGGCCGAGCGTGATGAGCAGCGACGACGACACGTAGATCGACGAATAGGTGCCGACGACGATGCCGAGGATCATCGCTGCGGTGAAGCCGCGCAGCACATGGCCGCCGAGTACCAGCATCGCGGTCAGTGCGAGCAGGATCGTGACCGAGGTCATGACGGTACGCGGCAGCGTCTCGTTCACCGACAGATCGATGATCTCGCGCATGTCCATTTTCCGGTAGCGGCGCATATTCTCGCGGATACGGTCGTCGATGACGATCTTGTCGTTGATCGAATAGGAGATGATCGTCAGCACCGCCGCGACGATGTTGAGATCGACCTCAAAATAATCCCGCATCAAAGCGAAAAAGCCGAGCGTCATCAACAGGTCGTGAACGATCGCGACGATCGTCGACACGCCGAACTGCCATTCGAAGCGGACCACTGCGAACAGGCCGATGCCGAGAATGGCCAGTGCCACCGCAAGCGCACCGTTGCGGATCAGCTCGTCCGAAACCTTGCCCGAAATCGTGTCGTATTTCGAGAAGGTTGCGCCCGGGAACTTGACGGCCAAGTCGTCGGACACCCTCTTCACTAGCGCGTTGGTTGCACCCTCGTCGTTCGTCTCGGGCAGCGGCAGGCGGATCGACAGCGTCCGGGGATCGCTAAAGGACTGGATCGACGCTTCGCCGAGTCCGAGCTGGTCGACCTCGGTCCTGACCGCCTCGATCGACGGCGGGGTGGCAAAATTCTCCTCGATCAGCACGCCGCCGACAAAGTCGACGCCCATGTTGAGGCCGCGGACCGCGACCAATCCGACCGCCAGAACGGACAGGAGGATGGTCAGCCCGAACGCCCATTTGCGGAGCGAGACGAACTTCAGGTTGGTGTTGTCGGGTACGAGTTTCAGCAGGCGCATGATGATGTCTCCCGCCTCAAATATTGATCGTGGTGGGGCGGTTCTTGCGCAGCCAGAGCGCCACGAGCATCCGCGTGAAGGTCACCGCGGTGAACACGCTGGTGCAGATGCCGATCAGCAGCACGACCGCAAAGCCCTTGACCGGGCCCGAGCCCAGCAGGAGCATGATCACCCCGGTGATCGCGTGCGTGACGTTGGCCTCGAAGATCGTGCGTGACGCCTCCTTATAGCCGAGCTCGACCGCCTGGACGATGTTGCGTCCGCGGCGGCGTTCCTCACGAATACGCTCGTTGATCAGCACGTTGGCGTCGACCGCGGTACCGATCGTCAGCACGAAGCCGGCGATGCCGGGCAGCGTCAGCGTCGCGTTGAGCATCGCCATGACCGCGACGATCACGAGGATGTTGATGACCACCGCGAGGTTCGCATAGAGGCCGAACCGGCCATAGGTCACGAACATGAACACGATCACCGCGAGCGCCGCGACGATGCTGGCCAGCACGCCGGCGCGGATCGAATCCTTGCCGAGATCGGGGCTGACGGTGCTCTCGGCGATGATCTTCAGATTGATCGGCAGCTTGCCCGACCGCAGCGAGATGGCGAGCGAATTGGCCGATTCGACCGTGAAATTGCCCGAGATCGAGGCACGGCCACCGAGGATCGGCTCGTTGATGTTGGGCGCGGAGATCACCGAATTGTCGAGGATGATCGCGAACGGCTTGTTCGTGTTCTCCTGCGTGACCTTGGCAAAACGTCGGCCACCGACCGCGTCGAAGGTGATCGCCACCTGCGGCGCGTTGGTCTGCGGCTCGAACTCCTGGCGGGCATCGGCGAGCTGATCGCCCGAGATGATCACCGATCGCTTGACCGCGATGAACGGAATGCCCTGCGGATTGCCGGGATAAGGAATGACCTGGCTGCCGACGGGGGCGATGCCCTTGACGAGATCGGCGGGGTTCGCGGTCTCGTCGACCAGCTTGAATTCGAGCTTTGCGGTCTTGCCGAGCAGGTTCTTGAGCGCCTGCGGATTCTGCAGGCCCGGCACCTGGACGACGATACGCGTCGCGCCCTGGCGGACGATCGTCGGCTCCTTGGTGCCGAGTTCGTCGATGCGGCGGCGGACGACTTCGGTCGCGTCCTTCATCGCGGTGTCGATCGCCTGCTGGAGCCCGGCCTCGGTCGGCTTGAGCACGAACCGGCTCGTGTCGACGACGTTGATGTCCCATTCGCGCTGGCCGCTCATCCCGGCGCCACCGCCAGTGATGGAGAGCAGCCGCTCGCGCGCGGCATCGACCTGGCTCGGATCGCGGAGCAGGAAGCTAAGCTGCCCGCCACGCACCGAAATGTCGCCGATCGCGATCCGCGGCGTGCCGTTGCGCATCGTGCCCGCGATGCTGTCGCGCATCGCCTCGATCCGCGAATTGGCGAGATCGGCGGTGTCCGCCTCGAGCAGCAGATAGCTGCCGCCCGCCAGATCGAGACCCAGGTTGATCCGCTTATGCGGAATCGCCCCCCACTTGCTGGTCGTCGATTCGGAGAAGAAGCTCGGGATCGCAAGCGCGCAGAGCACGGCCAGCAGGCCGATGATCGACGCGACCTTCCAGCGGGGGAAATCCAACATCAGTCGTTCGCCGGCTTCGTGTTCGGGCTGGTGATGTCGGTGAGCGTCGCCTTGACGACGCGGACGCGCGTGTTGGGCGCGATCTCGATCTCGACGATCGCGTCCTCGACCTTGGTCACCTTGCCGATGATGCCGCCGGCGGTGACGACGCTGTCATTCTTCTTGACCGCCGCGACCGACGCCTGGAGCGCCTTCATCCGCTTTTGCTGCGGACGGATCATCAGGAAATAGAAGACGACGAAGACGAGGAAGAGCGGCGCAAGGCTCAGAAACGAGGCGATGCCGCCCGATGTCGCCGTCTCGCCGGCGGCCTGCGCATATGCTGGGGAAATGAACATGGAGTCCCGTTTTGGCTGGTGGGCAGGCGCCATACGCCCGCGCTCGCATGGGCGATGCCGCTATCACCGGTTGCCGCCCCGCGCAACCAATGTGCGCCGGTGAAGCGTGGCCAGGCCGCGATGAGACGGACGAATATGGGCTTTGCCGCAATCGCGTGCTTGCATTGCGCGCAACATCCGCATAATGCGCGCCCTTCGGTCGGGGCGTAGCGCAGCCTGGTAGCGCATCACACTGGGGGTGTGGGGGTCGCAGGTTCGAATCCTGTCGCCCCGACCAGAAATTTCCGGAGCCGGCCGCCAGAGGCGACGCCGCTCCCCGGCACGAAATATCGTGCCATTCCAGATCCTGGCGTCAGCGTTTGCAGACAGGACCGGTGCGTGCCGCGACCTGATCCGCGACGATCCGCATCGCGCCCTTGTCGGTGTCGCCGGTCATCGTCATCCGCGCGGTAAAGCCGGTCGCGCCATAGCTGCCCGCGCGGACGATCCGCATCGGCGGCCCCTTTTTCTGCGGACAGCTCATCACGTGATCGATCCGCCCGCCTGAGAACTGCGCGCGCTCGACGGTGCAACGCGCCTCGGGCTTGGGGACGAACAGCGCGGCGACGCCCGACGAGGCCTGTTCAGGCGGCAGGCATTTGCGCTCGGTCTTCGATTTTCCGCGCATCATCCGCAGGATAAACCCCGGCGCACCCGGAATGACGAGCTCGACCGCGGTCGAGGTGATCGCCCAGGCGCCGGGCGGCAGCGCCTGCGCCGACGCGGCGGCGGGGAGCAGGAGAAGGGCGGACAGCAGGACGGGATGGCGCATAGGAGGGGCAGTCTGTAGCGCCGGCGGGGTGCTGGCAAGCGGTGTGACAGGGGTTTTCATGGGCGAGATCATCAATTTGCGGCGGGCGCGCAAAGCGCGGGCGCGGCGCGAGGCGGGGGTGGTGGCGGACGCGAACCGGGCGGCGTTCGGGCGGACCAAGGCGGAGCGCGCGCGGGATGCTGAGGAGCGGGCGCGGGGGGAGCGGGTGCTGGATGGGGCGCGGCTTGATGGGGAGGAAAGCTGAGGTTTGGGAGCGGGTTGCGGGGTGATCAGGGGGTGGGTTTGCTGGGCTCTGGATCCTGACTTTCGTCAGGATGACGGATGGGAGTGGATGTTCGTCTTTTACCATTCGTGCCGCTGATCTTGCTTTTCGCTAACCTATATGGTTATATGGTTGCGGGCAAATCGGGGGGATCGGGGATGGAGATCGGTGGGCTGATCGATGCGGTGATCGATCGTGAGGGCGGGTACGGCGATCATCCGGCGGATCGCGGGGGGGCGACGCGGTTCGGGATCACGCAGGCGGTGGCGCGGGCGCATGGGTTTGCGGGGGACATGCGGGTGTTTCCGCGGGCGGCGGCGGTCGCGATCTATCGGCAGGCTTACTGGATTGACCCCGGATATGAGGGGGTTGGCCGGATCGCGCCGGATATTGCGGGCGAATTGTTCGATACCGGGGTGAATATGGGGCCGGCGGTCGCGAGCGGGTTTCTGCAGCGCGCGCTGAACGCGCTCAATCGCGGGGCGAGCGATTATCCCGACCTCGTCGTCGATGGCCGGATCGGGGCGGGGACGCTGGCGGCGCTGGCGGGGTTCCTCAAGCGACGCGGGGCGGGGGGCGAGGCGGTGCTGCTGAAGGCGATCGAGGCACTGCAGGGCGAGCGCTATGTCGCGCTGGCGGAGCGGCGGCCGGCGAACGAGGCGTTCCTTTATGGCTGGCTCGCGAACCGGGCCTGAGGCGGAAAGCGCCACTTTTCCAGGGGGGTGTCATGACGAGAGGCGTTGAGGAGGGGGCGGAGCTGCCCGCCAATCCGTGGGTGACGCGGGCGCGGCCGGGGTTCCTGTACGTGATGTACGCGTTGCTGCTGGGGGCGATCCCGGTGGGGCTGCTCGCGGCGGTGCGGCCGGCGGCGGCGCAGGCGATCGCGGCGGGCGTGGGGGCGTATCTGGGGGCGATCCCCGAGCCGCTCTATGCGCTCTTCGGGACGGGGTATCTGGGGTACACCGCGGCGCGTGAGTGGGGGAAGCGGCGGTGAGTGGGGCTGGTATCGGAGCGGCGCGCGTGGCGTTCGGGGCTCTGGGTCCTGACGTTCGTCAGGATGACGAAAAGGGGGAAGGTAACCGGGAAGCCGACAGGGAAGTCGAGCGGGAGGGTGAGGGGGTGGTGCAGGGGGTGGGTGCAGCGGACCGTTGCGTGGTCGAAAGCGCACCCTACATCGCGGTCATGAGTGCAAATGATCCCCACGCCATGCCGGTCTGGCACGGCACCACCATCCTTTCGGTCCGGCGCGGCGGCAAGGTCGTCGTGATCGGCGACGGCCAGGTCTCGATGGGCCAGACGGTCATGAAACCCAATGCGCGCAAGGTGCGGCGGCTCGGCGACGGGTCGGTGATCGGCGGGTTCGCCGGCGCGACCGCGGACGCCTTCACGCTGTTCGAACGGCTCGAACGCAAGCTGGAGCAGCATCAGGGGCAGTTGCTCCGTGCCGCGGTCGAGCTCGCCAAGGACTGGCGGACCGACAAGTTCCTGCGCAACCTGGAAGCGATGATGATCGTCGCGGACAAGGACGTGACGCTGATCCTGACGGGCAATGGCGACGTGCTCGAGCCCGAGAACGGCGTCGCGGCGATCGGATCGGGCGGCAACTACGCGCTCGCCGCGGCGCGCGCGCTGGTCGAGTATGAGAGCGATGCCGAAGTGCTGTGCCGCAAGGCGATGGGAATCGCGTCCGAGCTCTGCGTGTACACCAATGACCGGCTGACCGTGGAGTCGATGGACTCGACCAGCTGATTTCGACGCCCCTCCCGTTCGGGGGAGGGGTCGGGTCGGGCTTCACCAGGCGCCCGTCCCGCGGATAGTCCCCACCCCCAACCCCTCCCCTGAAGGGGAGGGGCGAAGAAGAGTGATCATGAACGACCAGCTTACCCCCAAGGCCATCGTGGCCGCGCTCGATGCGCATATCATCGGCCAGGCCGCGGCCAAGCGCGCGGTCGCGGTGGCGATGCGTAACCGGTGGCGGCGCCAGCAGCTCAGCGAGGATCTGCGCGACGAGGTGACGCCGAAGAACATCCTGATGATCGGGCCCACCGGCTGCGGCAAGACCGAGATCAGCCGGCGGCTGGCGAAGCTGGCCGATGCGCCGTTCGTCAAGGTCGAGGCGACCAAGTTCACCGAGGTCGGCTATGTCGGCCGCGACGTCGAGCAGATCGCGCGCGACCTGGTCGAGGAGGCGATCCGGCTGGAAAAGGAGCGCCGGCGGATCGCGGTGAAGGACAAGGCGGAGGAGGCGGCGATGGGCCGGCTGCTCGACGCGCTGGTCGGCAAGGATTCGAGCACCGCGACGCGCGAAAGCTTCAAGCAGCGGTTCCTCGACGGGCATCTGAACGCCGCCGAGGTCGAGATCGAGGTCGAGCAGACGCCGACGACGCCGTTCGAGATCCCCGGTGGGGCGCCGCAGATGATCAACATCGGCGAGATGATGAAGTCGCTCGGCGGCGGGCAGCAGCTGAAGCGCCGCAAGCTGACGGTGACCGCGGCGTGGGACAAGCTGGTCGAGGAAGAGGCCGACAAGCGTCTCGACCAGGACGAGGTGAGTCGCGTCGCGCTGGCGGATGCCGAGGCGAATGGGATCGTGTTCCTCGACGAGATCGACAAGATCGCGGTGTCGGACGGGCGCGGCGGGTCGGTGAGCCGCGAGGGCGTGCAGCGCGATTTGCTGCCGCTGATCGAGGGGACGACGGTCGCGACCAAATACGGGCCGATGAAGACGGACCATATCCTGTTCATCGCGAGCGGGGCGTTCCATGTCGCCAAGCCGAGCGACCTGCTGCCCGAATTGCAGGGGCGTCTGCCGATCCGGGTCGAGCTGAAGGGCCTGACCGAGGGGGACTTCGTCGCGATCCTGTCGGATACCAAGGCGTCGCTGCCGCTGCAGTACAAGGCGCTGATCGCCACCGAAGGCGTCGAGATCCGCTTCACCGAGGACGGCATCGCCGCGGTCGCGCGGATCGCCGCGGAGGTGAATGCCGAGGTCGAGAATATCGGCGCACGGCGGTTGCAGACGGTGATGGAGAAGCTGCTCGAGGACGTCAGCTACAATGCCGAGGATCGCGGCGGGTCGAGCGTGGTGATCGACGGGGCGTATGTCGACAGCCAGCTGAAGGAGATTGCGCGGAATACGGATCTCAGCCGGTTCGTGCTTTAGTCTGGGGGTGAGCGGGGGGGGTGAGGTACGCTCCCCCGCTCCGTTCGTGCTGAGCGAAGTCGAAGCACTTGGCGCCGGCCCTTCGACTTCGCTCAGGGCGAACGGGCGGGGGCGCAGGCCCTTCGACTTCGGTCGGGGCAAGCGGGTGGGGGGCGGTTCCCGCCCTCTTCGTCATCCTGGGCTTGACCCAGGATCCAGGGTTACGGGCGGGGTCGCTTTTGGCTCTGGGTCCTGACTTTCGTCAGGATGACGCGGGGTGAGGTGGCGCGCGCACCACGGTCGTCAGCCTGGGGGAGGCGTGGTCCGTCGCTTGGCGGGCGCTACAGCACCACCGTCTGCGGGCGCGCGGCCTTGAGCGCGGCGAGGACCATGGTTTCCCAGATGGCGGGGTCGCCGGCGGCGGCCATGGTCTGGTCGGGTTCGCGCAAGGTGCGCAGGACCGCGAGCGCGTCGGGGAGATAATCGGTCCAGGCGTCGTCGATCAGGCGCGATGCGGAGGCGGCGTCGCCGCCGGCATTGGCGCTGATCCGCTGGCCCGCCAGGACGCGGGCGATGCGTTCGGCGATCGGGGTATTCGAGACGTCCATCAGTCTTCTCCTCGCAGGTCTGCCTATAGCAAACCCGCGAGGCAAAGACATGGGGCCTTAGCGTGCCGAGCTGGGGCCGGCGCCGCGGCCCTGGCCGCCGGGGCGACCGCCACCGGCCGGGCGACCACCGCCCTGGCCGCCAGGACGACCGCCGCCCTGGGGACGACCGCCGCCGCCACCCTGGCCACCGCCACCCTGACCGCCACGGCTCGCACCCGCATAGTTGCGGCCGGTAGTGCCGGTCGCGCGGGGGGCGTGGGTGGCGCGGGGACGCGCGGGATCGCGCGGACGGTCGATCCGGACTTCGGGATCGGCGCCCATCGTCTTGACGCGGGTCTGCTTGATCTGGTTCGACAGGTTGACGAAATCGTCGGGCAGCGGGCGGACCGTCACCTTCTGGCGGGTGATCCGCTCGATGTCGCGCAGATAGGCCTTCTCGTCATCCGCGCAGAACGCGACGGCGATGCCGCTGGCGCCCGCACGCGCGGTGCGGCCGATGCGGTGGACATATTGCTCGGCAACGTTGGGCAGCTCGAAGTTGATGACGTGGCTGACGCCCGAGACGTCGATGCCGCGTGCGGCGATGTCGGTCGCGATCAGGACCTTGACCTTGCCCTGCTTGAATTCGCCCAGCGCGCGCTCGCGCTGGCCCTGGCTCTTGTTGCCGTGGATCGCGTTCGAGGCGATGCCGTTGCCCGCGAGCAGCTTCACGACGCGGTCGGCGCCGTGCTTGGTGCGCGTGAAGACGAGCGCGCGGTCGATCGCCGGATCACCCAGCGTGATCGTCAGCAGTGCCTGCTTTTCCGACTGGTTGCAGAAGGTGACATACTGGTCGACGCGCTCTGCGGTGGTCGCGGCGGGCTTGACCGAGACGGTCTTCGGATCGAGCAGGAACTGCGAGGCGAGATCGCGGATCGCGGTCGGCATCGTCGCCGAGAAGAACAGCGTCTGGCGCTTCTTCGGCAGCATGCGGACGATCTTCTTCAGCGCGTGGATGAAGCCGAGGTCCATCATCTGGTCGGCTTCGTCGAGCACGAGGATCTCGATCATCGACAGGTTGCAGAAGCCCTGCTCGATCAGATCGATCAGGCGGCCCGGCGTTGCGACGAGGATGTCGACGCCGCGGCTGAGATCCTGGCGGTTCTTGTTGATGCTGGTGCCGCCGAACACGGTGGTCACCGACATCTTGCTGAACTGGCCATAGGCGCGTGCGCTGTCGGCGATCTGGCTGGCGAGTTCGCGGGTCGGCGCGAGGACGAGCATGCGGCAATGCGTCGGCAGGACGCGCTTCTGCGTCTCGGTCAGGCGCTGGATCGAGGGGAGCACGAACGCGGCGGTCTTGCCGGTGCCGGTCTGCGCGATGCCGAGCAGGTCGCCGCCCTCGAGCAGGATCGGGATCGACTGGGCCTGGATCGGCGTCGGCTCGGTATAGCCCTTGGCTTCGAGCGCGCGGACGAGGGGCTCGGCGAGGCCGAGGTTGGAAAAGGACATGAATAGTCTCTCAAATGTGCCGGGCTCGCGAATCCACAGGAGGACGCGCGAGGGGCGTGGTGTTTTGACACCCCGCGTGAAAAGGGAAGCCCGTTAGAAACGACCGAGGCGGAGCCTGGACCTTGTTCAGGTCCGATCACGCTGCATGACACCTCGATGGCGGTCAGATGCGCGCGACCGGTCGAAAAGTCAAGAGTGGCCGGGTTGGGGGCGTTGGCCCAGGGCGTCAGGGGCGCGTCTGGGTCAGGTGGAGATAGCGTTCGCTGAATTCGGCGGCGTCGCGCAGCGCGCACCAGTCGACGACGCCGATCTGCCGCTTGCGGCGCGTGATCAGCCCGTCGGTCTCGAGCGCGCGGAGCACGCGGTTGACGTGGACCGGGGTCAGGCCGAGCGCATCGCCCATCTGTTCCTGAGTCATCGGCAGTTCGTAGCTGCCGTCCGCGTCGCTGAGCGAGGAGGCGCGCAGCCGGGCGGAGAATTCGCAGAGCAGGTGCGCGAGCCGCATCTTGGCGTTGCGGCGACCGACATTGAGCAGCCATTCGCGGTGGATCGACGCCTCGACCAGCGCCTCGATCCACAAGGCGGTGGCGATCTTCGGCGAGACCGCGACGATCTCGCGCAGCGCGGGGATGGGGATCTCGGCGACGGTGATCCGGGTCAGCGCCTGGACGTCGTGATCCGATTCCTCGAGGAACAGGTTCTGGAGATCGATGAAGTCGCCGGGCATCAGGATCGAGACGATCTCGCGTTCGCCATCGGGGGTGAGCTTCTGGCGATAGGCGAAGCCGTCGATCACGAACGCGCAGCGCAGCGGGCGCTGCCCCTCGCGCAGCATGTAGGTCGACTGATCGATCGTGCGCAGCTTGCACGGCAGCGCCGCGATCGCCACGCGATCCGCCGCGCTCAGCTCGACCCGGGTCGCGAGCTTGGCAATCAGATGATCGGTGACGACGATGGGGTAATCCACATGCAGGCTCCGCTCGGGCGGGAGCATATCGAACTCTCAGTCGCCGGGTTAAGCATAGCTTGCCCAGAGGCGCCCTGCACTATCACAGGCGTTATAGTCTCGCTCAAACATAGGTTAGACGCGCATTTCGGAAATTGTCGGTTATTGTAAGAAAATGTCGGGTGCTTCGCGCTGCATGGGTGGCGCGGAACCGATCGTCGCGCAGGGGCGTAGACGCCTTGCGAGAAACAGGGGCGAACAATGGGGTGCGGCAGCTGCCGGTCACCCCGGCCGTCGCGTCGAACGCACAGGATGTCGCTGATGCCGCGATACAGATTTCAGATCGCCCTGCGCGGCGAGGTGATCGAGGATCACGAGGGGATCGAACTCGCGCATCGCGCGGCGGCGATCGAGCATGCGATCGTCGCGATGCGCGAGATGCTGGCGGAGGACATCCGCCAGGGCTGTGTCGACCTGACGATGCGGATCGAGATCATCGAGGGTTGCGGTGCGACAGTCCACGTCGCCGACTGTGCCGCGGCGATGGCGGCCGGGACGATGCCGGCCCGCCGCCGCGCCTGACGCGCGGCGGCGGGCCGACGATCCTTACCAGTGGCCCTTACCAGTGGCCGGTGTTGGGCATCGACGCCCAGGGCTCGGCGGGGTCGAGCCGGCCGTCCTGCAACAGCTCGATCGAGATGTTGTCGGGGGTGCGGACGAACGCCATGTGGCCGTCGCGCGGCGGGCGGTTGATCGTCACGCCGGCGTCCTGAAGCCGCTGGCAGGTCTCGTAGATATTGTCGACGCGGTAGGCGAGGTGGCCGAAATTGCGGCCTTCGCCATACTCTTCGGGATCCCAGTTGTGCGTCAGCTCGACCTCGGCGCTCTCGTCACCGGGCGCGGAGAGGAAGATCAGCGTGAAGCGACCCTGCTCGTTTTCGAGGCGGCGGGCCTCCTTCAGCCCGAGCAGCTCGAAGAACGCGATCGTCTTGGCCGGATCGGTGACCCGGATCATCGTGTGCAGATATTTCATGGACGGCCTTTTCGGGTTGGATCGCCGGTAGATAGGCGGCGCCCCGGCAGGGTTCCAGAGGGGCGGACGGGGTTGTGGGGCATTCACCGTGGAGCCTGTTGCCGCGTCACTATCCTCCGTCCGTTATCCCCGCGGAGGCGGGATCCAGAGGGGCGGGCGGGGGTGGCCGGGCCGTGAGGGTTGCCAGTCTGGGTTCCCGCCGCCGCAGGAATGACGGTGGCGCGGGTGCGGCTCTCCGGGCGGATCAGGGTTTGGCCGGGTCGAACTGGCGGAGCGCGGCGATGGCGTTGCGGGCGGTGGGGGTGTCGGGGGCGAGGCGCGCGGCTTCGGCCCAGGCGGCGCGGGCGCGGGTCTCGTCGCCGTCGCGCGCGGCGATGTTGCCCGCCTCGAGCTGGACCGAGGCGTCGTCGGGGGAGCGCTTGAGCGCCTCGGCGATGTCGCCGCGTGCACGGGGCAGATTGCCCATCCGCCGCGCGAGCGTCGCGGACAGGAGCCAGGCGAGCGGATCGTCGCCCGCGGTGGTCAGTGCGAGATCGATATCGGTGCGCGCGGAGGCGAGATCGTCCGCCGCGACGAGCGCGCGCGCATGGTCGAGCCGTGCCTCGCCGAGCTGGAGCCCGGTCAGCGTCCCCGCGGTGAGCGCCGAATCGAGCGCGACGCGCGCCTTGGTCGCGTCGCCCGCGGCGAGCCAGGCATTGCCGCCCTGCGCCCAATAGGTCGCGGCACGATCGTCGTGCGCGAGCTGTGCGTCGCGCGCCGCGCTCTCGAATTCGGCGGCGGCGGCGGCCCAGTTCTTTTCCGCGGCAAAGGCGAGCCCGCCACAGTCGCGCGCCGCGGCGCCGCCGCCCGCCATCCGCCAGCGGCCCGCCTCGGCACGCGCGGCGACCGGATCGGTGGCGATCGTCGCGATGCAGCGCTGGAGCCGCGTGGCATCGTCGGCGGGGCCGGCGGCGGCGGGCCTGGCGGCCGGTGCCGCGGTCGGCTTGGCGGCAGGCTTTGTGGCGGGGCTGGCGGCCTGGGACAGGAGCAGCGCGGGGGCGAGCAGCATCAGGATCATAGGCGGGCGATCACATCCTCGACCGCGCGGATGATCAGCGCGATGTCGGAATCGCGTGACAGGCGGTGATCGCCGTCCTTGACGAGCAGTGTCTGCACATCGGCTGAACGAAGCAGCTCGGCGAGCCGGGTGGTGCGTAGCCACGGCACGTCCTTGTCGCGCTGGCCCTGGATCAGGCGGACGGGGCAGCGGATCTCGATCCAGCCGAACATCAGCCGGTTCGCCTCGCCCGACGCCCAGAAGCCGCGGGTGTAGATGGTGGGTTCGGGCCCGTACTCGTTGGCGCGTTCGAGCCGGCCCGCGCTGAGCAGCGTCAGCTTTTCCTCAGGGGTGAAGCCCCAGTCGGTGAAGTCGGGTGCGGGGGCGATGCCAACGAGGGCTGCGACCAGATCGGGGCGGGCCTTCGCGACGAGCAGCATCAGCCAGCCGCCGAGCGACGAGCCGACGAGCACCGCGGGGCCGTCCGCCAAGGCCTCGAGCATCGCGATCACGTCGTCGCGCCAGTCGACGAGCGTCTGATCCTCGAACGCGCCTTCGCTGCGGCCGCAGCCGCCATAATCGAAGCGGAGATAGGCGCGGCCCTGCGATTTCGCCCAGGCCTCGAGCGTGACCGCCTTGGTGCCCGTCATGTCCGAGCCATAGCCCGACAGGAAGACGATCGTCGGGCCGGTGCCGGTCGTGTGGTGATAGGCGAGGCGGGGGCGGTCCGGCGCGGGGGTGGTGGTGTCGGTCATGCGCGGGGCTTTAGCCAAAGCGGGCGGACGGGGCTAGGTCAGGCTGGTGCAGAGGGGCTGGTGAAGATGTCCTCGATCGCGAGGCCGAACAGCTCGGCGATGCGGAAGGCGAGCGGGAGCGAGGGGTCGTAGCGGCCGGTCTCGATCGCGTTGACGCTCTGGCGCGAGACGTCGAGGCGGTCGGCGAGATCGCCCTGGCTCCAGTCGCGTTCGGCGCGCAGGACTTTCAGGCGGTTCTTCATGCTGTCCCTGCGCGCACCGCGGCGATGTTGACGCACCCGCCGAGCATCAGGCCGGCAAACCAGAGCACACCCGCCGAATAGGCCGGGACATGGGGCGCGAGGCCGAAGCTTTCGAGGAAGCCCCAGATCGTCGTCGCGCAGAGCATGAAGACGGTGGCGATCAGCGTCTGACGGACGTTCATCGTGCGGATATATTCGTCGGGCTCGTCGCGCAGATAGCGGCCCCAGGCGAGGAAGACGCCGAGCAGCGGGATCGCGGGCAGCACCGCGAGGAGATAGGCGAGCGGGCCGGTCGGCGGATGGCTGCGGAACAGCGCCACCACGCCGAACAGCGTGCCCATGTACGCAAGGCTGAGACCGAGAACGGTGGCGTTGTAGCGGCGCAGCGCGGGGCTCTTGTGCATGGTCAAGCGTCCTTTCGAATCGGTAAAGGAAGCTTGTCATTTGGGTGGGTGTGAGTCAAGGGGGCTTTACAGCGGGGGCGGGGTTGAGGGGATGCGATCGCGACTGTCCGTTCTCCCACGTAGGCGGGAGTCCAGGGTGGCAGGGCTCGGTGCTGCTTGGCTCTGGATCCTGACTTTCGTCAGGATGACGGGGGGAGGGGGGGCGCTTCCTCGCCGTCGGGAGGACGGGTGGGGAGGGCGGCGCTTCCTCGTCATCGGGAGGACGGGTGGGGGGCTGCACTTCACCGCCGTCATCCTGGGCTTGACCCAGGATCCAGGGTTACGGGGCACAGCGCTGTTGGCTCTGGGTCCTGACTTTCGTCAGGATGACGGGTGGGGAGAGGGCGGCGCTTACCGCCTTCGTCCTGGGCCCCCGCTTTCGCGGGGGGACGGGGTCAGATGATGAATTCTACCGTTTTCATCTGGGTCTGGTCGGCGGCGACGGCGCCGCGTTTGGCGACCATCTGGCGGTGGAGTTCGCGGACGGTGTCGCTGCCGCTGGTCTTGCACAAAGCGGGGACGACCGCGTGGACGAGGGCGCCGAGGCCGCCGGCGATCATCGTCACGCCGAACCGGCTGGCGACGCCGAAATGCTCGGCATAGCTTTCGCCGACGGTGGCGGGATGGTCGAGGAAGAGGCGGCGGAACATCGGCGGGTCTCCGGACGGGGGATCGGGCTTATCCTATCAGCCGGCGAGGGATTCGACCATGGTCGCCGCGAGCAGGCTGAGCGTGTCGTCGCGCGCGCCCATCACGACGATGCGGTCGCCGGGGCGCGCCTCGGCGACGAGCAGCGCGGCGGCGTCGGCGCGGTCGGCGATGTGGCGCGCGTCGCGGTCTCGTGAGGCGATCTGTGCGACGATGTCGGCGCTCGTGACCTCGCGGGTGACGGTGCCGCCATAATAGGCCGGGTCGGGGAGGACGAGCAGGTCTTCGGGCGCCATCCGGTCGACGAAGGTGGCGACGAGTTCGGTGCCCATGACCTTCAAGGGACCATAGCCGTGCGGCTGGAACAGGATCAGCAGGCGGCCGGGAAAGGCGTGGAGCGTGTCGAGCGTGGCGGCGATCTTGTCGGGGTTGTGGCCGAAATCGTCGATCACCGCGACGCCGTTTGCCGTGCCGACCAGATCGAAGCGGCGGCGCAGGCCGGTGAAGCTCGCGAGTGCCCTGACCGCGTCGGGCAGCGACACGTCGGCGGCCATCGTCGCGCCGATCGCGGCGAGCGCGTTCGACACGTTGTGACGGCCGGGGACGGCGAGCTTTACGCGCGTGCGGACGCCGCGCGAGACGAGGTCGAAGGTTATCGCGAAGGGTTCGGGCTTCAGGTTCTCGGCGCGCAGGTCGGCGGACGCGTCGATCGCGAAGGTGGTGACCTGGCCGCGGGGCAAGCGCGCGGCGAGCGCGGCGGCGTCGGGGTCGTTGGCGTTGACGACCGCGGTCTCGGCCTTGGCGATGAAGGCGCCGAAGAGCGCGCGGAGTTCGTCGAGCGACTTGTGGTCGAGGCTGACATTGTTGAGCACCGCGATCCTGGGCGCGTAATGCGCGATCGAGCCGTCGCTTTCGTCGACCTCGCTGACGAAGGTGTCGCCCTCGCCGACTAAGGCACTCGCGAAGGGGGCGTCGGGCCCTGCGAAATTCTTCATGACCGCGCCGTTCATCACGGTCGGGTCGCGGCCGGTGGTGTGGAGGATCCAGCCGATCATGCCGGTGACGGTCGACTTGCCGCTGGTGCCGGCCACGCCGATCGGCAGGCGGCTGTCGTTGAACAAGGAGGCGAGCAGCTCGGCGCGGGTGGCGCGCGGGCAGCCGAGCGCGGCGGCGGCGATCATGTCGGGGACGGTCGGCTCGATCGCGGCGGAGGCGACGACGTGCTGGTCCGCGGAGACGATGCCGCTGCCGTCCTGCGGGAAGAGCGCGACCCCCTTGGCGGCGAGATCGTCGAACTTGGCGGGGACGCGGCCCTGGTCGAGATTGCGGTCCGAGCCCGCGACGGTCGCGCCGCGGCCCGCGAGGATCATCGCGAGCGGCATCATGCCCGACCCGCCGATGCCGATGAAGAAATAGGCGGGCTGGTCGGCGGCGGTCTGGTCGGAGGGGTTGGTGATATCCATGTGCTCGCGCTATCGGCGGTTGCGTAACGGGGCAAGACAGGACGAACCATGCGCATCGGTGTTCTCGCCGCGTCGAGCCGGACCAATCCTTCGGCGATCCCCGTGGTCACCGCCTATGCGGCACGCGCGTTTCCCGAGGTCGAGCTGGTGTTCCATCCGCAGTGCACCGCGACCGACGGGCATTTCGCGGGGTCGGATTTCGCGCGGGCGGCGGCGTTTCTGGAATACGCCAATGATCCGGCGTTCGACGCGATCTGGTTCCTGCGCGGGGGCTATGGCGCGAACCGGATCCTGCAGATGGTGATGCCCGAGCTGGGGCGCGCGGCGCGGCACAAGATGTATCTGGGCTATTCGGATGTCGGGTTCCTGCTGGGGGCGCTGTACGCACGGCGGATCGGGCGGGTGGCGCACGGGCCGATGGTGAGCGACATCAACCGGCATGACGGCGAGGCGACGGTGGCGCGGTCGCTCGGCTGGATGGCGCGGGGGGATCGCAGCGGACTCGAGCCGGGGCTCGGGGGGCAGCCTTCGGCGGCGTTCAATTTGTCGATCCTGACGTCGCTGATCGGGACGCCGTGGCTGCCGGATCTGACCGATCATGTGCTGATCGTCGAGGAGGTGTCGGAGCCGATGTATGCGATCGACCGGATGCTGTTCAAGGTGGCGAACGCGACGCAGCTGAAGGGGATTGCCGGGCTCAGGCTCGGGGCGGTGACCGCGGTGCAGGCGAACGAGCCGGCCTGGGGGGAGACGCTGGATTACATGATGGTGCGGTGGGCGCGGGATATGGGGGTGCCGTATCTGGGGCGGGCCGAGGTGGGGCACACGCAGGGGAACCATGTGGTGCCGTTTGGGGTGGGGTGAGGGGGCAGATTGCCTCCACCCCGGCGGAGGCCGGGGTCCAGGTGGTGAGGTCGGCGTGACTGGGCGCTGTCCGTCATCAGCGGCGTTTCCCAACTGGGCCCCGGCCTTCGCCGGGGTGGGGTTTGGGGGTGGGCGCGGGGGTATTGCGGCGTGCTGGGGTTGCGGGGGGCGCGCTGTTTGGCTCTGGGTCGTGACTTTCGTCAGGATGACGGGGGTGGGTCCACCCCGGCGGAGGCCGGGGTCCAGGTGGTGAGGTCGGCGTAACTGGGCGCTGTCCTTCATCAGCTTCGTTTCCCAACTGGGCCCCGGCCTTCGCCGGGGAACATGGGGGCGGTTCGTGGGGTGTCGGTGCGAGGCGGGTTGCCTATATCGGCTGGGCGACGGCATAAGCGCCGCTCTTCCATCACGAGAAAGTTCCTCATGTCTGCCATGTTCCGCATTACGCTTCCCGACGGTTCCGTCCGCGAGGTTGCGCCCGGGACTACGCCCGCGGATGTTGCTGCGGCGATCGGGCCGGGGCTTGCCAAGGCGGCGCTCGCGGCGCGGATCGATGGGCAGGTGCGGGATCTCGGGCGGCCGTTCGAGGGCGATACGCAGCTGGCGCTGGTGACCGCGCGCGACGAGGCGGATGCGCTCGAGCTGGTGCGGCATGACCTGGCGCATGTGATGGCGGAGGCCGTGCAGCATCTGTTTCCCGGCACGCAGATCACCTTCGGGCCGGCGACCGACGACGGCTTCTACTACGACTTCGCGCCGAAGGACCGGCCGTTCACCGACGAGGACCTGCCCGCGATCGAGGCGGAGATGCGGGCGATCATCGCGCGGAACGAGCCGTTCCTGCGCGAGGTCTGGTCGCGCCAGCAGCTGATCGACCGGTGGACCGAGCAGGGCGAGACGTTCAAGGCCGAATGGGCCGCCGAGCTGCCCGAGGGCGAGGAACTGACCATCTATCGCCAGGGCGAGTGGCTCGACATGTGCCGCGGGCCGCACATGGTCTCGACCGGCAAGCTCGATCCCGCGGCGTTCAAGCTGACGCGCGTCAGCGGTGCCTATTGGCGCGGTGACCAGAAGAACGCGATGCTCAGCCGGATCTACGGCACCGGCTGGCTCAACAAGAAGCAGCTCGACCAGCACCTGTTCCGGCTGGAGGAAGCCGCCAAGCGCGATCACCGCAAGATCGGGCAGGAGATGGACCTGTTCCACCTCCAGTCCGAGGCGCAGGGGTCGGTGTTCTGGCATCCCAACGGCTTCGTGCTGTGGCGCCAGCTCGAGGCGTATATGCGCCGGCGGCTGGATGCGGCGGACTATGCCGAGGTGAAGACGCCGCAGCTGATGGACGCCAAGCAGTGGGAGCAGTCGGGCCACTGGGGCAAGTATCGCGAGAACATGTTCGTGGTGCCCGACGAGATTCCCAATGTGGAAGACGAGGGCGCGGTCCTGTCGGGCGAAGGCGACCTGATGGCGCTCAAGCCGATGAACTGCCCCGCGCACGTCCTGATCTTCAAGCAGGGGATCAAGTCGTATCGCGACCTGCCGATCCGGATGGCCGAGTTCGGCTGCTGCCACCGCAACGAGCCGCATGGCGCGCTGCACGGCATCATGCGCGTGCGGCAGTTCACGCAGGACGACGCGCATATCTTCGTCCGCGAGGACCAGCTGGTCGAGGAGGTGCGCAAGTTCTGCGAGCTGCTCGACAGCGTGTACAAGCATCTGGGCTTCGAGGATTATGCGGTGAAGCTCGCGCTGCGCCCCGAGAAGCGGTTCGGCGACGATGCGATGTGGGACAAGGCGGAGGCGGAGCTGCGCGAGGCGGTGATGCAGTCGACGCTGTCCGACACGATCAAGGCGAATTTCGAGGAGCTACCGGGCGAGGGGGCGTTCTATGCGCCGAAGCTCGAATTCCACCTGACCGATGCGATCGGGCGGACGTGGCAGGTCGGCACGATCCAGTCGGACCGCGTGCTGCCCGAGCGACTCGACGCATCCTATGTCGGCGCGGATGGCGAGCGGCATCGGCCAGTGATGCTCCACCGCGCGATTCTGGGCACGTTCGAGCGGTTCATCGGCATATTGATCGAGCATCATGCCGGGCGCTTCCCGCTGTGGCTGGCGCCGGTGCAGGTGGTGGTCGCGACGATCGTGTCGGATGCGGACGACTATGCGCACAGTGTCGTGGCCGCGCTGCGCAAGGCGGGGATCCGCGTCGAGACCGACCTGCGCAACGAGAAGATCAACTACAAGGTGCGCGAGCACAGCCTGGCCAAGGTGCCGGTGCTGTTCGTGGTCGGCAAGCGCGAGGCGGACGAGGCGACGGTCGCGATTCGCCGGCTCGGCAGCCAGGGGCAGGAGATGCTGTCGCTCGACGAGGCGGTGGCACGCCTTGCGATCGAGGCGCGCGCTCCCGATATGTGATGGACGAGGCCGGCTTTCCGCGCAGAGCTTTCTGCGCTATAAGCCGGCCCAAATACTTCGTCAGAAACAACAGGAGCAACCCCCATACGTCCTCCCACGATGCGCCGGCCCATGCAGACGCCCGCGATGAACGGCCCGCGATTCAACGAATTCATCCAGAGCCAGAAGGTCCGCGTGATCGATCACGAGGGCGAGAATCTGGGCGTGATGTACACGCGCGAAGCGATCGAGCAGGCGGCCGAGCATGGTCTGGACCTGGTTGAGGTCTCGCCCAACGCCGATCCGCCCGTCGCCAAGTTCCTCGATGTCGGCAAGTTCAAGTACGAGGCGCAGAAGAAGGCGAACCTCGCACGCAAGTCGCAGAAGACGCAGGAGATCAAGGAGATCAAGATGCGTCCGAACATCGACGACCATGATTACGACACGAAGATGAAGAAGGTGAACGACTTCATCGGCGAGGGCGACAAGGTCAAGATCACGCTGCGCTTCCGTGGCCGCGAGCTGAGCCATGGCCAGCTGGGCATGAACCTGTTGAAGCGCGTGCAGGACGACGTCGCGGAGATCGCCAAGATCGAGGCGTATCCGCGCATGGAAGGCCGTCAGATGCTGATGGTGCTCGCGCCCAAGTAACGGCGTGACGACGCGGCCCGCGATGCGGGACGCGCCGTGACAATAGCGCCCCCGCGTTGCGGGGCGCGGCGACGATAGTGACCGGCCCATCGCCCCCTGTCCGGGGCGGTGGGCCGTTTGCGTTGGGGTGCAGTCACCATGACCCTTTCCGTAGCGTCAATCGCCGCGGTCGAACCGCCCGTGCGCGATGCATCGATTTCGGGGCTATCACGCGGTGTTATTGCTCGGTGTTGCGGAAGTGCGACACAGCGACCGGAAAGTTACTTCCGCATACGGAAATCGGTGGACGCTGCATGAAAATTCCAATTACCTCCTGACCAAACCGGAAATTCGAAATAATTCGAAGCCGCCAGGAGAGATGCCCATGCGCATGACCGCATATCTGTTGTCTGCCGCCGCGACGATCGCGATCGCGGCGCCGACCTTCGCACAGGATGTCCCGACGACGCAGCCCGAGGCGCAGACCGTACCCTCAAATACATCGGGTACCGCCGCCGCGTCGGTCGATGCGCAGCAGCAGCCGGTTGCCGAGAACGCGAATCCCCAGCCGATCAACGCAGGCGACATCGTCATCACCGCGACGCGCCGCTCCGAGCGGCTGTCGAACGTGCCGATCGCGGTGTCCGCGGTGGGGCAGGCGGCGCTGCAGAATTCGGGTGCGACCGACATCCGCCAGATGACGCAGCTCGCGCCGTCGCTGCTGATCTCGTCGACGGGGTCGGAGGCGAACGCCTCGGCGCGTATCCGCGGCATCGGCACGGTCGGCGACAATCCCGGCCTCGAAAGCTCGGTCGCGGTGTTCATCGACGGCGTCTATCGCAGCCGCACCGGCTCGGGTCTGAACGATCTCGGCGAAGTCGACCGGATCGAGGTGCTGCGCGGGCCGCAGGGGACGCTGGCCGGGCGCAACGCATCGGCGGGCACGATCAACATCCTGACCAAGCTGCCGTCCTACCAGTTCGGCGGCTATGGCGACGCGACCTATGGCAATTACAACAATATCCGCATCGCGGGCGGGCTGACCGGGCCGATCATCAAGGACAAGCTGGCGTTCCGGCTCGACGGCGTGTTTGGCAAGCGCGACGGCTATTATTACGACGTCATCAACCAGACCGACTATAACGACCGCAACCGTTATTTCGTGCGCGGGCAGCTGCTGTTCGAGCCAAGCAGCGACGTGTCGGTGCGGCTGATCGGCGATTACACGCGGCGTGACGAGAAGTGCTGCGGCGCGGTCTATATCGACACGCGCGAGAAGATCGATCCGACGCCGGGCGTCGCGGGCGACTTCGCGATCAACCCCGCGGGCAACCGCATCCAGCAGGTCATGCAGAGCATGGGCGCGGTGTTCCCGAGCCAGGGCGACCCGTATAACCGCCGCATCGCCAACACGCTGGGCCGCGCCTATTCGAACATCACCAAGGATTATGGCGGTTCGGGCCAGATCGACGCGAACCTGGGCTTTGCGCAGCTGACCTCGATCACCGCGTATCGCGAGTACAAGTCGGGCGGCGCGGCCGACATCGATTACGGCAATCTCGACATCGGTTACCGTGCGGACGACGGCAACAGCTATCGCCAGTTCCACACCTTCAGCCAGGAAGTCCGGCTGAACGGGTCGCTGTTCGACGACAAGCTCGACTGGCTGGTCGGCGGCTATTATTCGAAGGAAGACCTGGTCGTTGCGGACAACCTGAAGTTCGGGACGCAATATGGCGCGTTCGCCGCGTGCCGGATCGTCGCGACGGTCAACCCGGCGGCGGCGCTGCGCAATCCGGCCAATCCGGGCTGCCTCAGCGCGGCGGGACGTGCGGTCCTGTCGGGACAGGTTCCGGGCACGCAGCCCGCCTTCGGCGCGCTGACCGGTACCATCCTGAGCGGCATCGACCGGCTGAGCACGCTCAACAATCTGGGCGACCAGCGGTCGACCTATTATCAGGACAGCGAGAATTACGCGTTCTTCACGCACAACATCTTCAAGGTCACCGACAAGCTGTCGATCACCGGCGGGCTTCGCTACACGCATGAGCAGAAGGACTTCCACGCCGATTTCAACAACAACAACACCGTCTGCCCCGCGCAGCAGGCGGCGCTGAGCCCGCTGCTGGCGAGCGCGGCGGTGCCCGCCAGCCTGAAGACGCTGGTCGGCGGGATCGTCACGCTGACCTGCACGGGCAATTCGACCTCGGCGCTGAACGGGCTCGATCTGAACGACGGGTTCAAGGAAGGCGAGTTCAGCGGCACGGGGATCGTGTCGTACAAGCCGCGCACCGACACGCTGCTCTATGCGTCCTATTCGCGCGGCTACAAGGCGGGTGGCTACAACCTCGACCGGTCGGACCTGACCGCGAACGTGTTCGCCGCGCCGACCAATGCGAGCGCGAGCCGGCTGCGGTTCGATCCCGAGACGGTCAATTCCTATGAGCTGGGGCTGAAGTTCACCTCCGCGCAGTTCACCTTCAACGTCGCGGGCTTCCGCCAGGAGTTCAAGAACTTCCAGCTGAACACGTTCAACGGCACCAACTTCATCGTCCAGAACATCAGCTCGTGCGACACCAGCCTGAACGGCGCGGATCGCGATGCGAGTGCGGCGACGGGCGCGTGCACCGGCGACGTGAAATACGGTGTGCGGTCGCAGGGCGTCGAGCTCGAGGCGGGGCTGTTCCCGGCCCGCGACGTCGCGGTGTCGCTCGGCTACACCTATGTCGACACGACCTTCAAGAACAACCTGGTCGGGTCGGAGACGGGCGAGGCGCTCGACCCCGCGCTGTTCCTGCTGTCGGGCAACACGCTGTCGAACGCGCCCAAGCACACGGTCACCGCATCGGGGACGTGGACGCCCGAGCTGGGGTCGTCGGGGATCACCGGGCTGTTCTACATCGATGGCCGCATGACCAGCGACTATAACACCGGGTCGGACCTGTTCACCGAGAAGGCGCAGGACGGCTTCTTCCTGATGAACGCGCGGATCGGCATCCGTGGGCCGGCGCAGAAATGGGCGGTCGAATTGTGGGCGCAGAACCTGCTCGACACCGATTACCAGCAGGTCGGCTTCAACGCGCCGTTCCAGGGTGCGGGCAATCTCGACCAGGTGAAGGCGTTTGGTGGTGTGGGGAACCAGATCTTCACCTCGTACCTCGCCGAGCCGCGGACCTATGGGCTGACGGTGCGCACGCGGTTCTGATTGCGTTTGGAGGTAGGGGAGGCCGGTCCGTTCGCGGGCCGGCCTTTTTTCGTTTGTGGGGGGCCTTCGTTCACGTCCGTCATCCTGACGAAAGTCAGGATCCAGGATAACTCAGCGAGACGTTCGTGGCTCTGGATCCTGACTTTCGTCAGGATGACGATTAGTCAGGCGGCGAGGTCTAGTTCCTTGCCGGCGGCCGCCGCGAGCAGGCGGCGTTCGAGCGTCTTCAGCCGGGCGGGGGCGGTGATGCGGTCGCCGGTGAGGTCGGTGATGTAGAAGGTGTCGACCGCGCGTTCGCCGTACGTCGCGACATGCGCGGAGTGGATCGTCACCTTCGACTGGAAGAGCGCCTGGGCGAGCCGGTTGAGCAGGGCGGGGCCGTCGCGGGCGTTGACCTCGACCACGGTGAAGCGGTTCGAGGCGCGGTTGTCGATCATCGCATTGGGGACGATGTCGAACGCCTCGGCGCGCGCGCGCGGGAGGGGCTTTGCGACGAGGCGGTCGGCGAGCTTGCCGCGGTTGGCGAGCGCATCCTCGATCGCGGTCTTCAGCCGGGCAAGCTGTTCGCTGCCGTCGAACGGGCGGCCGAACGGATCCTGGACGAGGAAATTGTCGACCGCCATGCCGTCGCGCGTGGTGTGGATCCGCGCGTCGATGATGTTGCCGCCCGCGACATGGATCGCGCCGGCGATCCGGTAGAAGAGCCCGGGATGATCCGCGGCGTAGATCGTCACGAGCGTGGCGCCGCGGCCCGGATAGACATGCGCGTCGATCGCGAGCTGCGCGTCGCCGGTGCCGGCGAGGAAGCGGGCATTGTGGACGAGCACGTCCTCGGGCTCGGCGATCCAATAGGCCTCGGGCATGCGGCGGACGAACGCGGCGAACTCGGCGTCGCTCCAGCCGAGATCGGCGTGGAGCGTCTCGTGCTTGGCGGCGATGCGTTCCGCGCGACCCTTCTGCTTGTGGCCGAGCCGGAGCACCTCCTCGGCCGATTCATAGAGGTCGCCGAGCAATTGCCGCTTCCAGCCGTTCCAGACGCCGGGGCCGACCGCGCGGATGTCGACGATGGTGAGCACGAGCAGCAGGCGGAGTCGCTCGGGGCTCTGCACCACGTCGCAGAAGTCGAGGATCGTCTTGAAGTCCGACAGGTCGCGCTTGAACGCAGTCGCGGACATCAGCAGGTGCCAGCGGACGAGCCAGGCGACGGTCTCGGTCTCGGCCGGCGACAGGCCGAAGCGCGGGCAGAGGCGCTGCGCGACCTCCGCGCCGAGGATCGAATGATCGCCGCCGCGCCCCTTGGCGATGTCGTGGAGCAGCACCGCGACATAGAGGACGCGGCGCGAGACGATCTGGCGGAAGATCGCGCTGGCGAGCGGATGGTCGTCCTTCAAAGCGCCATTCTCGATCCGCGCGAGCAGGCCGAGTGCGCGGATCGTGTGTTCGTCGACGGTGTAGTGGTGGTACATGTCGAACTGCATCTGCGCGACGACGCGGCCGAAATCGGGCACGAAGCGGCCGAAGACGCCGGTCTCGTTCATCCAGCGCAGGACGAGTTCGGGATCGCGCGGCGAGCTGAGGACGTCGAGGAACAGCGCGTTGGCGGTCGGATCGTCGCGAATGTCGTCGACCAGCTTCACGTCGCGGGCGGCCGCGCGCATCGCGAGCGGGTGGATCTCGAGCGCGTTGCGGTCGGCGAGCTGGAAGATCTCGATCAGCCGGACCGGACTTGCACGGAAGAAGTCGTCGTCGGGCAGGGCCAGCCGGCCGCGGTCGAGGACGAAGCCGTTCAGGCGGCGCGGGCTGCGGCGGATCGTCGGCAGCCCGAAGCGGCGGCCGCGCGCGGCGAACTTCTCGTCGAGATGCGCGAGGAAGACGCCGGTGAGGTCGCCGACGGTCTTCGCCTGGAGAAAGTAGAAATGCATGAAGCGCTCGACCTTCGGCTTGCCCGGGCGGTCGGAGAAGCGCATCCGGTCGGCGATCTCGCGCTGGACGTCGAAGGTCAGCCGGTCCTCGGCGCGACCGGTGATGCTGTGGAGGTGGCAGCGCACCGCCTGGAAGAAATTGTCGGCGCGGTGGAAGAGGCGATATTCCGCCTTGGTGAACAGCCCGACATCGACGAGCTGGGCCGCGCGCTGGACGTCGTAGATGTACTTGCCGATCCAGAACAGCGCGTGGAGATCGCGCAGGCCGCCCTTGCCCTCCTTGACGTTGGGCTCGACGACATAGCGCGTGTCGCCCATCTTGCGGTGGCGCAGGTCGCGCTCGACGAGCTTGTCGGCGATGAACGCGCGCGCGGTATCCGCCTGGACCTCGACCTTGAAGCGGCGCGACGCCTCTTCGTAGAGATCCATGTCGCCGGTGACGTAGCGCGCCTCGAGCAGGGCGGTGCGGACGGTGATGTCGGCCTTGGCCTGGCGGATCATCTCGTCGAGCGAGCGGCTGGACTGGCCGAGCTTCAGCCCGAGATCCCAGAGCGTGTAGAGCATCGATTCGATGATGCGCTCGACCCGCGGGGTCTGTTTGCCCGGCGTGAGGAAGCCGATATCGACATCCGAATGCGGCGCCATCTCGCCGCGGCCATAGCCGCCGACCGCGATCAGCGTCAGCCGGTCGTCGGGGGTGGGGGCGGGCGCGGGGTGCAGCCGGGTGGTGGTGAAATCGAACAGCAGGCGGAGCAGCTGGTCGATCAGATAGGCCTGCGCGCTCGACACCTCGAGCCCGCGGCTGGGATGTTCGGCAAGCCGCTTGGCGACCTCGACCCGGCCCGCGTCGAGCGCGGCCTTGAGCAGGATCGTCGCCTGGCGGCCGAGCGCGACCGGGTCGGTCTCGTCCAGCGCGGCGATGGTGTCGGCGACCGCGCGGCGATCGATGATCGCGCGGCGGTTGGGCAGGTGATCGAAGCGGCCGGTCATGCGGGACCAGATAGGGCGCGCGGCGCCATTCGTCATCCTGATTGCGGGATTGGCCGTCGGACCCTAGGTCTTCGCGCGGGTTTGGCGAAAGGAAGACGATGAGCGAAGCGTTGCGCGTGGGACTGGCGGGCCTGGGAACCGTGGGGGGCGGCGTCATCCGGCTGCTCGACGCGAACCGCGAGCTGATCGCCAGACGGGCCGGGCGCGCGATCGAGGTCGTCGCGGTGTCGGCGCGCGACCGCTACAAGGATCGCGGCGTCGATCTGACGCGGTTCGCCTGGGTCGACGACACGACCGCGCTGGCGCAGCAGGCGGACGTCGATGTCGTCGTCGAGCTGATCGGCGGATCGGACGGCCCCGCGCTGACGCTCGCGCGCTCGACGTTGGGTGCGGGCAAGTCGTTCGTGACCGCGAACAAGGCGATGCTCGCGCATCACGGCTATGAGCTGGCGACCGCGGCGGAGGCGTCGCGCGTCGCGCTGAAGTTCGAGGCGGCGGTCGCGGGCGGGATCCCGGTGATCAAGGGCCTGCGCGAGGGCGCGGCGGCGAACGCGATCGGGCGGGTGTACGGCATCCTCAACGGGACGTGCAATTTTATCCTGAGCAAGATGGAGGCGGAGGGGCGCGATTTCGCCGAGATCCTCGCCGAGGCGCAGGCTTTGGGCTTTGCCGAGGCGGATCCGAGCTTCGACATCGACGGGGTGGATGCGGCGCACAAGCTGTCGATCCTCGCCTCGATCGCGTTCGGGACGCGGCCGGCGTTCGACACGGTCGCGGCGAGCGGCATCCGGCACCTGCTGGGCGCGGACATCGCCGAGGCGGCGGCCTTGGGCTACCGCGTGCGGCTGCTCGGACTGGCGGAGGATGGGCCCGACGGGCTGTTCCAGCGCGTGCATGCGCATCTGGTGCCGGTCGACCATCCGCTCGCGCATGTGACGGGGTCGCTGAACGCCGTGGTCGCGGAGGGCAATTTCGTCGGGCGGCTGCTGTTCCAGGGCGCCGGCGCGGGCGACGGGCCGACCGCGAGCGCGGTGGTCGCGGACCTGATCGACATCGCGCGCGGCGAGTACGGGCCGCCCTATGCGATGCCGGCGGCGTCGCTGGTCGCGGCGGCGACCGCGGACAGCGGCGAGCGGCGCGGGCGTGCCTATCTGCGCTTCACGGTCGCGGACCGGGTCGGCGTGCTGGCCGAGATCGCCGCGGCGATGCGCGACGCGGGCGTCTCGATCGAGAGCCTGATCCAGCGCGGCGCGATGGCGGACGGCAGCGTGCTCGTCGCGATCGTGACTCATGAGGGGCCGGAACGATCTGTGGCGCAGGCGCTGGAGAAATTGCGGGGGTCGCAGAGTTTGGTTGGGCAGCCGTTGTGGATGCATATTCTGGGGTGATTTTGGGGGTGGGGTGATGGTGACGGGCGACGGGCCTGCCGCCGGATGCCCTACCGATTGCCGTCATCCTGACGACGGTCAGGATCCAGGGTGGCGGAGGGCTGCACTGTGTGGCTCTGGATCCTGACTTTCGTCAGGATGACGGGGTTGGGTGGGGATGACGGCCCCTCCCTTTCGTCATCCTGGGCTTGACCCAGGATCCAGAGTTGCGGGGCGCTGCGCTGCTTGGCTCTGAGTCCTGGCTTTCGTCAGGATGACGGCGGTGCGTTACGGCCGCGCGGGGGGCGGGGGGGCGGGGTCCGACAGGTCGATGGCGATGCGGCCGGTCTTGTCGGGTTTCTTGGCGAAGGCGCTCTTGGCGAGCGCGACGGCGCCGGCGACGAGCGGGGCGATCGGCGGGCCGAAGCCGGACTGGCAGCCGCTCTGGGTCGCGGCGCAGGGTGTTCCCTCGAGCGACAATGCGCGGATCGCGGTCATGTTCGGGTTGGAGGCGACGGGGCGGTCGGGCGGGCCCCAGTCGGGGAGCGGGAGGCGCGGGCCCGACTGGGTGCCGGGCGCGCAGACCGTGATCGTCTTGTCGCCCTCCTTCACCACCGGGCAGTCGGGGGGATTGAGGATCGACCAGCTCTTTTCGGTCGGGGCGGACGATACCTGTGTGGCGGCGGGCTTGGCCGCAGGTGTAGCGCCGGCCTGTGTGAGCGCGAGCAGGGTGACGAGAATCATCGGCGGCGCCTCAACGGTTTGCGGTGATCACTGGCATCGGCGGAGCATGGACCCGATCGGGGCGTCTTGCCACTACTGTCATCGGGATGGTGTGATGGGGAAGGGCGCGGGGATCAGGGCGCGGGTTTGCGGAGGCCGCCGGCGGTGACGCCCGCCGCGCCGACGCCGACCGACACGCCGGCCATGCCGCCGCCGACCTGGAACGGGCCCATGTCCTGGACCGGGGTGCGCGCGTTGAGCAGCCGGACACGTTCCGCGGCGAGGCTTTCGTGGCGCGGATCGCCGGGGTCGTGCTCGACGAACGGCACGCGGAACCGATCCGCCTGGCGCAGGCCGCAGACGGTGATGTCGGTCGAGGCGGGATCAATGACGCAGCGGGGTTCGGCGGCGAGTCGCTCGCTGGCCTTGGCGAGCAGCGGGTCCTGAGCGAGAGCCAGAAGCAAGGCGAACATGATCTGTCCCCGATACGCGATGGGCCGATACGAAGCTCGTCGCGACGGTGACGCACGCGCAGGCGAGCCGCAAGCGTCAGTCGGTCGGATCCCGATCTATCCTGGCGACGCCGAGCCGGGGGATCTCGATCGCGGGGCAGCGGTCCATGACGACCTGAAGCCCGGCGGCTTCGGCGCGGGCGGCGGCGTCCTCGTTGATGACGCCGAGTTGCAACCAGACCGCTTTCGCGCCGATCGCGATCGCCTGGTCGACGGCCTCGCCCGCGGCGGCGGAGTTGCGGAAGATGTCGACGATGTCGATCGGGTCGCCGAGCTGGGCGAGTTCGCGAAAGACGAATTCGCCGTGGATGTGCTCGCCGGTGATCTGCGGATTGACCGGGATGACGCGGTAACCGTGCGCCTGCATCCGCGCCATCACGCCGTAGGAGGGGCGGTCGGGGCGGTCGGAGGCGCCGACCAGCGCGATCGTGCGCGCGTTTTCGAGCAGCGTCCTGATATCGGAATCGGCGGTAAGAGGCATCGCGGCGTCCTCTTCGGGGAGCACCCGTCCGGGTCTGTACATAGACCGGTCGGGTGGCTGGAATCCTGGTCCGCTCGTGCCGTAGCTCTACGCGCCAGGCACGACCGGTAACAGCACAACGGCGCGGGCCCCAAAACGTTTCACATTTTTCCAATCCATGCGACGACCTGAGCGGCGAGGGCGGCGAAGATCACGTCGTCGGGCTCGGCCGCGGGGGGCGTTCCCGCGTCGGAGGCGGTGCGGATCGACAGCGTCAGCGGGACGCGGCCGAGGAACGCGATGCCGAGCTCACGCGCCGCCGTCTCGGCACCGCCGTTGCCGAACGGATCCGAACTCTCGCCGCAATGCGGGCAGACATAGCCGGCCATGTTCTCGACCAGCCCGATGATCGGGATGCCGGCTTTCTCGAACAGGTCGATCGCGCGGCGGGCGTCGATCAGCGCGAGATCCTGCGGGGTCGAGACGATGATCGCGCCTGCGGGACGGTATTTCTGGACCATCGTCAGCTGGACGTCGCCGGTGCCGGGGGGAAGGTCGAGCACCAGCGTGTCGGTCGCGCCCCAGTCCGCCTCGACTAGCTGGCCGAGCGCGCCCGCCGCCATCGGCCCGCGCCAGGCGAGCGCGCGGCCGGGATCGACGAGCTGGCCCATCGACAGGAGGGGGACGCCGTAGGGGGTGGGGACCGGGTCGAGCACCTTGTCCTTGGCGGTCGGGCGGGTGCCCTCGACCCCCATCAGCCGCGGCTGCGACGGGCCATAGATGTCCGCGTCGACGAGGCCGACGCGGCGCCCGGCCCTGGACAGCGCGATGGCGAGGTTGGCGGACAGCGTCGACTTGCCGACCCCGCCCTTGCCGCTGGCGACCGCGATCAGCCGGCGGGTGGTGCGTTCGGCGGTCATGACCACGCGCACCTCGCCGACGCCCGGCGCGGTCGCGGCCATCTTCACCGTCGCCTCGAGCGCGTCGCGCGCCTTGGGGTCGAGCCCGGTCGCGTCGACGACCACGCCGAGCCGCGTTCCTTCGAGTCGCACCGTGGCGCGCGCGCCCGCCACTGCGGCAATCGCCGCCTTTACCGCTTCAATGTCGATCATCGCCGCCAGATAGGCCCGTGGCGGGCGCTTGGCACTGTTTTTCCGCGATGGCACACCTATAAAGGTTGGATGACGATCTTTACGCGCTGGCTCCGGCGTCCCCCCATTCTCGCCGTCGAAACGCCAAAGGGCCCCTGGGGCGGCTCGGGTGACGACAATGCCGGCGAGGGCGGCGGCCCCCGCAATCCCTGGGCGCTGCCCCCCGGCGGTCGCAAGCCGACCGGCAAGCCGAGCGCGCTCGACGAATTCCTGAAAAAGGCGCGGGTTTCGGGCGGCGGTGGCGGCGGCGGCGGAAGCGGCGGCGGTTTCGGCGGCCTGCCGACGGGCGCCAATGCGCGCGCGCTGTGGGCGATCGCGGTGGCGGTGATCGTGGTGCTGTGGCTGCTGTTCACGTCGTTCCACCAGATCGGGCCGCAGCAGCGCGGCGTGGTCACCTATTTCGGCAAATATGCCGGCACGCTCGACCCGGGCATCCGACTGACCCCGCCCGCGCCGATCGCGAGCGTCGAGGTGGTCGACGTGCAGAATATCCGCACCGACAATTTCCCTGTCGGCGACGGCGAGAACCTGACGCTGACCGGTGACCAGAACATCATCGATCTGGCCTATTCGGTGCGCTGGGACATCGCCGATCCGCGCGATTACGTGTTCCAGCTCGCCGAGCCGAACACCACGGTGCGCGCCGCGGCCGAGAGCGCGATGCGCGCGGTGGTCGCGACGACGACGCTGGAACAGGCGATCGGCACGGGCCGCACGGTGATCGAGCAGCGCGTCGCCGAGCTGACCCAGCAGATCCTGAACGACTACAAGTCGGGCGTCCGCATCCAGGGCGTTGCGATCAAGCAGGCCGCCGCGCCCGCGCAGATCGTCGAGGACTTCAACGCGGTGACCGCGGCGCAGCAGGAAGCGATCGCCAACCTCAACCAGTCGCGCTCGTACGCGCAGCAGGTCGTGGCGCGCGCGCAGGGCGAGGCCGCATCGTTCGACAAGGTCTATGAGCAATATCGCCTCGCCCCCGAGGTGACGCGTCGACGGATGTATTACGAGACCATGGAAGCGGTATTGGCCAAGAGCGACAAGACGATTGTCGAGACCCCGGGCGGCGTCGTCCCCTATCTGCCGTTGCGCAACGGCAAGCGGCTCGCCGATCCGGAGGTCGCGCCGCGCGCCGGCCAGCCGGCGACGCCCGCGCCGGCCGCGGCTGCCGCCGCCGCCCAGCCGGGAGCCGCCCAGTGAACGGCCTGACCTGGCGTAACCCGCTGATCGCGGGCGCGATCGCGCTGGTGCTCGTGATCCTTGCCGCGGCGAGCTTTGCGATCGTGCCGGAAACGCAGCAGGCGGTGATCCTGCGGTTCGGCCAGCCGATCCGGACGGTCAACGCCTATGCGCCCGGCCAGCCCTTCGGCCAGACCGGCGCGGGGCTGATCGCGCGCGTGCCGTTCATCGACCGCATCGTGTGGATCGACAAGCGCGTGCAGGACATCGAGCTGGACAACACGCTGGTGCTGTCGACCGACCAGCTGCGGCTCGAGGTCGATGCCTATGCGCGCTACCGCGTCGTCGACCCGCGCAAGATGCGCAACGCGGTCGGCAGCGAGGAACGCATCCCCGACCAGCTGCGCCCGATCCTGGGGTCGGCGCTGCGCAACGAGCTGGGCAAGCGGCGCTTCGTCGAGCTGCTCAGCCCCGAGCGGTCCGAGCTGATGGACAATATCCAGACCGGGCTGCAGCGCGTCGCGAGCCAGTACGGCGTCGAGATCGTCGACGTGCGGATCAAGCAGGCGAACCTGCCCGTCGGCCTGCCGCTCGAAAGCGCGCTCAAGCGCATGTCGAGTGCACGCCAGCAGGAGGCGATCACGATCCGCGCCGAGGGCCAGAAGCAGGCGCAGATCGTGCGTGCGCAGGCGGATGCCGATTCGGCGAAGATCTATGCCGAGAGCTTTGGCAAGGATGCCGATTTCTACGACTTCTACCGGGCGATGCAGTCCTATCGGCACACGTTCGGGGCGGATGGCGGTCCGGCACCGGAAGGATCGACGTCGATAATTCTTTCGCCGAACAACAGCTATCTGCGGGAATTCGAGGGCCGCGGGCGTTAAAGCCCGTGAGCTTGCTCTGAACACCCGTTCATATTCAAGCGTCGTTCAGCCGTAATCGGCGATGAAACCCCGGTTTCGGACGATGAAACGAGAGGACAATATCCAGTGCGTTACGCCTACGCCATTACCAGCGCTCTACTGCTCGGCGGCGCGACCGCGACGCTCGCGCTCCAGCCCGGCACCGCTTCGGGGACCGGCCAGGTCGCCCAGAACGAACCCGGCGCGATCCAGGCGGTCGTGCCCAAGTCCGGCGCGCCGATGAGCTTTGCCGACATGGTCGCGCGGCTCCAGCCCGCGGTCGTGAACATCTCGACCAAGCAGACGATCGTCCAGAAGCAGCAGGCCAACCCGTTCGCGGGCACGCCGTTCGGCGAGCTGTTCGGCGGCATGGGCGGCGGTCCGCAGGGTGGCCCGCCGGTCAAGCGCGAGGGTGCGTCGCTCGGCTCGGGCTTCCTGATCTCGGCGGACGGCTATGTCGTCACCAACAACCACGTGATCTCGCCGGGCGCGCAGGGCGCGACGGTCGATTCGATCACGGTGACGCTGAGCAACAAGAAGGAATATGTCGCCAAGGTCATCGGCAAGGACCAGGAATCGGACCTGGCGCTGCTCAAGATCGACGCGCCGAACCTGCCCTTCGTCAAGTTCGGCGATTCGAACGGCGCGCGCGTCGGCGACTGGGTCGTCGCGATCGGCGAGCCGTTCGGGCTGGGCGGCACGGTGACCGCGGGGATCATCTCGGCGATCAACCGCGTCACCGGGCAGGGCGGCGCGTATGACCGCTTCATCCAGACCGACGCGTCGATCAACCAGGGCAATTCGGGCGGGCCGATGTTCGACCTGAACGGCAATGTGATCGGCGTGAATTCGCAGATCTTCAGCCAGTCGGGCGGCAATATCGGCATCGGCTTCGCGATCCCCGCGGCGACCGCCAAGCCGATCATCGCGACCTTCATGAAGGGCGGCACGATCGAGCGCGGCTATATCGGCGTGACGCTGGGCCGTGGCGGTACGATCGACGAGGATACCGCCGCCGCGCTCGGCATCGCCAAGAACCAGGGCGAGCTGATCAACGACGTCACCGCGGGTGGGCCCGCGGCGCGCGCCGGCGTGCGCGCGGGCGACGTGGTGACCAAGGTCAACGGCCAGGTCGTCACGGTCGACCAGTCGCTGTCCTACCTCGTGTCGAACGTGAAACCCGGCCAGACCGCGCGGCTCGACATCCTGCGCAACGGCAAGCCGACGAGCGCGAACGTGGTCGTCGTGCCGCGGCCGAGTGCTGACAAGCTGGCGGCGACGCTGGGCGGCGACGCGCAGGGTTTCGGCACGGACGACGGCGATGACGATGATGCGGCGACCGGCGCGGCACCCACCGCGGGTGCGGCGCTCGGGATCGGCGTCCAGCCGCTGACCCCGGCGATCGCGCAGGCGGTCGGCGTCGAGGCGGGCACGCAGGGCGTGGTGATCGCCGCCGTCGCGCAGACGAGCGATGCGTTCGGCAAGCTCAAGCGCGGCGACGTGATCATCTCGGTCAACGGCACGCCGGTGCGCAGCGCAACCGAGCTGCAGGGCGCGGTCACGACGGCCAAGGCCGCCGGGCGCCCGCAGGTGCTGTTGCAGGTCAAGCGCGGGCGCGGGCCGGCGCAGTTCCTGCCGGTCAAGATCAAGTAATCGACCCGACACTCGTGTGTCCCGAAGGACCGTCGCTCACCCGAGCGGCGGTCCTTTTTCTTTGCGGGGCGCGGGGTTAGGATCGGGATCGACAGCGAGGACATAGCAGCATGGGCGACGGCATCTTCATCGGCGCGAGCGCGGACGGTACGCGGCAGACGCTCGAGCTCAGACGCGCGAACCGGCACGGGCTGATCGCGGGCGCGACGGGGACGGGCAAGACCGTCACCGTGCAGGGGATCATCGAGGGGTTTTCGGCAAACGGCGTGCCGTGTTTCGTCGCCGACGTGAAGGGCGACCTGTCGGGGCTCGCGATGGCGGGATCGCCGACCGCGAAGACGCATGCGATCTTTGCCGAGCGTGCCAAGGCGATCGGCGATGACGGCTGGGCCTATGCGGACACGCCGGTGCAGTTCTGGGACCTGTTCGGCGAGCAGGGGCATCCGATCCGCACGACGATCAGCGAGATGGGGCCGGTGCTGCTCGCGCGGCTGCTCGACCTGAACGAGGTGCAGGAGGGGGTGCTGACGATCGCCTTCCACGTCGCGGACACCGAAGGGCTGCTGCTGATCGATCTCGACGATCTGCAGGCGATGCTGAGCGAATGCGCGGGGCGGGCGGACGAGCTGACGACGACCTATGGGAACGTGTCGAAACAGTCGATCGGCGCGATCCAGCGTGCGCTGCTCCAGTTGCGGTCGCAGGGCGCGGAGCATTTCTTCGGGGAGCCCGCGCTCGAATTGCGTGATTTCATCGGCGTCGACGATCGCGGGCGGGGGCTGGTCAACATCCTCGCCGCGGACAAGCTGATGGCGAGCCCCAAGCTCTATTCGACCTTCCTGCTGTGGTTGATGAGCGAGCTGTTCGAGCAGCTTCCCGAGATCGGCGATCCCGACAAGCCGGTGCTGTGCTTCTTCTTCGACGAGGCGCATCTGCTGTTCGATGCCGCGCCCAAGGCCCTGCTCGACACGATCGCGCAGGTCGTGCGGCTGATCCGGTCGAAGGGCGTGGGGGTGTATTTCATCACGCAGAACCCGATCGACATTCCCGAGACGATCGCGGGGCAGCTGGGCAACCGGGTGCAGCATGCGCTGCGCGCGTTCACGCCGCGCGACCAGGCGGCGGTGCGCTCGGCGGCGGAGACGTTCCGGGCGAATCCGGGGGTCGATGTCGCGACCGCGATCACCGAGCTGAAGGTGGGCGAGGCCCTGGTGTCGCTGTTGCAGGCGGACGGGTCGCCGACGCCGGTCACGCGCACGCTGATCAAGCCGCCGGTGTCGCGGGTCGCGCCGATCACGCCCGCCGAGCGCGCGGTGATGATCGAGACGGATGCGATCGGGGCGAAATACGACACTTTGGTCGATCGCGAGTCGGCGGAGGAGCTGCTCGCGGCGAAGACCGAAGCGGCGAGCGCGGCGGCGGCCGAGGCGAAGGCGACGACCGCGGCGGAGAAGGCGGCGGTGGCGCAGGCGAAGCTCGACGCGAAGGCGGCGCGCGAGGCGCGGGCGGCGGAGCGTGAGGCGGAGCGGGTGGAGCGCGCGGCCGAGCGCGAGGCGGCGGATTCGCCCTGGGCGAAGATGGCGTCGTCCGCGACGCGGGCCGCGAGCTCGTCGATCGGGCGGCAGGTGGCGAACGAGATCGGGAAACAGGTGTTCGGGACGAGCAGCCGGTCGCGGTCGCGCGGCGGGGCGTCGGGGGGTGGGCTTGTGGGGAGCGTGCTGCGCGGGGCGCTGGGGGGGTTGTTTCGGGGGTGATGGGGGTGGGGCGGACGCTCCTGCTTCCGCGCATACCACCCCGGCGGAGGCCGGGGCCCAGTTGGGGAGGTTGGAGTAACGGAGCGCTG
>NZ_JPDP02000100.1:44553-90776 GCF_000732685.2 Sphingomonas sp. STIS6.2
CGGACGCTCCTGCTTCCGCGCATACCACCCCGGCGGAGGCCGGGGCCCAGTTGGGGAGGTTGGAGTAACGGAGCGCTGTCCTGCATCACTGGCGTCCCCCAACTGGGCCCCGGCCTTCGCCGGGGTGGGGGCACTATTTGGTGGACTGGCGTGTCCTTCTCCATGGTCACCCGCGACGGCGGGTGCCCAGACTGGGTCCCCGCCTTCGCGGGGACACAAGGGAAGCGGGGGCGTGTGATCTCGCGCATACCACCCCGGCGGAGGCCGGGGCCCAGTTGGGGAGTCGCTGTAACGGAGCGCCGTCCTGCATCACTGGCGTTCCCCAACTGGGCCCCGGCCTTCGCCGGGGTGGTGGGGGGTGTGGGGGCTGGCGGGTCCGATCTCGCTTGCACCTCCCCCAGCCTTCGCCGGGGGGGTGGAGGGGGGGGGGTGCTGTGGTATAGGGCGGCATCGGCACGGGCCGGGCGTTGGCCGGGCCGGTGCACCACGTCTTGCAAAGGTACCCGATCATGTCGCTCGATTTCGAATCCACCACCGACTGGGCCGCGATCGGTGAGGAGAGTCTCGATGCGGCGATCGAGTTGCGGCGCGCGATCCATGCGGATCCCGAGGTCGGGCTGCACTGTCCGCGCACCTCGGACAAGGTGAAGGCGGCGCTGGCCGGGCTGCCGCTGGAGATCCGCGAGGGGACGTCGACCACCGGGTTCGTCGCGATCCTGCGCGGCGGGCGGGGTGGCGGTACCGCGGGGGGCAATGGGCGGACCGTGCTGCTGCGCGGCGACATGGACGCGCTGCCGATGCAGGAGGAGACCGGGCTGCCGTTCGCGTCGAAGGTCGACGGGGCGATGCATGCGTGCGGGCATGATTCGCATACCGCGATGCTGGTCGGGGCGGCCAAGGCCTTGTGCGCGCGGCGGGACGATCTGCCGGGGACGGTCGTGTTCATGTTCCAGCCGGGCGAGGAGGGGCATCACGGCGCGCGGCACATGATCGCCGACGGGCTGCTCGATGCGCCATTGCCCGAGGCGGGGTTCGCGCTGCACATCTCGCCCAACATGCCGATGGGGCATGTCGTCAGCCGGTCAGGGACGCTGATGGTCGTGACCGACACGCTGCGCGCGACGATCACCGGGCGCGGCGGGCATGCGGCGATGCCGCACGACTGCCTCGATCCGCTGCCGATCGCGTGCGAGATCGTCACCGCGCTGCAGACCTATGTCGCACGACAGGTGGCGGTGACCGATCCGGCGGTGCTGTCGATCACCAAGCTCAACGCGGGGTCGGCGCACAACGTCATCCCGTCGAGCGTCGAGATGCTGGGGACGATGCGGACCTTGTCCGAGCGGACGCGCGAACAGCTGCGCGCGGCGTTCGTGCGGATGGTCGAGGGGATCGCCGCAGCGCATGGTGCGGTCGGGACGCCGACGATCGAGCAGGGCTATCCCGTCACCGTGAACGATCCGCGCGCGACCGATCTGATCAAGGCGGTGGCGACCACGATCGGCGGCGAGGGCGCCTATCAGGTGATGCCGCCGATGATGGGGGCGGAGGATTTCTCCTACGTGCTGCAGAAGCTGCCCGGCGCGATGGCGTTCATCGGCGCGGCGCTCGAGGGAAGCGACCCGCGGACCAATCCGCCGCTGCACAATACGAAGATGACGATCGACGAGCGGGTGATGGCTCACGGCATCGCGGTGCACTGCGCGGTGGCGGAGCGGTTTCTGGCGAACGGGTTCGATTGAGGCTGCGAAGAACCCCCATTGCACCTCCCCGGCGCAGGCCGGGGTCCAGTTGGGAAGGTCGGCGTAACGGAGCGGTGTCCGCGGTTATTGCCGTCCCCCAACTGGGCCCCGGCCTTCGCCGGGGTGGTGGCGGGGGGCGGGCCGGGCGCACGTGTCGCCCCTCCCCGTCGAAGGCCGGGGTCCAGGTGGAGAGGTCGGCATAACGGAGCGGTGTCCGCGGTTATTGCCGTTCCCCAACTTGGCCCCGGCCTTCGCCGGGGTGGTAGAAGAGGAGTTACTTCTTGATCAGGCCGATCTCTACCAGGCGTTCGTAGAGATAGTCGTGCGCGGTGATCGGGGTGGGGTAGCGGTTGGGGTTTTCCGCGGTGATCGTCGCCGGCAGCGTCTGAATCAGGAAATCCGGCGCGGGATGCAGGAAGAAGGGCATCGAGTAGCGCGAATGGCCGCGGCGCTCAGGCGGCGGGTTGACGACGCGGTGCGTGGTCGAGGGCAGGACGTGGTTGGTCAGCCGCTGGAGCATGTCGCCGACATTGACGACCATCGCGCCCTCGGGCGGCTTGATCGACAGCCAGCGGCCGTTCGCGCGGTCGAGCAGTTCGAGGCCCGCCTCCTCCGCACCGAGCAGCAGGGTGATGAGGTTGATGTCCTCATGCGCGCCGGCGCGGACGCCCTCGGCATCGGCGGGGATCGGCGGGTAGTGGAGCAGGCGCAGGACGCTGTTGCCGTCCTTGACCGCGGAGTCGAACCAGTCGGGCGCGAGCTTCAGGTGGCGCGCGATCGCGGAGAGCAGCTTGTCGCCCGCGGTGTCGAACGCCTTGAACAGATCGAGGAAGACCGGCTTGAAGCCCTCGGGACGGGTCGGCCAGACGTTCGGCGACATCTGCGCCTCGTAGCGGTGGCCGGCGGGGAGTTCGCGGCCGACATGCCAGAATTCCTTGAGGTCGACGACTTTGGCGTCCTTGGCGATCTCGGTCTTGAACGGGGTGTAGCCGCGCGCGCCGCCGCCGCCGGGCGCGAAATAGCCGCGCTTCTCGTCCTCGGGCAGCTCGAACAGCGCCTTGGTCTCGGCCCAGGCCTGGTCGATCAGTTCGGTCGGGATGCCGTGATCGGCGACGATCGCAAAACCGAAGCGTTCGAACGAGTTGCCGAGCGCGGCGGCAAAGCCATCGGGGTCGCGCGCCTGATCGGCGAGGCTGAGTGTGGGAACCTGGGCGGCGGGGCTGTCGAGCATGGAAGGATGTCCGGATAGGGGAGCGCCGATATAGCGACGCGGGCGCGCGGTGCCAATTGCCTGGCGGGATTTCGCGTGGCGGCGGAGCGATTCCGGCCCCTCTCTTGCCGTCATGCCCGCGGCGGCGGGGATGACGGGCCTTGGGGGAGGGGCACTTGGTTTCGTCATTCCCGCGGAGGCGGGGATCCAGATGCTCGGACGTCGGTGATGGAGTCGTGAGGGTTGCCGGTATGGATCCCCGCCTTCGCGGGGATGACGGTTGGGGGGCGTTGCTGCCGGGGGATTGAGGGGCGTTGCTGCCGGGGGGTTGGGGGCGTTGCCGCCGGGGGATTGGGGGGCGTTGCTGTGGGGGGGGTGGGGGCGTGGCCTCCCGGGGGATTGGGCGCGTGGGATTCGTGCGCGTGGCGGGGCGGATAGCGGGTTTCGTAGGTAGCGATAACGCGGTAGGGCGCCGCATCATGACCGCAGAAACCCCAGTATCCGACGCGCCCGCGATGCGCGGCGCGCCGATCGGCTTTGTCGAGTTCGTGGCGCTGGTCGCAGCCCTCATGTCGCTGACCGCGCTGGGGATCGATTCGATGCTGCCCGCGCTGCCCGCGATCGGCGAGTCGCTTGGGATCGCGAGCGAGAACAGCCGGCAATATATCGTGACCGCGTTCGTCATCGGCTTCGGCGTCGCGCAGCTCGTCCACGGGCCGCTCGCCGACCGGTTCGGGCGCCGCACGGTGCTGCTCTGGTCGCTGGGGCTGTATGCGCTCGCCAATGTCGCCTGCGCGCTGGCGGGGAGCTTCACATTGCTGCTGATCGCGCGGGTCGCAGGCGGGGCGGTGATCGCCGCGGCGCGGGTCGCGACGATCGCGCTGGTGCGCGACTGTTATCACGGGCGGGCGATGGCGCGGGTGATGTCGATCGCGTTCATGGTGTTCATGATCGTGCCGATCCTGGCGCCGACCTTCGGCTGGAGCGTGCTGCAGTTCGGCGACTGGCGCGCGATCTTCTGGGTGATCGCAGGCCTGACGCTGGTCGTGCTCGCCTGGTTCTGGGTCCGGATGCCCGAGACGCTGGCGCCCGAGAACGTCCTGCCGATCACGCCGGCGCGGATCCTGTCGGACTGGCGGCAGACGCTTAGCGACCGGCTGTCGCTCGGCTATACGTTGGCGGCGACCGCGCTGATGGGGTCGCTGTACGGGTATCTCAACTCGATCCAGCAGATCATGGCGGACGTGTTCGCCAAGCCCGACCTGCTCGCGCTGATCTTCGCGGTCACCTCGGTGACGATGGCGGCGGCGAATCTGATGAATTCGCGGATCGTGATGAAGCTCGGCACGCGGCTGATCAGCCACTGCGCGCTGTCGGGGCTGATCCTGGTGTCGCTGGTGCATCTGGGCGCGATCGAGGCGAACTGGGAATCGCTCACCAGCTTTGCGGTGTTCCAGGCGCTGACGCTCGGCTGTTTCGGGCTGGCGACGTCGAATTTCTCGGCAATGGCGATGGAGAATATGGGGCGGATCGCCGGCACCGCGTCGAGCGTGCAGGGGTTCGTCAGCGTCACCGCGGGCGCGGTGATCGGCGCGATGATCGGCCAGGCGTTCGACGGGACGACGGTGCCGCTGGTGCTCGGCTTCCTGCTCGCGGGGCTCGCGGCGCTGGCAGTCGTCGCGCTGACGGAACGGGGCCGCCTGTTCCGGCCTGCGATCGTCGTCAAACCGGCCGAGTGACGGAACCGGGCACGCGTGCCCGCCGTTCCTTGACGCGAGACCGCACGACGCGGCCTGAGCAGGAGCGATAGCATGGGCGGACATCAGGTTCCCGGCATGGGCACGGGCGACGACGGGTATGACGAGGACGGCTATGACGAGAGCCAGCGCGCCGAGATCCTCGAGGCGACGCGCAGCGGCCCGGTCGATGGCGCGATCGTCACCGATCTGAGCCCCGATCTGGGCACGGACGACGACGAGGACGAGCCGATCGACGACATCGACATGGATTCGGAAGCGGTCGGCGAGACCGATTCGACCGTGACGATGGACGAGGACGATATCGACGAGGACGACGTCCAGGACGAGCTCGACGATGGCAGCATCGACGATGACGAGCTGGACGATGCCGACGACGTCGCGCTGAAGCCCTGATCCCTGCGATCCCCCGACGTGCGTGCGGCAGCGATCCCCGCACGCGCGTCCCGCTTCGATGTAGGAGGCGCGCGTGCGTATCGTGATCGCAACCGGCGGCGTGTTGCCGATCCTCCTGGGATGCGGCCTTGGCGGCTGCTCGGACCCGAAGCAGCAGCAGCTCGACGTCACCGCGGCGGCGGCACGCGCGCAACAGAATATCGCGCGCTATGCGGCGGACAGCCGCCCCGGCCGGCATCCCGTCGGCACCACCAAGATTGCAGCCGCGGCGCCCGAGACCTTGCCCGAGGCGGCGGCGACGGTGGTGCGACGCTATTACCAGCGGATCGCGGAGCGTGACTTTGCCGGGGCGCGCGCGCTCTGGTGTCGCGACGGGGAATCCTCGACGCTCGACCGGGCGGGGTTCGCGAACCGCTTTGCGCGCTATGCCCGTTATGACGCCAGCGTCGCCGCGCCGGGCAGCGTCGATGCAGGGGCGGGTCAGCTGCACATCTCGGTGCCGGTGCGCGTGACGGGGACGCTCAGCGACGGCACGCGATTTGCCGATGACGGGATGGTTCTGCTGCACCGCGTCAACGACGGGATCGAGACCGCGAGCGCCGAGGCGCATCTCTGGCGGATCGAATCCACCTCGGTCGACCCGGTGATCCCGCCGCCGCGCGCGCCCGCCACCAGCGCGCCCGGACGCCGCTAAGCCGCTGAAACCGGGGTATCCGTAGCGTCTTGCTGACGCCCGGGAAAAGCCACGAAGCCGCCATGATGGCCGCGGTTTCGCCCCTGTTCGTTCATCCAACCGTCAGAAACCGTTGCCATCTTGCCACAGCCGGTGATTGTTCCCGAAATCGACGCACGGCGGTGCAACATTTTCGTCATCGACCTGTTTGGAGGGCCTGAGTGTCACGCGCCACGGGTTGTCCGGGGCGGCGGGACCCAGAACGAAACAAGAAGGTCATTCGAATATGCGTAAGCTTTCCATCGCAGTCGCCATCGCAGCAGCCGCCCTCGCCGCTCCGGCGTTCGCGCAGGACATGTCGGCTCCTGCCCCCACCGACAACAGCGCAGCGCCCGGCGAAGCCGCTGCACCGGACGGCTCGAAGGCCTTCGGGATCGAGCCGTATTTCGGCGTCATGGGCGGTTGGGAGCAGTTCGACAACGAAGCCGGCCACGGCATCCCGCAGGCGCTGAACGCCAACGGCACGCTGCGTCGCGGCTACAAGCCCTCGGGTTCGCTCGTTCAGGGCGTCCTGGGCGTCAACGTTCCGCTGGGCCCGGTCTTCGTCGGCGCAGAAGGTAACGTGATCAAGGGCATCGATGGCAACATCGACTGGCAGTATGGCGCAGCAGGCCGTTTCGGTTTCCGCGCTGGCGACAGCGGCCTGATCTACGGCAAGGTCGGCTACCAGTGGGTCAACTTCGACCATTTCTCGGGCCTGTCGAACACGGTTCCCAACACGAACCGCGACTATAGCGCGATCACCTACGGCATCGGCGCCGAAGTCGGTCCGCAGAGCATCGGCCTGAAGGGCATCACCGGCAACGCCGGCTTCCGCATCCGCGCCGAGGTCAACACCTTCGGCGACGCGCAGAGCTTCCGCCCGATGCTGGGTATCGTCACGCACTTCTGAGCCTTGGCTTAGGTACGTGAAATCGGGCGGGGTGCGAGCGATCGCACCCCGCCCTTTTTTGTGTCCGGCGCGGATCGGCCGGGTCGCGTGGAGAGGCGTCGGGCGGTGCCATGACGTCCTCCTGATGTTCCCGATGCGTTCTGGCGCATTTCCGACTCGCTTCGCCGCATGTGAGTCGACGGGCGAGTGACATCGACTCGTGGCCGCGTAGGCGCGAAAGGCGATGGAGTATGTGTTTGATTTTATGCGGTTGCTGAGCGGCAATCGCGGGACGGGTGGCGCCCGGCGTCGGAGCGGTCCGGGTCTCGCGCTACAGCTCCGCCTGGTGTTCTACGGTGTGCTGATCGGGCTGATGGTGCCGACGCTGCGCAAGATCGACTGGTCGCCGCTCGTTCCGCCGGGCCTGAAGGTCGAATGGCCGACCGGGTTCGGCGTGACCTGGCCCGCGGGGCAGCTCCATGTGCCGGGTGGCTGGGGGCGGCTGCGCGATACCGCCACCGACGTCGCGCCGTCTGCCGCGGGTCTGGGCAGCACGGCCGCGACCGCGGCGGCTGCGGCGGCGGGCGCGGCGGGCGGGCTGATCGTCGGGGCCGGGTCTGGGGCCGGGTCTGGGGCCGGGGCTGGAGCTGGGCCCGGCGCGGTGGGGGCGGGGAAGGCGGTATCGGCGCGCTTCACGATCTGTGGCCGGGCCAAGCGGGTCAACTGCATGGTCGACGGCGACACCTTCTGGATGACCCGCACCAAGATCCGCATCGCCGATATCGACACCCCCGAAACCCACCCGCCGCGCTGCAAGGCCGAGGCACGCGCGGGCCACCGCGCGACGCTGCGGATGCAGGCGCTGCTCAATGCCGGGCCGTTCACGCTGACGCGGATCAAGCGCGACGTCGACAAATATGGGCGCAAGCTGCGGCTTGTGCAGCGCGACGGGCGATCGCTGGGCGACACGCTGGTCCGCGAGGGGCTGGCGCGGCATTATGGCGGGGGGAAGCGGTCGCCCTGGTGCTGAGCGGGCTCTCGTCGTCGGCACGTGAGTCCTGTACGATACGGTGCATGATGCACGAGACTCTCCCCTTCGACATGCCGGACTCCGCGGCCGAGGCTGAGGCCGATGCGCGGGCGGACGCCGATGTGCGGGACGGGCGATTGATCAGCCACGATGCGGTCAGGCGCTGGCTGTCATCCCTGGGCTCGGCGGCGCCGCTCCCCCGACCGCGCGTCAGGCAGCGTTGCGGATCAGCAGGTCCTTGGCTGCCAGACGCTGGTGCAGCGCGTCCGCGGACAGTTCGAAGCCGTTCGGCCAGGCCAGCGCGCCGCCTTCGATGGAGGCGCGGGCGAAATAGGCGGGGTCGGCGAGCGGGCGCGTCATGACCGTGTCACGGGCGATAAGGTCGGCGGCGGACCAATGCGCGGCACTGCCGTCCGAAAAGACGAGATCCAGCGTATCATCGCCGGTAACGGCGAGGCGAACGAGGTTAATCACGAACGTCTGCACCGACACTGCTGCGGACCTGGGCCACGTCGGCAAGTGCGGCAGCGATCAACGCCGGGTCGCCGTCTTCGAAGACCGCTTCGAGATAGGCGAGCATTGCGGCATCGCTATCGAGATGCGCGGTTGGGCTCCAGCCGGTCGTTTTGATGCCCATCAGTCTGACTCTCCAAGCCTCGGCGATCATCGTCGCCTTGCCGGGGTTTGTCACCTGCCGTCTTCAGAACGAGGCCGGCATGGGCAAAGCCCATGCCGTCGGCCGGCGCTGATGGCGCCGCCGGCCGGTCGCGCTGCCGGGGCGGGGTTTAGCGGTGGCTAAACCCGCGCGCGGCGCGACTTATTCCGCAGCAACACCCGCCAGCGAGAACATGTCGCCGCCGTCGGCGAGGTCCTCGTTCGCGGCGGGGCCCTTCTTGGCGGTCTGGCGCTTGTCGAAGCTGTCCCAGACGTCGTTCCACTGGCCCTTGGTCGCGGCCTTCGAATATTCGGTGGCGCGCTGTTCGAAGAAGTTGGCGTGCTCGACGCCGTTGAGCATCGGGGCGAGCCAGGGCAGCGGGTGCTCGTCGATCATGTAGATCGGCTTCAGGCCGAGCTGAGTCATGCGCCAGTCGGCGATGAAGCGGATATACTTCTTGATCTCCTTGGGGGTCATGCCGTTGACCGGACCCATCTCGAAGGCGAGATCGATGAAATTGTCCTCGAGGCGGATCGTCGTCTGGCAGACGTCGGCGATGTCGTCCTTGACCGCCTTGGTCAGGCACTGACGCTCCGCACAGAAGGTGTGGAACATCTTGATGATGCCCTCGCAGTGCAGCGATTCGTCGCGGATCGACCAGGTGACGATCTGGCCCATGCCCTTCATCTTGTTGAAGCGCGGGAAGTTCATCAGCATCGCGAACGAGGCGAAGAGCTGGACGCCCTCGGTAAAGCCGCCGAACATCGCGAGCGTGCGCGCGATATCCTCGTCATTGTCGACGCCGAAGCTCTGCATATAGTCATGCTTGTCCTTCAGCTCGGCATATTCGAGGAAGGCGCCATATTCGCTCTCGGGCATGCCGATGGTGTCGAGCAGATGGCTGTAGGCGGCGATGTGCACCGTCTCCATGTTGCTGAACGCGGCCAGCATCATCTTGATCTCGGTCGGCTTGAACACGCGGCCGTATTTCTCGTGGTAGCAATCCTGCACCTCGACATCGGCCTGGGTGAAGAAGCGGAAGATCTGCGTCAGCAGGTTGCGCTCGTGATCGCTGAGCTTCTGCGCCCAGTCGCGGCAATCCTCGCCCAAGGGCACTTCCTCGGGGAGCCAGTGGAGCTGCTGCTGGCGCTTCCAGAATTCGAACGCCCAGGGGTATTCGAACGGCTTGTACTGCTTGCGGGCTTCGAGGAGGGACATGGGATACTCCGGGACAAATTTAGAAAATTGAGGAAACTGGTGAAGCTAGAAACGGCTTGAACTGGTGATGACGACGACGAGGAACAGCAGCGACGCGATCGGTGCGGCGATCATCAGCACGCGGCCGCGCTGGCGGATCTTGCCGATGTCGAGCGCGCCGGGGTTCCAGCCGGGCGTCGGACCCCAGAAGGTCTCGCCGCGAAAGTCGCCCGACCAGGGATTATGGTCGAGCCGGCTCCAGTGACGGCCGAGGATCATGTTCGCCGCGCAGATGCCGACGACCGCGAGGATCAGGACGAGCGTGTTCACGATTCGAGCGTCCATTGCCACATCGCGCCCGCCGACAGCGCGAGCACGATCGCGCCCGAGGTGAGCATGATGCCGATCATCCGGAAGGCATAGACCTGCTTGTCGCTGACGTCGGGGCTGCGCAGCCGCAACAGCATCGCGACGCCGATGATCCCGAGCAGGGCCGCGACGACAAACATGATGGCGCTGCCATAGGTCATGCGACCAATGCCCGAGACGCGCGTTCTGCACCCAGACCCACCACAGGAGACGCAAAATGGTCGACGCAACTCAGATCAAGGAACACGCTGAAGTCATCGGCGCGGACGGCGTTCATGTCGGTACCGTCGATCATGTCGACGGCGACCGCATCAAGCTGACCAAGAATGATTCGCCGCAGTCGCAGGACGGGCAGGGCGCGAAGCATCACTATATCTCGCTCGGCCTCGTCGCCGAGATCGAGGGTGACAAGGTCCGCCTGAGCGCGACCGGCGCGAACGCGCTGACGTTCGAAGAGAGCGAGTAACCGCGCGGCGCCCTCTCCCGAGCGGAGGGGGCGCGCCGAGTGCACGACAGGGGCGTTCCGGAGCGATCCGGGGCGCCCTTTTCGCGTCGTACGTACGCGGTCTCGCGCTGCTGCACCGGCCACCCGAATCGGGGTGGCGTCGGCCGGTGTCCGCCCGGCGGCAGAGTGCGATTTGCTGCGCATGTCGTCTCCGTCCTAGCTGGGCCCGGCGTCGCCGATGGGCGGCGCTGCGTGACGCCATTTATCTACATGATCGGGCCGGATATCGCTATGCACTTATTTCGATAAGAGCCGCGAATTATCCGACTTGCACCTAGGGATGGTGTGGTCCGGGGCATTCCAACACCAGATACGGGATCGGGCGTCGGGGCGGGCTCGGGTGGTCGAGACCCCTGCGAGCCCGCGGAATTCCGCGGGTTTCGGGGCCGGACAGGCGCCGTCCGGGCCCCGAAACGACGCGATCAGGCGGCTTCGGGGTCGTCGTCGACCGGGGCCGCGCGCCCAGCGGTCGGGAGCAGTGCGGCGAGTGCTGCGATCGCATCGCCGCTGAAGTGCCGGACCGCGCCCTCGGGCCCGATCTGGAGCGCATGCTCGGGCGTCAGTGTCGCGGCGCGCTGATGCTCGGGATCGAGCGTGGTCCAGGTGCGGACCGCGGTCTCGAGGTTGGTCACCTCGGCGACGTCGGTGTCGCCGCGGGGCACGTTTTCGAGCGCGGCGCTCATCCGCCAGTCGATGTCGGGCGGCGTCGTGTCGCCCCAATAGGCTTCGGTCATCGTCATACCTCCATCATACGGGATCCAGATGGAAGCGCCCGGTGGGCGGCGGAGGTTCCGTGGTCAGCCGGCCTCGGTCCGCGCCGCGGCGGTGCGGAGCAGGACATAGCCGAGCGCGCCCGAGGCGAGCGACGCGGCGAGCACCGCGAGCGACGCCATCTCGGTCCGCTGCGCATCGGGAAAGGCGAGATTGGCGATGAACAGCGAGATGGTGAAGCCGATCCCCGACAGCGCGCCGATCGCGAGCACCATCCGCCAGGTGACCGCGTCGGGCAGTTCGGCGGCGCCCGCCTTGACCGCCAGCCAGGTCGCGGTGACGAAACCGAGCGGCTTGCCGAACGCGAGCCCGGCGAACACGCCGATCCCGAGCAGCGATCCCGCGGCGTCGGCGAGCAGGTCGGTCGAGAAATGGATCCGCACGGCCGAGAGCGCGAACAGCGGCAGGACGACATAGGACACCCAGGGGTTGAGCATCTGGACGAGGCGTTCGGCGGGTTCGTCGGTCGCCTCGGTCATTTCCTGGATATAGCCAAGCTGTTGCTGCGCCTTGCGCTGGATTTCCTCGTTTTCCTCGGGGTCGCCCGACTCCGCCTCGTCGACCGCCTGCTTGAAGCGGTCGATCGGGGCCTGGACGCGCTCGGCGAAGCGGCGTTCGGACAGCCGCGACTGGGTCGGCGACAACAGCCCGAGCATCACGCCGGCGATCGTCGCATGGATACCAGACGCATAGACGCCCGCCCAGACGATCAGCCCGAGCAGCACATAGGGGATGGGCGAGACGAGCTTCAGCCGCAGCAGCACGAAGATCGCGACATAGGCGACCGCCGCGACGACCAGCATCGGCAGGACCAGGGTGCCGGTATAGGCGACCGCGATGACGAGCAGCCCGCCGACATCGTCGATCGCCGCGAACGCCAGCAGCACCGCGCGGATCGAGACCGGCAGCCGGGTCGCGAACATGCCGATGATCGCGAGCGCGAACGCGGTGTCCGAGGTGATGACGGTGCCCCAGCCGCTCGCCGACGGTCCCGTAGTTGAAGGCGAGATAGACCGCGACGGGGACGAGGATCCCGCCGATCGCACCGGCGAGCGGGAACATCGCGGTGCGCACGGTCGACAGCGCGCCCTTGGTGAATTCGCGCTTCACCTCCGCGCCGATGATCAGGAAGAACAGCGGCAGCAGCGCCTCGTTCACCCAGTCGGCGAGCGGGTGCGCGGCGCGGAAGCTGCCGAGCCGAATTTCGAGCGTGCTGTCCCACATCGTCTGATAATCATGCGCGATCGGCAGGTTGGTGCAGACCAAGGCGACGATCGTGGCGATGAGCAGCGGCCCGCCGACGACCTGATCGGCAGCGAAGAACGGCGCGAGGCGGTGGAGGAAACCGGCGGCGGCGGGCGAATGATGCGCGCGCGCCGCCAGCTTGCCGGAGAGACGGGGGGTGAGGGCCATGATGTTCCAGGATCGCGTCGGCAGGACGCGCGTGCGGGTATAACGGTGCAGACCGCCCGTCGTATCCCTTGCCGTATCCCTTGGGCGCGTGGGACACTTCTGCCGGCGGGCCGACGCCGCCGGGGGTTGCGTCGCGCGTCACCTGCGGTATCGCCGCTGGCAGGAGGCCGCGCGCCATGACGACCATCGGAACCAAGATCGACGAGACGGGGACGCTGATCCGTGACGGCGGTGCGTTCTACCTGCGCCGCGACATGGGCGGGCGCTATGAGCTCGAGCTCCACCGCACGCCGGTCGACCTGGTCGAGAAGCGCGTCCGGCTGGTCGGCACGCTGGTCGGCGACGACCTGGTGAATGCGGACGGCGTCTCGCCCGTCTGAGCGCGTAAGTTCTAGATAGCATGGGGCCCGGGGTGGATCGAGACCGCCCGGATGCTACACCCTTCCCGAATCAGGGGAGTAGTCCATGCATCGTCGTCGGTTTCTAACGAGTGCCGCTGCCGCGTCCGTCATCGGTGCGGTCCCGCTGAAGGGGGCCGCCGCGGCGGGATCGCGCGACGCGGCGCTGCGCACGATGCTCGACCGGTTCTTCTATGCGCGGCTCGACGACTCGCCCGAACAGGCGACGCGCCTGGGGCTCGACACGGGGACGCGCAGCGGGCTGAAGGCGCGGCTCGACGACCAGTCGGCGGCGGGGCGTGCGCGCGAGCTGGCGCAGGCGACCAAGGAACTCGCCGAGCTGCGCGCGTTCGGGACGAGCGGGCTGTCGAGCGACGCCGCGCTCGATCACGAGATCGTGACCTATCAGCTGACGCGCGCGGTCGCGGGCGCGAAGCGGTTCACCTATGGCAGCAGCCTCGGGCGGTTCGCGCCCTATGTGCTGAGCCAGCTGACCGGGCCGTATCGCGACGTGCCCGATTTCCTCGAATCGCAGACGCGGGTGCGCGATGCGGGCGAGGCGGATGCGTATCTGCAGCGACTGTCCGCGTTGCCCAAGGCGATCGACGACAGCAGCGAGCAGCAGCGCAGCGACGCGGCGCGCGGCGTGTTCGCACCCGACTATATCCTCGACACGACGCTGAAACAGTTGGGCAGCGCGATGGAGGGCGCGGCGGCGCAGAGCGTGATGGTGACGAGCTTCGCCACCAAGCTGAAGGCCGCGGGGCTGCCCGACGACCGCGTCGCGCGCGCGACCGCGATCGTCGAGCGCGACGTCCGCCCCGCGCTCGAGCGGCAGCGTGCGCTGGTCGCCGAGTTGCGTGCCAAGGCGGTGCATGATGCGGGCTGCTGGCGGCTGCCCGATGGCGACGCCTATTATGCCGCGGCGGCGGAGGCCGCGACGACGGTGGCGATGAGCGGGGACGAGATCCACCGGTTGGGCCTTGCGCAGGTCGCCGAGATCGGCGCGCGGATCGACGGCATCCTGAAGACGCAGGGGATGACGGGAGGCACCGTCGGCGAGCGGCTGGTGGCGCTCAACAAGCGACCCGACCAGCTCTATCCCAACACCGATGCGGGCCGCGACGCGCTGCTCGCGCATCTCAACCGGCAGATCGTCGCGATGCAGGCGCGGCTGCCCGAGGCGTTCGCGAGCCTGCCCAAGGCGCCGGTCGAGGTGCGCCGCGTGCCGCCGACGATCCAGGCGGGCGCGCCGGGCGGCTATTACCAGAACGCCTCGCTCGACGGGTCGCGACCGGCGATCTATTACATCAACCTGCGCGACACGTTCGACCGGCCCAAATTCGGGCTCGCCACGCTGACGCATCACGAGGCGGTGCCGGGGCATCATCTCCAGGTCAGCCTCGCGCTCGAAAGCGAGCAGATCCCGCTGATCCGCCGGCGTGGGTTCTTCAGCGGTTATTCGGAGGGCTGGGCGCTCTATGCCGAACAGCTCGCCGACGAGATGGGGATGTATGAGGGCGATCCGCTGGGGCAGGTCGGCTATCTCCAGTCGCTGCTGTTCCGCGCGACGCGGCTGGTGGTCGATAGCGGGATGCACGCGAAACGCTGGAGCCGCGAAAAGGCGACCGATTACCTGATCGCGACGACCGGGATCGCGCGCGGCCGCAGCCAGGGCGAGATCGATCGCTACACGGTGTGGCCCGGCCAGGCGTGCAGCTACAAGATCGGCCACACGGTGTGGACCCGCCTGCGCGACGAGGCGAAGGCGCGGCCGGGATATACGCCGAAGGGATTCCATTCGGTGCTGCTGAAGGGGGCGATGCCGCTCGCGATCCTCGAACGCGTGGTGCGCCGGACGGGGGCGGGGGCTTAGGCCCCCCAGTCCTCCAGCCCGCCGCCCCCCCGCCGACGCGGCCGGACCGCGGTGACTTTTGCAAAAATTCCGCAGCGGAAACTTGTGCGTTGCCGGGGGGTTGTTGGGCGGGGGCTCTCGAACCGGACATGGTCCGGCGCGGCGCCCGGACTGGCCTGGAGAAATGTCGCGTGCGCCAAGAACCGTCATCACCCTCCGACGGGAGCGTCGTATCGACCGGCCTCGACCCGCTGAACTATATCCTCGACGGCGGCTATGCGTATAACCGCGTCCACCTGATCGAGGGCGAGCCGGGGTCGGGCAAGACGACGCTCGGGCTGCAGTTCCTGCTCGCCGGGCGCGATGCGGGCGAGCGGTGCCTGTACATCACGCTGTCGGAAAGCCGCGACGAGCTGCTCCATGTCGCCAGGACGCATGGCTGGGACATGACCGGGGTCGACATCTTCGAACTGGTGCCGCCCGAACTCAGCCTCGATGTCGATCGCGAACAGTCGATCGTCTATTCGTCCGATCTCGAACTCGGCGAGACGGTCAACATGGTGATGGAGGCGGTCAGCAAGGTCGAGCCGACGCGGATCGTGTTCGACAGCCTGTCCGAGATCCGCCTGCTCGCGCAGGGGCCGCTGCGGTTCCGCCGGCAGCTGCTCGCGCTCAAGCATTATTTCGCGCAGCGGGGCTGCACCGCCTTGTTCCTCGACGACCTGACGCAGACCGAGGACGATCTCAGCCTGCACAGCCTGGCGCACGGCGTCGTCCGGCTCGAACAGATCGCGCTGCCCTATGGATCCGAGCGACGGCGGCTGCGCGTGTACAAGATGCGCGCGCGCGCGTTTCGCGGTGGCTTCCACGACTTCGTGATCCGGCGCGGCGGGTTGCAGATCTTTCCGCGGCTGACCGCGGTCGCGCATCCCGATACGGGTTTCGTCGACCGGCTGGCGTCGAGCGGGATCGAGGAGCTGGACACGCTGTCGGGCGGCGGGCTGGATTACGGGACGACGACGCTGATCATCGGGCCGTCGGGATCGGGCAAGACGACGCTGTCGCTGCAATATGTCTTCGCCGCGCTCGAACGCGGGGAGAAGGCGCTGTTCGTCAGCTTCGACGAGACCGAGCGCGTGTTCATGCGCCGCGCGGCGGGGATGGACCTCGACCTCAGCGACCATGTCGCGGCGGGGCGGCTGTGCTTCCGCCAGGTCGATCCGGGCGAATTGTCGCCGGGCGAGCTGACCGGGATCATCCGCGACCAGGTCGAGCGGGTCGGCGCGACGGTGGTCGTGCTCGATTCGCTGTCGGGTTATCAGCTCGCCATGCCCGAGGAGCAGCACATGCTGCTGCAGATGCACGAGGTCGTCACCTATCTGAACCAGCAGGGCGTGCTGGGGCTGCTCGTCCTGACGCAGGCCGGGATGATCGGGACGATGCAGTCGCCGGTCGACCTGACCTATCTGGCGGATTCGGTGATGCTGCTCAGGTTCTTCGAGGCGGATGGCGCGATCCGGCGGGTGATGTCGTTCCTGAAACGCCGGATGGGTCCGCATGAGGGGACCTTGCGCGAGTTCCGGATCGACAGCGGCGGGATCCGCGTCGGGCCGCAGCTGACCGGGTTTCGCGGTGTGCTGACCGGGACGCCCGAATATGGGGGCAGCGCCGCCCTGCTGACGAACCGTGACGAATCCTGACCGACCGGCGATGATGACCGACGATTTCCTGGTGGTCGCGCCGACCGGCCGCGACGCCGACGTGACCGCGCAGGTGCTGCGCTCTGCCGATATCGCCGCGGTGCCGGATGCCGACGGGACCGCGTTGTTCGCGGCGATCGCGGGGGGCACGCATGCCGGCGCGATCCTGACCGACGACGCGCTGTCGCGGCTCGACCAGGAGCGGCTGCTCGCAGCGATTGCCGCACAGGCGCCCTGGTCCGACTTCCCGTTCATCCTGCTGAGCAAGCGCGGCGAGCCGCGGCGCGGCGCGCGCGAGGTCGAGGCGGTCGCCAATGTGACCCTGCTCGAACGCCCGCTCCATCCTGCGTCGCTGGTCAGTGCGGCGCGCGCGGCGCTGCGCGCGCGGCAACGCCAGCGGCTGGCGGCACGGCATTTCGAGGACCGCGAAAAGGCACGCGCCGAGCTGCGCGATCTGGCGGATACGCTGGAAGCGAAGGTCGAGGCGCGGACGCGCGAACTGGCGGCGGCGAACGACCGGCTGACCGCGGAGATCGCCGAGCGCGAGCGGGCCGAGGCGCGGCTGGTCCAGGCGCAGAAGATGGAGGCGATCGGCCAGCTGACGGGGGGCATCGCGCATGATTTCAACAATCTGCTGACCGCGGTGATCGGCTCGCTCGACCTGTTGCTGCGGCGGACCGACGACGAGAAGATCCGGCGGCTGGCGAGCATGGCGTTGCAGGCGGGCGAGCGCGGCGCGACGCTGACCGCGCAGCTCCTGTCCTTTTCGCGACGCCAGCACCTGTCGCCGGTACCGGTCGAGCCCAACCAGGTCGTCGCGTCGATGGCGGACCTGCTCGCGCGGTCGATCGGCGCGGCGGTGACGGTCGAGCTCGACCTGGCGGACGATGTCTGGCGCGCGATGGTCGATCCGACGCAGCTCGAGGTCGTGCTGCTCAACCTGGCGATCAACGCGCGCGACGCGATGCCGTCGGGCGGGGTGGTGCGGATCGCGACGCGCAACCTGGCCGCGGTGCCCGACGCGCTGACCGCCGAGCTGAACCCGGGCGCTTATGTTTCGATCCAGGTCGCCGATACCGGTGCGGGGATGACGCCCGCCGTGCTCGCGCGCGCGTTCGAGCCGTTCTTCACCACCAAGGGGCAGGGCAAGGGCACGGGCTTGGGGCTCGCGCAGGTCTACGGCTTTGCCCGCCAGTCGGGCGGCACGGTCCGGATCGTCAGCGCGGAGAACGAGGGGACGGTGATCACCTTGTACCTGCCGCGGACGACCGAGGTCGCCGATCCGGTTGCGATCGAACGGCTGGCCCAGGCGACCGGGTCGCGGCAGCGGATCCTGGTGGTCGACGACGACAATGACGTCCGCGGGGTCGCCGCGCAGATGATCGAGGAGATCGGCTATCAGGTGGTCGCGGCGGCGAGCGGGTCCGAGGCGCTGACCGAATTCGGGCGCGCGTCGTTCGACCTGGTGCTGACCGACGTGGTGATGCCGGGCATGTCGGGCGTCGACCTGGCGCGGCGGATCCGCGCAGTCGCCCCCGCCATGCCGCTGCTGTTCGCGAGCGGCTATGCCGATGTCGCGACGTTCGGCGACGAGCTGGCGGCGGAGACGGTGCTGAAGAAGCCCTATCGCATCGGCGAGGTCGCGGCGCGGATCGGCGATGCACTGTCGGCGCAGTAGCGCAGGTGACGGACATTGCAGCGTTTCGCGGTGACGGTGCGGTGTATAGGATGGGGTTAACGCCCGTGCGTGTACGGTGATCAGGGACGCAGGATTTCGGACCCGGGGTGGGGGCAAGGTGGGGCAGCGTGGCTGAGCGACATGGATTCCTGGGCGACGGACCGCTCGCGGCGCTGATCGCGGCGTTCGACTGGTCGGCGACCCCGCTCGGCCCGATCGAGGGCTGGCCGCCGCATCTGCGGACCGTGGTGTCGATCCTGTTGCGCGCGCCGGTGCCGATGGCGCTGCTGTGGGGCGAGGAGGGGATCCTGCTCTACAATGCGCGCTATGCGACGATCGCGCAGGACAAGCATCCCGCGATTCTCGGCATGCCGGTGCGCGAGGCCTGGACGGAGGCGGCGGCGTTCAACGACGGCGTTGTGCGCGCCGGGATGGCCGGCAAGACGCGGAGCTATGCGCGGCAGGAGCTGACGCTGTACCGCCACGGCGAGCCCGAGACGGTGTTCCTCGACCTCAATTATTCACCCGTGCTCGATGCGGACGGGGTGCCCGCGGGCGTGCTGGCGGTGGTGATCGAGACGACCGACGCGGTGCTCGCCGAGCGCAGCCTGCGCTGGGAGACGCACAGCCTGGAGACGCTGAACGTCACCGGCGCGGCGCTGGTCGCCGAGCTCGAGCTCGAGCCGCTGATCCAGATGGTCACCGATGCGGGGGTCAAGCTGACCGGGGCGGAGTTCGGGGCGTATTTCCACAACCTGATGGACGAGACCGGCGAGCGGCTGCACCTGTTCACGCTGGCCGGGGCGGAGCGTGCGGCGTTCGAGAAGCTCGGCCGGCCGCGCGCGACCGCGGTGTTCGGACCGACCTTCCGCAACGAGGGCGTGATCCGCTCGGACGATATCCGCACCGACCCGCGCTACGGCAAGAGCGCGCCGCATTACGGGATGCCGCGCGGGCATCTGCCAGTGCGCAGCTATCTGTCGGTGCCGGTCACGTCGCGCACCGGGGTGGTGCTGGGCGGGCTGTTGTTCGGCCATTCCGAGCCCGGGCGTTTCGGCGAACGGCACGAGCGGCTGCTGGTCGGCGTCGCGGCGCAGGCGGCGATCGCGATCGACAATGCGCAATTGTTCAAGGCGGTGCAGGAGGTCAACGACACGCTCGAACAGCGCGTGGCGGAGCGGACCGCGGAGCTGACCCAGGCGCACGAGGCGCTGCGCCAGGCGCAGAAGATGGAGACGCTGGGCCAGCTTACCGGCGGTATTGCGCATGATTTCAACAATCTGCTGACGGTGATCCGCGGATCGACCGACCTGTTGCGGCGGCCCGACCTGAGCGCGGATCGGCGCGACCGCTACATCACTGCGATCGCGGACACCGCCGACCGCGCGACCAAGCTGACCAACCAACTGCTCGCCTTTGCGCGGCGATCGTCGCTGACCCCCGAGGTGCTCGACGTCCGCGCCGTCGTCAGCGGGATGACCGACATGCTGGCGACGCTGTCGGGATCGTTCATCGACATCGCGCTGAGCCTGCCCGACACGCCGTGCCTGACGCATGCGGATGCGAGCCAGCTCGAGACCGCGATCGTCAACCTGGCGGTCAATGCGCGCGACGCGATGGCGGGGCGCGGTGCGCTTCGGATCGTGGTCGGGCGCGCGGCGCGGATCCCGGCGGTGCGCGGCCATGTCGCGCGCGACGGCGATTTCGTGACGATCGGCGTGCACGACACGGGCAGCGGGATCGACCCGGCGCATATCGAGCATATCTTCGAGCCGTTCTTCACGTCGAAGGCGATCGGCCACGGCACCGGGCTGGGCCTGTCGCAGGTGTTCGGGTTCGTGAAGCAGTCGGGCGGCGAGGTGATCGTCGAGAGCACGCCCGGCGCGGGCGCGACGTTCACGCTGTATCTGCCGCATGACCCGACCGGCGTGCCGGCGGGGGTCGGCATCGCGGCGGAGGCGCGCGGCGACGGGCCGTCGCTGCGGATCCTGGTGGTCGAGGACAATGCCGCGGTCGGCGACTTCGCGATGTCCGCGCTCGCCGATCTGGGTCACGCGATCGTGTTCGCGCGCGATGCCGAGGAGGCGCTGGCGATCCTCGCGCGGGAGGTGGACGCGTTCGACGTGATGTTTTCGGACGTGGTGATGCCGGGGATGAACGGCGTCGCGCTGGCGCAATATGTCCGCCGGGACTTTCCCGCGATGCGTGTGCTGCTGACCAGCGGCTATAGCGACGTGATCTCGAAGGACGGCGCGCAGGGCTTTGCGCTGTTGCACAAACCCTATTCGATGGCGGAGCTCGCGCCGTGGCTGCACGCGGTGATGGAGGCGGACCGGCCGCTCGTGGCGGGCGCGTTCTAGAGCGCGGCGCTGTCGGTGAGGCGGTGGACGTCGCCGAGCAGCCGGTCGAAATAGTCGGTCCGCGGCGCGTCGAAGGTGACGATGTAGAGCAGCCCCGCGACGATCGCCGCGCGTGCCTCGCCCCGGCGGGGCAGATCGTCGGCGTCGACATAGGCATAGCCGAAGCGGATGCCGGCATGGCCGAGAAACGGGTCGGGCGCTGCGGTGGTGAGCGTGAAGTCCGCGATTCCGCCCGCGCTGCGATAGGTCGATTCGAGCAGTTCGGGGATCTCGGCGAGCAGCATCGCGTCGCTGTAGCGGGGGAGCGTCCTGCGGCGCCGGGGTTCGCGCAGCAGCGGCTCGCCGGGTGCGATCCCGCCGAACCAGGTGACCGCGTTGAGCCGCTCACCGTCGAGTGTCCAGACCTCGGCCTTGCGGCCCGGGCGGGCGGAGAGCTGGTTCCAGTCGCGCGGCGGGGTGACGGTCATCGTCCGGGCGACGCGGACCGGCTTGCCCTGCGCGCGATAGGCGTTGGCGTCGGCGGGCGCGGGCAGGAGCATGAGGAGGGCGGGGAGCAGCGGGTAGCGCATCAGCGGTCCTCCGGGGCGGCGATCAGGGCCGCGATCATGGTCGCATCGCCGGCGGCGGGGTCGAGCGCGAGATAGCGGCGTAGTGCCGCCTGTCCCTCCGCGAGGCGGCCGGTCCGGACCAGTGCGAGCCCCAGTCCGCGCTGTGCGGCGGCGAGGCTAGGGTCGAGCGCGGTGGCCTGCGCATAGAAGCGTGCGGCGTTGACGAGGTCGTGGGGGTTGCCGCGGGCGCGGTACAGGTCGCCGCGCGCGCGCCACAGCGCTGCGGTCCAGCCGCGCGCCGCACAGGCGGCGATCAGATAGGCGCTGGCGCCGAAGTCGTTGAGCTTGATCTGGTCGTCGAGGAACAGCGGCAGCCACGGCGCGAGCGCGTCGGCATGGCGGTCGGCGCCGTCGTCGCGGTCCGTCGCGTCGGGCAGCGCGAGCGCATCGAGCGTGGCGGCGCGTTCGGCCTCGGGCGGGTGCGAGGCGTAGAAGCCGATGCGGTCGAGCCGCGGGCGGTGCGCGCCGCGCGCGACCGCGGAGGCACCGGCCTCGGCGATCGCGCTGTGCCACAGCTGCGCGGCGGCCTGGGGGCGGAGGCGGCTGGCGTTGAGATAGCCGATCCCGAGCCGGTCGGCCTCGCGTTCCTGATCGCGCGAGAAGCGGTAGAGTGCGCCGTAGACCGATCGGCCGAGCGTGGCGAAGCGGCGGCGCAGATCGGCATCGGGGACCATTGCGGCGAGCACCGCGCCCCAGCCGAGCAGGTCGGAGCCGGTACGCTGCGCCCGGAACTGCGCAAGCGTGTGGCGGCGTTCGAAATGGCCGAATTCATGTCCGAGCACCGCGCCGAGCTCCGCCTCGCTGCGGGCGCGGAGCAGCAGCCCGCTGAACACGCGCATCGTCCCGTTCGCCGCCATGCTCGCGTTGAACAAAGGCACGCGCAGGACATAGACCCGCACGCCGGCGCAGCGCGCCGCGCCGACCGTGTCGCAGAGCGCGCGGCGGACATAGGCGTCGAGCGCGGCGTCGCGGATCAGCAGCGGCGACAGCGCGAGTTGCCGTTCGTCCTCGTCCGCCTCGGCCCAGGCGCCGATCTCGTCGACGCCGACCGGTTGATAGGCGCCGGCATAGGGGGGCGGGGCGGGGGCGGTCGCGGCGAGCAGGGCGAGGGCGAGCGCGGTGACGGTCATCGGGGGGCGGGGGTGCTGCCGGGGAAATCGGCGAGCAGTTGCTGGACGCGGCGGGCGGCGCCTTCGGGGGTGCGCAGGTCGCCGCCCATCGCGCGGTCGGCGTTGAGCCAGAGCAGGTCGCCCGTCCGCAGATCGACCAGCCCGGCATAGCCCGCATGTTCGCCCGCGCTGAGCGGGATGCCGGGCCCCAGCATCGCGACGATCTGCAGCAGCTTGCGCCCGGTCGAGCCATAGGCGTCGCTGGTGCTGAGGAAGAGCGCGTAATCGGCGTCGCGCGCGCCGGGCAGCCGCGCGATGCCGGGCCCGAGCGTCCAGTCGAACCGCCCGGCCTGCGTCGCCCGTTTCTTGGTCGGCAGCCGGTCGCCGGCGAAGAACTGATAGCGGATCACCGATTGCGAGACCGCGGCGAACAGCGCGGCATAGTCCGCCACGAGCCGCGCCGCATCGCCGTCCGCTATGGGCGCGGGGATCACGCGGTTGCCGAGCGCCTGTTGCTGCGCGGCGAGTGCGGTTTCGATGTTGCGGCGGGCCTGGTCGGTCCAGTCGCCATTGGGTTCGAACATCCCGCCGGTCGAGCGCGCGCCGACGCGGATGCTCGGGCGGATCAGGAGGATGGTCTTGCCGCTGCCGGGGGGCAGCGTGAAGCCGGTCTTCTGCGCGCTTCTCTGGCGGGCGGCGGCGGGTGAGGCGGGCGCGAGTGTCAGGGCCGGGGCCAGCAGCATGATCGTCAGACGCGTCGCGAGCCCTGTCCCCATCGACGCCCCCCAGCGCGCTGTCCCGGCGACCGGGCTAGGCCGCGCGCACGGGGGCGACAAGCCGCAGACCGGCCCGCTTTGGACCAAGGCGGACGTACCCACGAAAAAGCCTGTCGCGCGGGGAGCGCGACAGGCTGTTCGATCAGGCGGCGGGCGGGCCCGCCACAGTAATGGGTCAGGGGCTTACTGGCAGGCGAGGCACTCGTCATAATCCTTCGACTCGACGTCGATCTGACGCAGGTCGATGGTGTTGTCCGCCTCGACCCCGCCGGCGAAGCCAGCGCGCTGCACCGACTTGGAGCGGAGATAGTAGAGCGACTTGATGCCGAGCTCCCAGGCGCGGAAGTGGAGCATCAGCAGGTCCCACTTTTCCACGTCCGCGGGGATGAACAGGTTCAGCGACTGCGCCTGGTCGATGTACGGCGTGCGGTCCGCGGCGAGTTCAAGCAGCCAGCGCTGGTCGATCTCGAAGCTGGTCTTGTAGCAGTCCTTTTCCTCGGTCGAGAGGAAGTCGAGATGCTGGACCGAACCACCCTGTTCGAGGATCGAGTTCCACACCGCGTCCGAGTTCTTCGACTTCTCGGCGAGCATCTTCTCGAGATACGGGTTCTTGATCGAGAAGCTGCCCGAGAGCGTCTTGTGCGTGTAGATGTTCGCCGGGATCGGCTCGATGCAGGCCGACGTGCCGCCGCAGATGATGCTGATCGACGCGGTCGGCGCGATCGCCATCTTGCAGCTGAACCGCTCCATCGCGCCGACATCGGCGGCGTCGGGGCAGGGCCCGCGCTCGATCGCGAGCTGCATCGAGGCTTCATTGGCCTGCGCGTTGATGTGCTTGAACATCCGCAGGTTCCACGACTTGGCCATCGCGCCTTCGAACGGGATGCCACGTGCCTGAAGGAAGCTGTGGAAGCCCATGACGCCAAGGCCGACCGAACGCTCGCGGCCCGCCGAATAGGCGGCGCGTTCCATGCCGGGCTCATGGCGGTCGATATAGTCCTGCAGCACGTTGTCGAGGAAGCGCATGACGTCCTCGATCAGGCCCTTCTCGTCCTTCCACTGATCCCAGGTTTCGAGGTTCAGCGACGACAGGCAGCAGACCGCGGTCCGCTCGTTGCCGAGGTGATCCTTGCCGGTCGGCAGCGTGATTTCCGAGCACAGGTTCGAGGTCGAGACCTTGAGGCCGAGCTCGCGGTGATGCTTGGGCATCGCCTTGTTCACGTGATCGGCAAAGACGATGTAGGGCTCGCCGGTCTGGAGACGCGTCTCGACGAGCTTCTGGAACAGCGAGCGCGCGTCGACCGTGGCGCGGATCGCCTGATCCTTCGGCGAGCGGAGGTGCCATTCCTCGCCGTTGCGCACCGCCTCCATGAAGGCGTCGGTGATCAGCACGCCGTGGTGGAGGTTCAGCGCCTTGCGGTTGAAATCGCCCGAGGGTTTGCGGATCTCGAGGAATTCCTCGATCTCGGGATGCGAGACGTCGAGATAGACGGCGGCCGAGCCACGGCGCAGCGAGCCCTGCGAGATGGCGAGGGTGAGCGAATCCATGACGCGGACGAACGGGATGATGCCGCTGGTCTTGCCGTTGAGGCCGACCGGCTCGCCGATGCCGCGGACATTGCCCCAATAGGTGCCGATGCCGCCGCCGCGCGAGGCGAGCCAGACATTCTCGTTCCAGGTGTCGACGATGCCGCCGAGGCTGTCGGGGACCGAGTTGAGATAGCAGGAGATCGGCAGGCCGCGACCGGTGCCGCCGTTCGAGAGAACGGGGGTGGCGGGCATGAACCAGAGCTTCGAGATCGCGTCGTAGAGGCGCTGCGCGTGGCCGGCGTCATCGGCGTACGCAGACGCGACGCGGACGAACAGATCCTGATAGCTCTCGCCCGGGAGCAGATAGCGGTCCTTCAGCGTCTCCTTGCCGAATTCGGTCAGCAGCGCGTCGCGGCTGTGATCGACCTCGACCGGGTAAATCTGCGCGCGCACGGAATGGCTGTCCTGCGCCTGACGCGGCGCCTTGGGGGCCTCTGCTGCGGGCGTGTCGAGGGTCTGTTCGATGGTGTCGGTCGTCATGTCGCTATCCCGGCTGCTGTCTCTGAAATCCAAAAGACCGCTCCTAAAATTCTGTAATCGTTCGAATCGGGAGCATATCCCATGCTATCATCGGGCAGATCAAAAGCAGAACAAAAACTGATCGGCAGCGCGTGGTCACGCCTGTCGACAACCAGGGTGGCAGCCCGAGGGGCGCACCATGTTCTACCAGAGATAGGGCCTGCCGCTGTAAGTAGCCCCCAGATACTGTGCCAATCCCGCAGCGGGTGCAAGCCGCTAGTTGGCCCGTTGCGGCCCTGCCCGGGGTCGATGGGGTATCCCGACGCGGCGGCGGCGGCGCGACGCGTGGATCTGCGCCGGGTTCGCGATACGCAAGCGGATTTCGCGCCTTTCGAAATATTTTCGAGCGAGCCGCGCGCGCCCGCGGTCAGCCCGCGCGGCGCATCCCGCGGACCAGCGGCGGGGGGCCGAGCCGTTCGATATCGACCGGATGGTCGAAGGCGAGCCCGGCGCGGCCATCGCGCAGCCAGCGAATCTGCGCGCCGATCATCTGCCCATCGACGAGCTCGATCGAGACGCCGGCGCGGGTCGGATCGCCGCGGACCATCAGCCCCTCGACCATCGCGCCGCTGGTCGAGATGTCGCGGACGCGGACATCGACGAGCGTATCCTCGACCAGCAGCCGTGCGGAGCGCAGCATCCGCACGCGCGGCGCGCGGCTGGTCTTGAACCCGGCGGCGGTCGCCACCCCCGCGGCGGTGGAAAGCTGTTCCATCACCACTTCGTTGAGGACCGGGCGGCCATAGACATAGCCCTGGATATGGCTGCAGCCGAGATCGCGGACGAGCGCGATCTCGTCCTGAAGCTCGACGCCTTCCGCCGTCGTCTCCATGCCGAGCGTGTCGGCGAGCATGACGATCGCCTTGATGATCGCGGCGTTGCGATTGCCCGGTTCGGCCGCGCCCTTCACGAACGACTGGTCGATCTTGATCTTGTCGAACGGCGCGGTGCGTAAGTAGCCGAGCGACGAATAGCCGGTGCCGAAATCGTCGAGCGCGAGCCGGACGCCGATCCCTTTCAGCGCCTTGAACATCTGGTCCGAGGACGCGCTCTCGTCGAGGAAGACGCCCTCGGTAATCTCGAGTTCGAGCCGGTTGGCGGGCAGCCCGGACTGGGCGAGCGCGCTGGTGACGAGGGCTGGCAGTGCGGGATTGGCGAACTGGATCGGCGAGACGTTGACCGCGACGCGGACGTCGGCGGGCCAGCGCGCGGCGGCGTTGCACGCGGTGCGCAGGACCCAGGTGCCGATCGCCTCGATCAGCCCGCATTCCTCGGCGATCGGAATGAAGTCGGCGGGCGACACGGGGCCGCGCGTCGGGTGGTTCCAGCGGATCAGCGCCTCATAGCCGACGATCCGCGTCGATTTCGTGCTGACGACGGGCTGGTAGCAGAGGTGGAACGCGCCCTCGGTCACCGCGATGCGCAGATCGTCCTCGAGCTGCTTGCGCGATTTCGCCCCCGCCAGCATGTCGTCCGAATAGAAGCGGTGGACGCCGCGGCCATCGGCCTTGGCCGCATAGAGCGCGAGATCGGCGTTGCGGATCAGCGTCTCCGAATCCTTGCCGTGCTGCGGGGTGATCGCGATGCCGATCGAACAGCCGATCGAGACCGACGCGCCGCTGATGAAATAGGGTTGCGACAGCGCGAGGATGAGCTCGCGCGACAGGGTGCTGAGCGTGTCGCGGTTGTCGACACCGGGGAGCACGACCTGGAACTCGTCGCCGCCGAGCCGGCCGACGAGCCCTGCGTCACCGACCACGCGCGTGAGCCGCTGCGCGACCTGCTTGAGCAGCAGGTCGCCCGCCTGGTGGCCGAGCGTGTCGTTGACCGCCTTGAACCGGTCGAGATCCATCAGGAAGAGCGCGGTCGGGCGGTAGGGCCCGGCCTGCTGCGCGAGCGTCTTGTCAAGCGAGAGCCGCATCCGCTGGCGGTTGGCGAGCCCGGTCAGCCCGTCGAACAGCGCGAGGCGGTTGATCTCGGCATCGGCCTTGCGCTTTTCGGTGAGGTCGAAGCCGGTGCCGATAAAGCCCTGGAACCGGCCGATCTCGTCGATCACTGGTCGGCCCGACATCGACCACCAGCGCTCGGGCGCGGGGTCAGCGGCGGCGCAGACCGAATAGTCCGAGAAGGAGGTGCGCGATGACAAATGGAAGGCGAGCGTGCGTTCGGTGCCGGGCGCCTCGCTGTCCATGCGGAACAGGTCGGTGAGGATGCAGCCGACCAGCCCGGACGACGGGTCGCACCCCTCCTCCGGATCCGACGGCGGCGGGAGCGCGTGCGCCATCTTGGGCGAGATATAGGTGATGCGGCCGCGCCGGTCGGCTTCCCAGAACCAGCCGGGGCCGTAATTCTCGAACTCCGCCATCAGCTTCATCGCGAGCCGGCCCTCGCTCGACTGGTCCGCGTGATCGAGCGCGAGCGCATAGTCGATCCGCGCCATCCGGTAGGCGACCGCGGCAAAGCCGGCAAAGGCGGCGATCGCGACGACCGGTGCGATGCCGACGCCCGACAGCAAGGTCAGCATCAGCGCCAGGCCGATGCCGAACCCCAGGGTCGCGGCGCGCACGGCGTAAAGCGTGATCGCGGTGACGCTGATCGCGCCGACGATCGCGACCAGCCCGGCGAGCTCGATCGGCCCGCCCGGCAGCTCGACGGTGACCCAGAGCAACGACAGGAGCGCAGCAGAGAGCCCGGCGGCGCAGGTCGCGAGCACCGCGTTGCGGCGATGGATCGGCCATTCGCGCAGCGTCCTGCTGCGCACCGTCGCGAAGGCCGCGCCGGACAGCAGAGCGATCACCCCCGCATGCACCGCCACCGCCGCGATCAGCGCCGGCCGTGCCGCCAGCGAAACGCCGAAGACGATCGCCGCGGCCACGAGGTGCGCGATCAGCGCGACCGGCCAGACCGCGCCGACCTTGGCGAGGCGGACATGCTGCGCGGCGCTCCACGCATCCTCGTCGCTTTCGACGAGCCCGAACAGGATGAGGCTCGTGGCGTCGGGATGATCGCGGAGGGGAATGGCGGGAGAGCGCGAGAACATTGCGCAAGCGTACCGCATCAGCGGTTGCGCAATTGCCCTCCGATCATGCTTAACAGGTCGTAAGCGCCTGCATTTATCAGATAAATAGCCCGGTCAGCCAATAGGTCGCCGCCCCGATCGCGGCGGCGGCGGGCAGCGTCACGGTCCAGGCGATGATGATGTTGCTGGCGACGTTCCAGCGCACCGCGGACAGGCGGCGCGCGGCACCCACGCCGACGATCGCGCCGGTGATCGTGTGCGTCGACGAGACCGGCACGCCCCAGAAGGTCGCGGCGAACAGCGTGATCGCGCCGCCGGTCTCCGCGCAGAACCCTTGCGCGGGCGTCAGCCGGGTGATCTTCGACCCCATGGTGTGGACGATCCGCCAGCCGCCCGACAGCGTGCCGAGCGCCATCGCCGCCTGGCAGGACAGCACGACCCAGAAGGGCACGTGGAACTCGCCGCCGAGCAGCCCCTGCGAATAGAGCAGCACCGCGATGATCCCCATCGTCTTCTGCGCGTCGTTGCCGCCGTGGCCGAGCGAATAGAGCGCGGCGGAGATCAGCTGGAGCTTGCGGAAGCGCTTGTCGACGCCGAGGGGGGTGAGTTTCAGGCTGGTCCAGGCGACGAGCAGGACGAGCAGCAGCGCGAGCAGCAGGCCGACCGCGGGCGAGACGAAGATCGCGCTGACGGTCTTGATCACGCCGCTCCAGACGATCGCGCCGAAGCCGATCTTGGCGACGCCCGCGCCGAGCAGCCCGCCGATCAGCGCGTGGCTGCTGCTCGAGGGGATGCCGAGCACCCAGGTGATGACGTTCCACGCGATCGCGCCGATCAGCGCGGCGAAGATCACCTGCGCGTCGATCACCTGCGCATGGACGATGCCGGTGCCGACGGTCTGCGCGACGTGGAGGCCGAAGACGGCAAAGGCGATGAAGTTGAAGAATGCCGCCCAGAGCACGGCATATTGGGGTTTCAACACGCGCGTCGAGACGACCGTCGCGATCGAGTTCGCAGCGTCGTGCAGGCCGTTCAGGAAATCGAACAGCAGCGCGATGCCGATCAGGCCGATGAGGACCGGGAGCGAGAGGATCATGCGGGGATGCTTCCCCGAGCCTGCATTGGCGTCATCGCGGGGCGTCCCACCAGTTTACCTCCCCGGCGGAGGCCGGGGTCCAGTTGGAGAGGTCGCAGTAACGGTGCGCTGCCCTCGGCCATGGCCGTCGCCCAACTGGGCCCCGGCCTTCGCCGGGGGGGTGAACTGGGGGAGGCTTCGGGCCGAAACGACGCGTCACGCATGGTCGATGACGAGTCCCTGGATCTCGTTGGCGACGTCTTCGAAGCGGTCGACGATCTTTTCGAGGCTGGAATAGATTTCGCGGCCGATGATGAAGGCCATCGGGTCGGCATGGCTCTTCGACGCGGCGAACAGCGCGCGCAGGCCGGTGTCGTGGATGTCGTCGGCGTGACCCTCGATCTGGATCAGCCGGGCGGTCAGGTCGTGGAGACGGCCGGCGTTGCTGCCGAGCGAGCGGAGCAGCGGGATCGCCTCGGCGGTGATCCGCGCAGCCTCGACGATGATGCCCGCCATGTCGCGCATCTCGGGCGCGAATTCGGTCACCTCGTAGAGCGCGATCGCGTTGGCGGTGCCGTTCATCTGGTCGATCGCATCGTCCATCACGCCGATCAGGTCGGTGATCGCGCTGCGGTCGAACGGCGTCACGAACACGCGGCGGACGTCCTGCAGGACCTCGCGCGTGATGTCGTCGGCCTCGTGTTCGCGGCGCACGATCTCGGCGATCTGGCTTTCGATCGAGCCTTCGCCGTGGAGCAGCCGGGCGAGCGCGTCGGCGCCCGCGACGAGCGTCGCGGCATGCGCGTCGAACAGCTCGAAGAACCGCCCCTGCTTGGGCATGAGTGCCTGGAACCAGCCCAGCATCGGAAAACGCCTCCTCATTCGTGACCGCAGCACAGGCAGCACGCGTTGTTCGAACGCCACCGGGATCGGTGGCTTTCGGAATCCTCGGATCAGAGCCTTGAGTTCGGGCTCGTCGACCGCGGCGGCGGCCTTATCAGGCGGAAACCACCGTGTCTCGCGCTGATCCCGCTCGGGCCAGTCCGCGACCTGTTCGACGACCTGCATCGGATAGACGCTGACGATCATCGGCCGGAGACGCCCGCTGCGGCGCCGCTTGTCGTAGCAGAAATCGCCGACCGCGCTGGGGCAGGGGATGCCGCGAATCCCGGCTTCCTCGAACGCTTCCTGCGCGGCGGCCTCGTGCGAGGCGAGGCCGGCAATCGGATTGCCCTTGGGAATCACCCAGCGCCGCGTCTCGCGCGAGGTGATGAGCAGGATCTCGGCGGATCCGTCGGCGGTGATCCGGTAGGGCAGGGCAGCGATCTGACGGATCGGTCGGGTCCTCGGGCAAGGTCAAACCCGATGTCTGACACGCACCGCGCGCGAGCGCCAGACGCTCCGCAAAGGTGGCGTGGCGGATGAACCGCCACGATCCGCAAGGGGATGGCGTGGCGGGGTTACCGCCACGCCGGCCGTATCAGCGGAACTTGCCGCTGAGCGAGACGCCGATGATCCGCGGTTCGTTGAACACCGCGGCCATGTAGTTCTCGATCACGCCCTTCAGGTTCTTCTCGCCGGTGATGTTGCGCGCGAACACCGCGAGTTCATAGGCATCGTCGGGCGCGGCATAGCCGATCTTCAGGCCGCCTTCGAAGTTGCCGTTCGCGGTGAACTCCTTGGTCTTGTAGAGCACGAACTGCGTATAGCCCTGGATGTTGAAGTCGCCCGCGATGAACGCGCGACCGCCATTGCCGAGCGGCTGGTCGTAGCGTGCGGTCAGGTCGACATTATACTCAGGGGCATTGGGCAGGGGCTCGCCGTCGATCTTGACGAGGAAGGTCGTGCCGAACGCGCCGGGGACGGGGCGGACCGCCGCGGACGGCGTGCAGACGACCGCGTTGTTGAGCGCGCAGATCTGCACCTCGGTCGTCGTGTCGCGAATCGCGCTGTGCAGCAGGCTGAGCCCGGCGCCGAGCGTGAGGTTGGGAACGGGCTTCCAGTTCGCCTCGGCCTCCATGCCGTACGCCTCGGCCTTGTTGCCGTTGAACAGGATGCCGTTGCCGTTGAGATCGTTGCCGTTGAGCTGGATGTCGTTGACGCGGTAGCCGAACACGGTCGCGTTGAGGCTGAGCGTGTTGTCGAGCAGGCGGGTCTTGATGCCCGTCTCCCACGACAGGATCGTCTCCGAGTTGGCGGTCGAGAAGTCCGAGTTGAACACTGCCGAGCGGCCCTGGATCGTCGGTCCGCGGAAGCCCTGCGCGATCCGCGAGTAGAGGCTGATGTCGGGGCTCGCCTGGTAGAGGAGGCTCGCGTCCCAGCTCGGCTTGGTCGCCTTCAGCGTGACGTCGGTGCGGAAGCCGGCCGGATACTGGCTGATGCCGGCGACGTTCTGGACGGGCTTGAGCAGCTGCGTGCGCTTCTTGTCCTCGGTGATGCGGCCGCCGGCGGTGAGCGTCAGCCGGTCCATCAGCTCGTAGCTGACCTGGCCGAAGCCGGCCCAGGAGGTGTTGACGTCGTGGAGGCGGACCCAGTTGTTCGGGTTGCGCTGCGCGGTCGTCAGGAAGAAGGTCCGCTGGTAGAAATCGGTGATGTCGCGCGTGTCGAAATACAGGCCGCCGACCTGCCAGTTGAAGCGCCCGCCCTGCGTGCCCGACAGACGCAGCTCCTGCGACCACTGGTCGAGATCGCGGATCTGGCCCTGCGACTGGCCGAAGCCGTTCGCCGTGCCGCGGACGGGGAAGTTCGCGCCCGCGCCGCCATCGGTGTCGCCGCGGCTGAAGCCCGAGGTCGTCTCATAGGCGGTGATCGAGGTGAGCGCGGCAGGACCGAAGTCGTAGGTCGCGCGGACCGAGCCGCCATAGGTGGTGTAGCTCTGCGGATTGTCATTGCCTTCGTCGAGCGCGACGATGTTGCGCGGTTCGGCCTGGACGTCGTTCGAGCCCTTCTTCAGCGCGGCGCGGTGGAACAGCGTCGAGGTGCCGTCATACCAGCGGGCATGGCCCGACAGGTCGAGCGAGAAGGCGTTGCCCGGGGTCAGCGCGAGTTGGACGCGGACGTTGCGGTCGTCGAAGCCGCCCATCGCGTTCTTGCGCGGGGTCGCGGTGCTGTCCTGCGTGACGCCGGCATAGACGTTGTCGACATAGTTTTCGCGGTGCTGGAGCAAGGTCGAGACGCGGATCGACAGCAGGTCCTTGATCAGCGGGCCACCGACGCCCGCATCGACGCTGACGCTGCCATAGGTGCCGACCGAGGCCGAGGCGCGGCTGTCGAAGTCGTTGGTCGGCTTGATCGTGTCGAACTTGATGATGCCCGCGGTCGTGTTGCGGCCGAACAGCGAGCCCTGCGGGCCGCGCAGCACCTCGACCTGGCGGACGTCATAGACCGGGTTCGACTTCAGCACGACATGCTCGAGGATCACGTCGTCCTGGATGATCGTGACCGGCTGCGACGCGCCGAGGTAGAAATCGATGTTGCCGAGACCGCGGATGTAGAAGCGCGGGAAGATGCGGCCGGTGGTGGTCTCGACATAGAGGCCGGGGACGCGGCCCGACAGCGACAGCAGCGTGTCGTCGCCACCCGCCTGGAACGCGCGCAACGCATCGCCCGAGGCGACGCCGACCGACAGCGGCACGCGCTGGAGATTCTCCGAGCGGCGTTCGGCGGTGACGACGATCTCGCCGAGGCCGTCTTCAGCGGGGGCGGCAGCAGGGGCGGTGGTCGTGTCCTGGGCGGCGGCGGGCAGTGCGGCGAGCAGCAATGTCGCGGGTGCGATGCCGCGCAGGAGCGACGTGGTCAGACGGGTGCGTGTCACGGTGATATTCCCTGGATGATCTTCTTGGTTCTACCGAAGGGACACCCGACGAGCCGCGCGCGCCGATCGCGGCCACCCCCGTGGACCGTGATCGCCGTCGCGCGGCTCATGCTGTCGCAATGCCCCCCGGCGACGCGCTAGCCGCGGATCATGTTGGAAAAATGACAGTCGGCGCATCCGGCTGCCACGGCGTGACTCTGGTCATGACCGCGGCGAAGAGCGGCGAGGCGAGATAGCGCCCCAGCCAGTCGTGGAGTGCGGGGAGGGGGAGCGTGTCGAACCAGCCGCGGTCGGTCTGCGCGAATTGCCGCACGAAGGGGAGTATCGCCATGTCGGTCAGCGTGAAGCGGGGCGCGACGAGATGGCCGGTGGCGTGCAGCCGCGCGTCGAGATCGGCGAGGATCGCGGCGGCGGCGGCGCGGTGCTCAAGCGGGTCGGTCGCGTGGCGATCGGCATATTTGTAGCGGTCGAGATGATGCTTGAACGCGCCGTCGTTGGTCGCGATCAGATCGGTGTCCTCTCCGGCGAGCCAGTCGAGCGGATCGGCTGTGGCGAGCGCCCAGTGCATGATGGCGAGGCTCTGGTCGATGACGCGGCCGTCGGGGAGGACGAGGACGGGGACGGTGGCTTTCGGCGAGGCGGCGAGGAGGGCGGCGGGTTTGTCGCGCAGGACGATCTCGCGGAGCTCGACCGCGATGCCACTGGCGACGACCGCGCTGCGGGCGCGGATCGCGTAGGGGCAGCGGCGGAAGCTGTAGAGGATGGGGAGCATGGGTTGGGTATAGGGGGCGGGGGGCGGCGCGTCTCGGGGGCTGGTTGGCCCGATCGCTTCGCACGCTCGCCCCCACCCCGGCGAAGGCCGGGGCCCAAATGGGAAGGCGGTCGTGACAGCGGGCTGCGGCTGATTACTCCGCTTCCCCAATTGGGCCCCGGCCTTCGCCGGGGTGGGGTTGGGGGAGGGTGCGCCTCTGCCTGTCACCCCGGCGGAGGCCGGGGCCCAGTTGGGTAGGCTTTCGACGGCGGGCTGGGGCTGATTACTCCGGTCCTCCCAACTGGGCCCCGGCCTTCGCCGGGGTGGTGCTCTTTTTCTAGGGGGTGGGGAGCGGCCCCCTCCCGTTACAGCCCGAAGCGGAGGGTGGCGCGGATGTCGCGGCCGGCTAGGGGGGCGAAGTCCTTGAGGAAGCTGGCGTGGCGGCGGGCTTCGACGTCGAACAGGTTGTTCGCGCTGAGCAGGATCGAGGTCTTGCTGTCCTTGCCGAACGGGTTGAAGCCCAGGGTCGCGTTGACCATCGTATAGCCGTTGGTGGTCGTCTCGAACGCGGCGATGCGGTCCTGGTCGAAGACGTGCTCGACCTCGAGCCGGCCGTTGACGCGGTCGCCCTGTGCCTCGATCCCGCCGAGCACGCGCATCGGCGGGATGCGCGGCACGGGGCCGTTGTCGACGATCGTCGCGCGGACATAATCGCCGAGCAGGTCGGCGTTGAGCACATAGCCGCCGATCTGTGCGAGGCGGACCGAGGCATTGGCCTCGAACCCGTAATAGCGCGCGTCCGCCTGCTGATACTGGAAGCAGGGCAGGTCGACCTCCCGCCCCGACGGATCGGCGGCGGTCTGGCAGACGCTCTGCGCGACCTGGTTCTCCGAGATATAGTTGGAGAAGTCGTTGTAATAGGCCGACGCGTCGAAGCTGAAGCCGTCGCCATGCGCGTGGAGCGTGCCCTCGATGCCCCAGCTCTTCTCGAGCTTGAAATCGGGGCTGCCGAATTCATAGGCCTGGGTGCCGGCATGGCCGCCGTTCGCGAACAGCTCCTCGGCGGACGGCGCGCGCTCGGTGTGCGAGAGGTTGATGCCCAAGCGGACCGCGTCGGTCACGCCGTAGGAGGCGCCGAGCGAGCCCGAGACCGCGTCGAAGCTGCGGCTGCCGCGGAAGAAGCGGAGGTCGTCGAGCGGGGTCTTGGCGGAGAGCGAGGTCGTCTCGTAGCGCAGCCCGCCCTCGGCCCGGAACGCGCCGGCGCTGTATTGCTGGAGCGTGAAGAGGCCGGTCTGGTTGGTCTCGTTGCGCGGCAGGAAGGCCTCGTCGCCGTTCACGTCGAACAGGCGGTTGAAATATTGCACGCCCGATGCGCCCTGCCAGCCGCCGCGATTGGCCTGGACCAGTTCGATCCGGCCTTCGGTGCCGTTGTTGAAGAAGGCGGTGCCGACGCCGCCATCGGGTTCGAGCTCGAAATGGCGATAGGTCGCGTGGCCCGCGCGGACGCGGATCTTGTCGAGGAAGCCGCCGCCGGTGTTGATCTCGCCGCGCAGGTCGACGCGGTTCTGGACGACGTCGAGGCGGGGCGCCTCCTGCTCCTGGCCGACGGCGGTCGCATAGCGGATCGGCACGCCGTAGAGGCTGTCATAATGGCTGTACGACACGCCGAGATTGCCGCCATCGGTGATGATCGACGCGCCGACGCCCGCGGTCCAGGTCTCGGACTGGGTGTTGGGCAGCTTTCCGCGGAGCGCGGCGGAGCCGGCGAAGTCGATCGGCTCGTCGGTATCCTGCGGGAGGCCAACCTGTGAGAGCGCGGCGGCGCGCGCCTGCGACGACAGGATGTTGCCGCCGGTGCGCAGATTGCCCGACTTCAGATAGGAGCCGTCGGCGTGGAGGACGAGGTGCTGGCCGACCGCGACGTCGCCCGCGGCGCCGCCCGAGCGCTCGTTCGCGGCCGAGCCGTAGGTCGCAATGCCGTTCACGCGGTAGCCGTTTTCGGGGACGGTGCGCGGGATGCGCGTGTCGATGACGTTGACGACGCCGCCGACCGCGGACGAGCCGAACAGGAGGGCGGAGGGGCCGCGCAGCACCTCGATCCGCTCGGCGAGCAGCGGGTCGATGATGACCGCGTGATCGACCGAGGTGTTCGAGACGTCGATCGAGCCGATCCCGTCGGTCAGCACGCGGATGCGCTCGCCCTGGAAGCCGCGGAGGATCGGGCGCGACGCGCTGGGGCCGAACGAGGTGGCGGACACGCCGGGCTGGCGCGCGAGCGTCTCGCCGATGGTCGGGCGCAGGTTGCGGGTGAGCTCGGCGCCCGAGAGAATGGAGGTGCCCTGGAGGACGTCGGTCTCGCTCTGGCGGACGGGGGCGGTGACGAGAATCTCGGCGGCGGCGCGCGAGGTGGGGGTGCGGGTCGGGGCTGGGGTTGCGGCAGGCGTATCGGCCGGTGCGCCGGTCGGCGGCGTGTCGGTCTGGGCGGTCGCGGCGGTCGCGGCGAAGACCGCCAGCGCGCTGATCCCGATGAAAGTCTTACGCATAGAAACGCTCCTTGAACCCCGGAGCTGCCGCCTAGCGCGAATGATGTATCATATCAAAGCAGATGTTCGCAGTTGCGGAATATTGGGTCAGGGGTTGTTGCCATGATGCAACATATCATCCGGGACGGCCGGGCGTCAGGGTTTGTCGTAGGGGGTGAAGTCGGTGAAGCGGCAGGAGGGTGAGGGGATCGACAGGCCGGGTTCGATCAGCCGGAACCGGTCGTTGCGGCAGAGCTGGCCGCCATAGATGTCGACGATGATCGTCGACAGCGGGCGCAATTGCGGACAGGGGCCGACCGGGCCGGTGCGCCAGACGCGCTTGCCCGACTGGCGATAGAGGATGGTGGTCGCGTCGAGGATCGTCGGGCCCTGGACCAGACCGATGCCGATGCAGCGGACCGGCGCGCCAGCGATGCGCCCCGCGAGCGGATCGTCGCGGCCGGCGACGAGCGTCAGCGCGAGCGCGGCGAGGCTGGCGATCCTGCCGGAGCGCGGCATCCTCATCGGGCCTTCCGATAGGGGACGAATTCGCCGAAGCTGCAGCTGCCGCTGGGGAAGCGGCTGGCGCGGTCGATCGTGTTGGCGATGTCGCCGCGGCAGAGCTGGCCGGTCGGCGTCCGCGTGATCAGGATGTTGCGGTCGAGATCGCCGCACCCGCCATTGGTCTCGGTCCGGTAGATCGTGCCGTTGTTGACGCGGTAGAGAAAGGTCGAGCCGTAGCTGGTCACCTGTTTCTGGCCGAAGGTGTTGAGGCACAGGGTCGGCTCGCCCGGGGTCAGCCCCTTGAGCGCGGTCGCGAGCTTTCGCTGCGTTTCGGTTTCGCGCTGCGCGATCTGCGCCTGTTCGCGCGGGGTCGCCGTACAGGCGGTGGCGGCGATCGTCAGGCAGAGCAGCGATAAGCGTGTCATGATGCGCATGCGGTTTCCTTTGCGCCCCCGAGGGGCCCAGCATAGCCTATTCAGCCCTTGAACGCATCCTTTGCCGCGCGGCATTCGCCGAGCTCGGCGGCCGAGGTCGCACGGAGAAACGGATTGGTCGCGCGTTCGAGCCCGATCGTCGTGGGCACGGTCGCCTCGCCACGCGCGCGGGCCGCGTCGACCTCGGCCATCCGGTCGTGGATCGCAGCATTGTCGGGCTCGGCGACCAGCGCGTAGCGGCCGTTCGACTGGGTATATTCATGCCCGCAATAGACGCGCGTCTCGTCGGGCAGCGTGGCGTAACGCTGCATGTTGGCGAACATGTCGGCGGGGGTGCCCTCGAACAGCCGGCCGCAACCCATCGCGAACAGCGTGTCGCCGGTGAAGATCACCGCGTCGTCGGCGAAGTGGAAGGCGATATGGCCCTGCGTATGCCCGGGCACGGTCATCACCTGCGCCGCGTGCGTGCCCAGCGTCACGGTATCGCCCTCGGTCACGGTGCGGTCGAGCGTCGGGATCTTCGCGGCCTCGGCGGCGGGGCCGGTGACGGTCGCGCCCTGAGCGCGGATCGCGGCGTTGCCGCCGGTGTGATCGGGATGCCAGTGCGTCGTCCAGACCTGATCGATCCGCCAGCCGCGCGCGGTCGCCGCGGCGATCACCGGATCCGCCTCGCCCGGGTCGAGCGCGACCGTCGTGCCGCTGTCGGGATCGTGGATCAGCCAGGCGTAATTGTCGCTGAGGACGGGCACGCGGACGATGTCGAGGGGCATGGCGTCGAGGGGCATGGCGTCGAGGGGCATGGCGTCGAGGGGCATGGCGGAGCTTTCGAAGGCGGTGGCCAGGTGTGGCGCCGGGGTCGGGGGGATGCAAGGATAACGCATGAGCGGCGGTCGGGATGCGCGTGCGACCGTCGGTCTCGACTTCCGGCGGCGGGCGGGCGTAGGGTGGTGAAAACATTGAGAGGATCCGCAATGAAACTGGCCAGCCTGAAGGACGCAGATCCAGCCCGGGGCCGTGACGGCCGGCTTGTCGTCGTGTCGAACGACCTCGCCTGGTATGCCGATGCGACGCATATCGCGCCGACGCTGCAGGCCGCGCTCGACGACTGGGACCGGCTTGCGCCGATGCTCGAGAATCTGTCGACCGATCTCGAGCACGAGATGATCCCGATGCGGCGGTTCCACGAGCATGACGCGGCATCGCCGCTGCCGCGCGCCTATCAGTGGGCGGATGGCTCGGCTTATGTGAACCATGTCGCGCTCGTCCGGCAGGCGCGCGCCGCCGAGATGCCCGACAGCTTCTGGCACGATCCGCTGATGTATCAGGGCGGATCGGACGGGTTTCTCGGGCCGCGCGACCCGATCCCGCTTTCCGACGAGAGCTGGGGCTGCGACATGGAGGGCGAGGTCGTCGTCGTCACCGGCGACGTGGCGATGGGCGCGAGCCGCGACGAGGCACTGGCGGCGGTGCGGCTGGTCGGGCTGACCAACGACGTGTCGCTGCGCAACCTGATCCCGGGCGAGCTGGGCAAGGGGTTCGGCTTCTTCCAGTCGAAGCCCGCCAGCGCGTTTTCACCGGTGTTCGTGACGCCCGAATCGCTCGGCGACTGGTGGCAGGACGGCAAGCTGCACCGCAAGCTGATGGTCGACCTGAACGGCCAGCCCTTTGGCCGCGCCGAGGCGGGCGAGGACATGACGTTCGATTTCGGCACGCTGATCGCGCACGCCGCCAAGACGCGCAAGCTGGGCGCGGGGACGATCGTCGGGTCGGGCACGGTGTCGAACCGCGGCGAGGATGGCGGGCCGGGCAAGCCGATCGCAGAGGGCGGGGTCGGCTATTCGTGCCTGGCCGAAGTGCGGACGATCGAGACGATCGCGGGCGGCGCGGCGGTGACCCCGTTCCTGAAAAAGGGCGACACGGTGCGGATCTGGGCGGAGGACGACCGGCACCGCCCGATCTTCGGGGTGATCGAGCAGACGGTGGAGTAGCGTGCGAGCCGGCTAGGGGCGCTCGCCATAGGCCTTGCGCTGCGCTGACGTGGCGCGGTCCCACCAGGCGCGCGCGAGCAGATGCGCGATCCGCTCGCTCGCGCCGGTGCCGTAGCGGACCAGCACCGCCGGCCAGCCGTCATAATGTTCGGTCTGCCAGAAGGTCGCGGGGTCGGTGTCGAGCAGGATCTCCTTCTCGTCGAGACCGATATGGAGCACGAAGCTGCCGGGATCGGACGCGGTGGTCGAGGCGAGCGTCTTGCCGCGGAACCTGAGTGCGGGCCGGCCGTAGCTGGTGCCCGGCTCGACACCCGGCAGCGTGCATCCGATCGCGACGATGGCGTCCCAGTCCTGCAGCATCTCGCCCTGCCTCCCCGTTCGTGCCCCCGTCCGCAGGCTCATGCTATCGCATTGATCGCACGGCGTTGCACGCCGCCGGTGCGAATGCGGAGTCCGGCAAAACTCCCTCTCGCCAATGCCGTTGAAATTTTATAACAAGGCCGCGAAGAGCGATCCGGCGCGTACGCCGCCGGGCGATGGAGATGGAGTGACGATGGCCAGCGAGCACCCTCGCGCCGATTCGCAGCCGCTGCGCAATCTACCCGGATTGACGCTGCATGTGCCCGAACCGAAGTTCCGACCCGGCGATCCGGTCGATTTCGCCGAAGTCGACGTGCCGCCCGCAGGGCAGGCGCGGCGTCCCGATACGGCGGACAAGGCGAGCGATTTCACTGATCTCGCCTATACGCTGGTCCGCGTTCTGGACGATGAGGGCCATGCGGTGGGGCCGTGGGATCCCAAGCTTTCGCCCGATATGCTGCGCCGTATGCTGCGCAGCATGGCGCTGCTCCGTGCGTTCGACGAACGCATGTTCCGCGCGCAGCGGCAGGGCAAGACGAGCTTCTACATGAAGGCGCTGGGCGAGGAGGCGGTCGCGGTCGCGGCGGCCTATGCGCTCGATTACGAGGACATGTGCTTCCCCTCCTATCGCCAGCAGGGGCTGCTGATCGCACGGGGCTGGAGCCTCGTCGACATGATGAACCAGATCTATTCGAACACCGCGGACCGGCTGGGCGGCAAGCAGCTGCCGATCATGTATTCGGTGAAGGAAGCCGGGTTCTTCTCGATCTCGGGCAACCTCACGACGCAATATCCGCAAGCCGTGGGCTGGGCGATGGCATCGGCGGCCAAGGGCGACACGCGGATCGCGGCGACCTGGTGCGGCGAGGGATCGACCGCGGAGGGCGACTTCCATTCGGCGTGCACCTTTGCCGCGGTCTACCGCGCGCCGGTGATCTTCAACGTCGTAAACAACCAGTGGGCGATTTCGAGCTTTTCGGGGTTTGCCGGCGCGGAGGCGACGACGTTTGCGGCGCGGGCGGTCGGGTACGGGATCGCGGGCCTGCGCGTCGACGGTAACGATGCGCTTGCCGTGTACGCAGCCACTGAATGGGCGGCCGAGCGGGCGCGGACCAATCAGGGGCCGACGCTGATCGAGCATTTCACGTACCGCGCGGAAGGTCATTCGACCTCGGACGATCCCGGCCAGTATCGCAGCGAGGGCGAGCCCAATGCGTGGCCGCTCGGCGACCCGATCAAGCGGTTGAAGGACCATTTGATCGCGATCGGCGAATGGGACGATGAGCGCCACGCCGCGCAGGACAAGGAACTCGCCGAGCAGGTCAAGGCCGCACAGAAGGAGGCCGAGAAGAACGGCATCCTCGGCCACGGGCTTCACCAGCCGCTCGAATCGCTGTTCGACGGCGTGTTCGAGGAGCTGCCCTGGCATCTGAAGGAGCAGCGTCAGCAGATGCTCGATGAAGAGACGGCAAGCGGCCGTCCATGGGATCGCAAGGCATGAGCGACATGATCGAGGCACCCGGGTCCGACGCAGCGGATGGCGGCGAGACCAGCCGGATGAACATGATCCAGGCGATCAACTCCGCCATGGACATCATGATGACGCGCGATCCCGACGTGATCGTGATGGGCGAGGATGTCGGCTATTTCGGCGGCGTGTTCCGCGCGACCGCGGGGTTGCAAGCGAAACACGGCAAGACGCGCGTGTTCGACACGCCGATCACCGAATGCGGGATCATCGGCGTCGCGGTGGGGATGGGCGCCTACGGCCTGCGTCCTGTCCCCGAGATCCAGTTCGCGGATTACATCTATCCCGCGCTCGACCAGCTGGTGTCGGAGGCGGCGCGGCTGCGCTATCGCTCGGCGGGCGAGTTCACCTCGCCGATCACGGTGCGATCGCCGTTCGGCGGTGGCATTTTCGGCGGGCAGACGCACAGCCAGAGTCCTGAGGGGCTGTTCACGCACATGTCGGGGATCAAGACGGTGATCCCGTCGACGCCCTATGACGCCAAGGGTCTGCTGATCGCGGCGATCGAGGACAATGACCCGACGCTCTTCTTCGAGCCCAAGCGCATCTATAACGGGCCGTTCGACGGATACTGGGACCGGCCGTCGCAGAACTGGTCGAAGCATCCCGCGGGCGAGGTGCCGACCGGCTATTACAAGATCGAGCTCGGCAAGGCGAAGATCGTCCGGGCGGGCGAGGCGCTGACGATCCTCGCCTACGGGACGATGGTGCATGTCTGCGCGGCGGTGATCGCCGAGACGGGGATCGACGCGGAGATCGTCGACCTGCGCACGCTCGTCCCGCTCGACATCGAGACGATCGAGGCGTCGGTGAAGAAGACCGGGCGCTGCATGATCGTGCACGAGGCGACGCGGACCAGCGGGTTCGGCGCCGAGCTGTCGGCGCTGGTGCAGGAGCGGTGTTTCTACCATCTCGAGGCACCGATCGAGCGCGTGACGGGGTTCGACACGCCCTATCCGCACAGCCTGGAATGGGCCTATTTCCCGGGGCCGGTCCGGATCACCGAGGCCCTCAAGAAGATCATGAAGGACGCATAATGGCTCGCTTTACCTTCAAACTGCCCGATATCGGCGAAGGCATCTCGGAGGCCGAGATCGTCGCATGGCACGTCGCGATCGGCGACCGCGTCGAGGAGGATTCGCCGGTCGCGGACATGATGACCGACAAGGCGACGGTCGAGATGGAGTCGCCCGTGTCGGGCGTCGTCGTCGAGCTGGCGGGCGAGGTCGGCGATCAGGTGTCGATCGGCGCCGCGCTGGTGGTGATCGAGACGGATGCGGTTGACGCCGGGGGCGAGGTCGTGGCGGCGCCGTTGACGGCGGCGCAGGCGGAGACGGCGGAGCAGTATGAGGCGGAGAATCCGGGGGTTGAGGAGGTGGTCGATACGCCGACCTCCACCACCCCGGCGGAGGCCGGGGCCCAGGTGGGGTCGGCAGATGACGAGCCTCGGACCGCTATCACTGCAGACGTTCCAACTGGACCCCGGCCTTCGCCGGGGGGGAGTGAGGGGTTGGTCGCCGCTGCCGCCAAGGCACACGCACTGGCGTCGCCCGCGGTGCGGGCGCGGGCACGGGATCTGGGGATTGATCTGGCGTCGGTGAAGACCGAGTCCGACCGGGTCCGTCATGCCGATCTCGACGCGTATCTGCGGTATGGCGCGGGGCAGGGCTATCAGGCGCCGGGGGCGAGCCGGGCGCGCGCGGACCAGCCGATCAAGGTCATCGGCATGCGGCGCAAGATCGCCGAGAACATGGCCGCGTCGAAGCGGGCTATCCCGCATTTCACCTATGTCGACGAGATCGACGTCACCGCGCTGGAGGCGATGCGCGCGGATCTGAACGCCAATCGCGGCGGGCGGCCGAAGCTGACGATGCTCCCGCTGATGATCGTCGCGATATGCAAGACGATCCCTGACTTCCCGATGCTCAACGCGCGCTATGACGACGAGGCGGGCGTGGTCACCCGCCACGGCAGCATTCATCTGGGCATGGCGGCGCAGACCGATGCGGGGCTGACCGTGCCCGTGATCCGCGACGCGCAGGATCGCAACGTCTGGCAGCTCGCGACCGAGATCACGCGGCTCGCCGAAGCCGCGCGCGCGGGCAAGCTTGCGCCGAACGAGATGGGTGGCGGCACGATTACCGTCACCTCGCTCGGGCCGCTCGGCGGGATCGCGACGACGCCGGTGATCAACCGGCCCGAGGTCGCGATCATCGGGCCGAACAAGATCGTCGAACGCCCCGTGTTTAAGGGCGACGAGGTGGTCCGTGCGAAGCTGATGAACCTGTCGATCAGCTGCGACCACCGCGTCGTCGATGGCTGGGACGCGGCGAGCTTCGTCCAGGGGCTGAAGAAGTATCTCGAGACGCCGGTCCTGCTGTTCGCGGACTGAGACGTCAGCGCGGCCGTGGCGGGGTGGGGCGGGTCTTCAACAGCCATGGTCGCGGGCCGCTGGTCGGGCGGGGCGTGCCGTCGAGCCGCTTGGCACTGATCAGCGCGACGCGGTTGAGGATCATCTGGCCCTTGAACGCGTCGAGCCCGCCGCCGGTCGGCTTGGCGAGGATGCGGCGGACCGTGTCCATCCCGCCGACGACATGGCCGAACGCCGCATAGCCGAGATAGCCCGGGCGCGCGTCCATCGCGGGCGTCGGCCCCACGGTGATGAAGAAATTGCCGCCCGCCGAGCCGGGTTCGCTGCCGCGCGCCATCGAGATCGTCGCGTCGAGATGGCGGATGCCGGTCTGCGTCGTGGTCTCGAGCGGGAAGGCGGGCAGGATGCGCCGCGCGTCGGTGCGGATGCCACCCTGGACGAAGCCGAATTTCGGCGCCTTCTTGCTGCGCGCGGCGCGGTAGAAATCGGTCCCGTCGAAGCGGCCGTCATCGACATAGGCGAGGAAGTTCGCGCTGGTCTTGGGCGCGCGGCGCGTGTCGAGCGCGAGCGTGATCGGGCCTTCGGACGTGGTGAGGCGGACGCGGACGGTGCCGGGTTTCGCGGGGGTGGGTTTCTGGGGGGCGGCGGCGGCCGGGGCGGCCAGCAGCGCTAGTGTCGGGAGGAGGAGGAAACGCATACGCAGGGCACGACCTTTGTCATTCGGGGCCTTCGCCGGGTCGGCGATCGCGGACAGGCTGAGCCTCTATACCCGCCGTCATCCTGACGAAAGTCAGGATCCAGAGCCAGGAGCGCTGTGGCCTGTTACCCTGGATCCTGACTTTCGTCAGGATGACGGGAGGGGGCAGGGTGGATGGTGCGGAGCGACGGGAGGGTGCGTCATCCCTCCCGCCCCCGTCGCGTCAGACGATCTCGAACAGGCCCGCGGCGCCCATGCCGCCGGCGGTGCACATCGAGACGACGACATAGCGGACGCCGCGCTTGCGGCCCTCGATCAGTGCGTGGCCGACGAGGCGCGAGCCGGTCATGCCAAAGGGGTGGCCGACCGCGATCGCGCCGCCATTGACGTTGTACTTCTCCGGATCGATGCCGAGATGGTCGCGGCAATAGAGGCATTGCGACGCGAACGCCTCGTTCAGCTCCCACAGGCCGATGTCCGCGACGGTCAGCCCGGCGCGGTCGAGCAGCTTGGGGATCGCGAAGACTGGGCCGATGCCCATTTCGGCGGGATCGCAGCCCGCCGACTGGAAGCCGCGATAGATACCGAGGATCTCCTTGCCCTCGGCCTCCGCGGTCCGGCGGTCCATCAGCAGCTGTGCGGAGGCGCCGTCGGAGAGCTGGCTGGCATTGCCCGCGGTGACGCTGGTCCCCGGGCTGGAGAAATCGCCGCCCGGCCAGACCGTCTTCAGCCCGGCGAGCGCCTCCGCGGTGGTGCCCGCGCGGATCCCCTCGTCCTGGCTCAGCGTGACGCTCTCGCTGCCGGTGCGCGTGCCCTGCTTGTCGAACAGTGCCTTCTCGACGGTGATCGGCACGATCTCCTCGGCGAACGCGCCGCTCGCGAGGCCGGCGGCGGCGCGCTGCTGGCTCATCGCGGCATAGGCGTCCTGCGCCTCGCGGCTGATGCCGTATTTGCGCGCGACGATCTCGGCGGTCTCGATCATCGGGATATAGGCGGCGGGCTCGCGCGCGGTGACGCTCTGGTTGACGTAGCGCGGCGCGTCCTTCGTCACGGTGTAGCTGATCGATTCCATCCCGCCCGCCAGCGCGACATCGGCCTCGTCACAGATGATCGTGCGTGCGGCGAGCGCGACCGCGGTCAGCCCCGAGCCGCATTTGCGGTCGAGCGTGACCGCGGGGACCGATTCGGGCAGGCCGCCGGCGAAGAGCGCCATGCGTCCGGCGTTGCCGCCCTGTGTCCCCCATTGGTTGCCAACGCCCCAGAACACCTCGTCGATGCGCGCGGGGTCGATCCCGGCGCGCTCGACCACCGCTGTCATCACATGCCCACCTAGCACCAGTGCCTCGGTCGCGTTGAACGCGCCGCGATAGGCTTTGCCGATGGCGGTACGGGCAGTCGAGACGATGGCGGCTTCACGCATGCTTGGACCTTTCGAGGACCGGGTATGGTCAAGCGTCGTCTAGGGATTCGGTCCGGCGTTGGAAAGGGCCCGGCGGGCGAGGCGCGCCTGCCAGAGCATCAGCAGCGGCACGACGAGGATTTCCATGCCGAGCCCGAGCACATGCCCGCGCGACGGCATGCCGACATCGATCAGCGAGACGAGCCGCGCGAGGCCGCCGACCACGATCAGCCCGCCGAGCAGGCGGAAGCGTGGTCCCTTGGTCTCGATATGCGGGATACAGCTGAGGAAGCCGAGCCCGGTCGCGAAGAAGATTCCCGAGATATAGCGGAAATGGCTGTCGAGATCGCGCGGCACGTCGGCGAGGTGGCCGAACGGCGCGGGGCCTTGGACGATCCCCTGACCGCCGACGAGCAGCGGCAGGAGGCAGGCGAGCGCGACGACGCCCTGCAGCAGGCGGTGTTCGAGCGTCATGTCAGCTTGTCGAGCAGTTCGGGGTTGTCGAGCAGTTCTTTTTTT
>NZ_JPDP02000101.1:0-11149 GCF_000732685.2 Sphingomonas sp. STIS6.2
CGATCATGAAGCTGGCAAAGGCGGCGATCAGCAGGATCATCGCGAGGATGAACGAGACCGCGACATAGGTCCCGAAGTGCAGCTTCGCGAGTTCGGCGATGAACAGCAGCGCGATGACGATACAGGTCATGATCGCGCTCGACACCGCGAGGAAGAGCGAGGCGTTGATGATCGTCATCCGCCGGTCGAGCAGCCGCAACTCCCAGATATGGCGGATGCGTTCAGGCCCCGCGCTGCTGGGATGGAGCTTTTCGAGCTGGCGGGCGCGGTCGATGACGCGCGAGAGGCGACCGGCGAGCACGTTGAGCAGCTGGCCGATGCCCGCGAGCATAAATACGGGCGCAAGCGACAGCTGGATCGTCTGCGCGATCGTCGAAACGGCGGGAAGGGGTATCATCCTGATCATCATGCGGAATAACCGCGCCGGAGGGAAGCCAATCCCGCCCCCCGCCTGAAGCGCCGCGGCGCCCGGTGCGATCCTGCACTACCTGGTAAGGGATTGCTGCTAGGGGGCGTGCGATGTCGAAGCCGATGCTCCTGTCCGACCGCGTGCCGGTGCCGCCTAGCGCGCAGGCAAGCGTGGTCGAGGGCCTGAGCATCGCGATCGACGCGGTCGCCGCGCGCGCGGCGCCGAGCCACCGGTTCCTGCGCTACGGCTGGTATGCGGCCGCGCTGAGCGCCTATGGCGGCCGCGCGAAGACGCTGGTGGTCGAGGAGGACGGCGTCGCGGCGATCGCGTTGCCGTTCGTCGCGCTCGGCCCGGCGTGGCTACGGCTCGCGACGGTGCCGGGCTGCTACTGGCCGTTCCGCAGTTTCGGCATGGCGATGGGGGCAAGCGAGGCAGCACGCGCGGCGGCGCTGCGCGGGCTATCTGCGCAGTGCAACGGCCTGCGGATCGGCCCGGTTCAGGACGGCGATCCGGCGGCGGACGCGCTGATCGCGAGCGCGCGGGCGGCGGGCTGGTGCGCGATCGACCGGCACCTCGGCGACGCCTGGGTGCTCGACCTCGTGCCGAGCGTCGATGGCGAGCGCTGGCCGCGCAACTCGACGCTGCGCAAGAACCGCTTTCACGAAAAGCATCTGGCCGAGCATGGCGCGCTCGACTGGCAGGCGCTGGCGGGGGCGGACTGGCCGGCGCGGTTCGCCGATCTGGGCGCGGTCGAGCAGACGAGCTGGGTCGCGCAGGAGACCGATCGCCGCGACATGAAATTTACGACCGACGGGCATCTTGCCTTCTGGCAGGCGGCGGCGGTCGATCCGGTGCTGGCAGGGATGTTCCGCGCGGCGCTGCTCCGCGTCGACGGCGTGCCCGCCGCCTTCTCGTTCGACATCGACACGGGGGCGCTGATCTATGCGATCGCCAACAGCTACGACCCGCGTTTCGCCAAGCATTCGCCGGGCAAGCTGCTCTACTGGCGCAACCTGGTCGCGGCGATGGCGCGCGGCGCGACCAGGGTCGACTGGGGCGCGGGCGACAGCGGCTACAAGCGGGTGATCGGCGCGGCGGAGGGCGCGCCGATCCGCGACTGGCTGTTGCTCAGGCCCGGGCTGCCCGCGATTGCGGGTCGCGTGCTGGCCGGCTGGTGGCGGCGCAGCGGCGGGCGCTAGTCGCGGATATAGCGGAAATACCAGACCTCATGGCCCTGGCGCCGGGCCTTGCGTTCGTAGCGCGTCTCGGGCCAGTCGTCGGGGCGGGTCAGGAAGTCCTGCGGGGTGCGCGCCTGCCAGGTGAAGTCGCGGCGCTGGTCCATGATCATCATCGACCAGCGGCAATAGGTCGGATCGTCGGTGCCGAGCCGGAATTCGGCGCCGGGCTTCAGCTTGGCGGCGATCGTGTCGAGCGGACCGTGATTGACCATCCGCCGCTTGGCATGCCGTGCCTTGCGCCACGGATCGGGGTGGAGGAGGTAGAGCCGGTCGAGGCTGGCATCGGGCAGCCGCTCGATCACCTCGAGCGCGTCGCCCATATAGAGCCGGACATTGGTCAGCCCGCCGTCGCGGATATGGCCGAGCGCGCCGACGACGCCGTTGAGGAACGGTTCGCAGCCGATGAAGCCCACATCCGGATTGGCCGATGCCTGGCCGGCGAGATGTTCGCCCGCGCCGAAGCCGATCTCGACATGGAGCGGGCGGTCGTCGCCGAACAGGGTGGCGGCGTCGACGATCCCCGTCTCGGGAACCGACAGACGCGGGAGCATCTCCTCGACGAGCGCGGACTGGCCCTGGCGAAGCTTGTGGCCCTGGCGACGGCCATAGAGGCGGCGAATGGTGGCGGGATCGTTCATCGCCGCGCGCTCTAGCGGTCGATTGCGCGGGAGCAAAGCACGTAGCGGTCCGTTACAAGGCCGTAATGGCCGAAAACAGCACCACCACGTCGGACACCGGGTCCGCACCCGAGGGGCCCGAGCAGGACGTCGAGGAACTGAAGGCGGCGGACGCGGGCGATCTCCACCGCGCGGTGCGCGAGGCGGGCGAGGACGAACTCGCGCGCCCGGGGGTTTCGCTGTTCTTCTCCGCGCTCGCGGCGGGACTGGCGATCACCGCGTCGCTGGTCGCCGAGGGTGCGCTTCACGCCGCGCTGCCCGATACGCCCTGGCGCGAGCTGGTCGTGTCGCTCGGCTATCCGGCGGGGTTTCTGGTCGTCATTCTCGGGCGGATGCAATTGTTCACCGAGAGCACGATCAGCGCGATGCTGCCGCTGGTGACCACGCCGTCGCGCTGGGCGCTGCGGCGGACGTTGCGGCTGTGGGGCATCGTGCTGGGCGCCAACCTGCTCGGCACCGCGCTGACCGCGGCGGCGATCGCGGGCGGTGTGCTCGGCGGGGCGGAGCTGCGCGAAGCGATGATCGCGGTGTCGATGCGGATCACCGAGCTTGGCGCCTGGGCGACGTTCGTCAACGCGATCCCGGCGGGGTTCATGATCGCGATCCTCGCCTGGTCGCTGCCCAATGCGCGCGGCGAGGCGTTCATGGTGATCTTCGCGGTCACCTATGTGGTCGCGATCGGCGGTTTCAGCCATTCGATCGTCGGATCGGACGAGGCGTTCCTGCTGCTGTTCACCGGGCATGTCGACCTGGTCCGGACCTTTGCCGGACTGTTGCTGCCGGCGATCATGGGGAATCTCGTCGGTGGTGCGGGGGTGTTCGCACTGCTGGCGCATGCGCAGGTGCGCGGCGAAATGCGACAGAAGGACTGATGATGACGGGCAAGAGCAAGAGTGCGGCGGCCAAGATCGCCGAGGTCGACCGCAAGGCGACCTACAAGCTGGCCGAACACCGCGACGCGCCAGTGGTGAAGGCGACCGGCTTCCTCGCCGAGGTCGCCGACCAGCCGCAGCTGATCGCGACGTCGATCGGCACGCTGGTGATCGGGCTGGTCGCGCGGCGGCCCGACCTGATCCGCGGCGGCGCACGGATGCTCGCCTCGCATCTGGCGGCGACCGCGGCGAAATCGGTGATCAAGCATTCGGTCGACCGGACGCGGCCGGGCCATGCGCTCGACACCGGCAAGGCGCGGTTCGAGACGGGCGACAGCCAGGACCACAAGCAGACGTCCTTCCCGTCGGGCCATACCGCAGGCGCGGTCGCGGTCGCGCGTGCGGCGTCGCGCGACATCGACGGTGCGGCGATGCCGTCGGCGCTGGCGACGGTCGCGGTGGCGGCGGCGCAACCGGTCAACGGCAAGCATTATCTGTCCGACCTGGTCGTCGGCGCGGCGGTCGGCTGGATCGCCGAGGCGGCGGTCAGCGCACTATTCGACCGCGTCGCGCCGGTCGTCGAGCATGTCACTGAAAACAGGGAAAGATCCGCGGATCACGACCCCGCGATAGTACCGAACGGGGCCGAGGGAACCGTTCCGCCTGCGTGACGGTTTGGATGGCCTCACAAGAGGGATTTATACATGAAGACCATTGCTACCGCGCTCATGCTCGCAACGCTGACCATTCCGCTCGCAGCCTGTGGCGGCAAGGGTGACGACAAGCTGGGCAGCCAGGTCGAGGGCGCCGCGGAAAACCGCGCCGACGCGCTCGAGGCCGCTGCCGACAATCTCGAGGATCGCGCCGAGGCGGTTCGCGATCAGGGCGAGAAGCAGGGCGAGGCGGTCGACGACGCGGACGTGAACGCCGCCGCGATGTCGAACGAGCAGAAGGCGGCCCTCGTCAACGGCAGCGCCGCACTGCGCTAAGTACAATGATGCCGTCCCCGCCGATTCGGGCGGGGGCGGTATCGTCGGCGGCGTCTGGGGCCGACCGACGATGTTGGGGGGGATGCATGATGATCAACCGGCGCCGGCTCGAAACGGGCGGATTCCTGATATTCCTGGTGGTGATCACGATCGCGCTCGTCGTGGTCGTCTGGTCGTACGCCCTGGCGCTGCTTTGGGCCGCGCTCGCCGCGATCCTGTTCCAGCCGCTGTTCCAGCGCCTGCTGGAGCGGATGCCGACGCGTCGCAACACCGCCGCTGCACTGACGCTGCTGATCATCCTGTTCGCGGTCGTCGTACCGAGCATGATCATCGGCGGGATGATCGTCGACCAGGCGGGCACGGTCTATACCCGCATCCAGAATGGCGAGATCAATTTCGCCGCCTATTTCAACCAGGTGCATGATGCGTTGCCGACGCGCCTGCAGACGCTGCTCGACAAGGCCGGGTTCGATTCGATCGAGCGGATCCAGGCGCGACTGTCGCAGACGATGGGCAACAGCGTGCGGACGATCGCCAGCCAGGCGCTGTCGATCGGGCGCAATGCCGCCGCCTTCCTGCTCGCCTTCGGTATCGCGCTGTACGTGATGTTCTTCCTGCTGCGCGACGGCGAGACGATCGGTCCGAAGATCTGCGACGCGCTGCCGCTCGAGCGGTCGGTCACCGCCGCGCTGGTCGACAAGTTCGTGTCGGTCGTGCGCGCGACGATCAAGGGTACGGTGATCGTCGCATTGGTCCAGGGCGGGCTCGGCGCGGCGACCTTCTGGATCGTCGGGCTGCCCGCGGCCCTGCTCTGGGGCCTGCTGATGGCGCTGACCTCGCTGCTGCCCGCGCTCGGGCCGGCGATCGTCTGGGTCCCTGTCGCGGTCTATCTGCTGGCGACCACCGCGATCTGGCAGGGGCTGGTGGTGATCATCTCGGGCGTCGTCGTGATCGGCATGGCGGACAATATCCTGCGGCCGATTCTGGTCGGGCGCGACACGGGGATCCCCGATTTCGTCGTGCTGGTCACGACGCTGGGCGGGATCGAGCTGATCGGCCTCAGCGGTATCGTCGTCGGGCCGCTGGTCGCGGCGCTGTTCCTGGCGTCGTGGCAGATCCTGACCGAGCAGCGGCATCGGCAGCGCGCGAGCGCGCCGCTGGTCGGCGACGCGGCGGGGACCGACCGGTCGGCGCCCGGCTGATCGGTTCCGATCCGGCGTAGCGGACATGAAAAAGCCTCCCCCGGACGGTCCGGGGGAGGCTTTTCTGTATCACCTATCGGGCGAGGTGCGTCAGGCAGTTGCGGCCTTCAGCTTGTCGACCAGATCGGTGCGCTCCCAGGTGAAGCTGTCACCCTCGGGCTCGCGGCCGAAATGGCCGTAGGCCGCGGTCTTCTTGTAGATCGGCGCGTTGAGCTTGAGGTGCTCGCGGATGCCCTTGGGCGTCAGGCGGACGAGCTTGGGCAGGACCGCCTCGAGCTTGGCCTCTTCGACCGTGCCGGTGCCGTGCGTGTCGACATAGACCGACAGCGGCTCGGCGATGCCGATCGCATAGCTCAGCTGGATCGTGCAGCGGCGGGCGAGCCCGGCGGCGACGACGTTCTTCGCCAGATAGCGTGCGACATAGGCGGCCGAGCGATCGACCTTGGTCGGATCCTTGCCCGAGAACGCGCCGCCGCCATGCGGGGCTGCGCCGCCGTACGTGTCGACGATGATCTTGCGGCCGGTGACGCCTGCGTCGCCGTCAGGGCCACCGATCTCGAACGCGCCGGTCGGGTTGATGTAGATCGCGGTCTCGTCCGAGATGAAGCCGGCAGGCAGCACGTCGGTGAACACGCCCATGACATAGTCGCGCAGTTCGGCGTACTTGGCCGGATCGGGGTTCTTGCCCTTTTCCGAATAGCCCGGTGCGTGCTGGGTCGAGACGACGAGCGCGGTCGCGCGGACCGGCTTCTCGTTCTCATAGGCGAGCGTCACCTGGCTCTTGGCGTCGGGCTCGAGGAACGGGGCTGCGCCCGAATGGCGATCGGCGGCCATCCGCTCGAGGATCTTGTGGCTGTAGTAGAGCGTCGCGGGCATCAGGCCCGGCGTCTCGTCGGTCGCGTAACCGAACATGATGCCCTGGTCGCCGGCACCCTCGTCCTTGTTGCCGCTCTCGTCGACGCCCATCGCGATCTCCGCGGACTGGCCGTGGAGGTTGTTCTCGAAACGGAACTCGTTCCAGTGGAAGCCCGACTGCTCGTAGCCGATTTCCTTGACGGTGTTGCGGACGGCCGCCTCGATCTCGTCGAGCACGCCATCGGCCCACTGGTCGTTCTCATAGATGCCCTTGCCGCGGATCTCGCCGGCGAGGACGACGAGTTGCGTGGTCGTCAGCGTCTCGCAGGCGATACGTGCCTGCGGATCCTTGGCGAGGAACAGGTCGACGATCGTGTCGCTGATCTGGTCGGCGACCTTGTCGGGATGGCCTTCGGAGACCGACTCGGAGGTGAAGAGAAAGGACTTGCGCATGAAACCTCTTCGCAAAAGGCCCGGCGGTGGGGCACCGCGGAGCATCATATAAGGAAAGCTTTATATGTCCTTCTAGCGTTCGCGGCGGCGCAGGGCAACGGCCAAGGCGATCATCGCCGCCATGACCAGCCCCGCCGCCAGATTGCCGAGCCGCGCGAACAGCGTCACGGGCAGCGCGGTCGGCATCGGCAGCTCGGCCGCACCCGCGGTCTCGTGCGCGACGGTGGCAAGCAAACGGCCGTCCGCGGCGATGATCGCGGAGATGCCGGTCGGGGTCGCGCGGACGATCGGCAGCCCCTCCTCGATCGCGCGCATCCGTGCCTGCGCCAGATGCTGCGGCGGGCCCCAGCTGCCGAACCAGGCGTCATTGGAGGGGTTGAACAACAGCCGCGGGCGGTGCGCGCGGTCGACCGTCTGCCCTGAGAAGATGATCTCGTAGCAGATCTGGATGCCGATCGACCCGAAGCCCGCGAGCGTCAGATTGCCCGGCCCCTCGCCCGAGGTGAAGTCGATGTCGCCGGGGACCAGCCGCGCAAGCCCCAGGGATTTCAGCAGCCACGGCATCGGCAGATATTCGCCGTAGGGGACGAGATGCGCCTTGTCATAGCGGCCGCGCAGCCGCGCCTGTGCGTCGATCGCGAACACCGAATTGGTCGCGCCCGCGATCCGGTCCTCGCGATCGAACGACAAAGACGTGCCGCCGGTCAGCAATATGTCGTCGGGGCCGAGCAGGCGCGCGATCCGGCGGCGCAGATAGAGCGGGCTCGACCAGTCATAGGCGTAGAAGGGATAGCCGTCCTCGAGATAGTCGCGCACCACGCCCTCCGGCCAGACGACGAGGCGGGGGGTGGCGCCGGGGGTGCCCGACAGCTTTTCGAGCGCGGACAGCACGCGTTCGCCGTCCGATTCGCTGCGATCCTCCTGGCCGATATCGGGCTGGACGACGCGGACGCGCGGGGCGTTGGGGGCGGCGGCGGGGGCGTCGGTCCACAGCGCCGACAGCGCGGCGAGCGCGAGCAGGGGCACCACGATCGCGGGCATCGCGACGCGGCGACGGCTGAGCATCCACAGCGATCCCGCCGCGACGATCGTCACGCCCGACAGCGCATAGGTGCCGATCCACGCCGACAGCCGCGCGATGCCGATCGCGGGCAGCCACATCACCCCCAGCGGATCCCAGGCATAGCCGGTGAACAACACGCTGCGCAGCCACTCGGTCGCGATCCATGCGGCGGCGAAGACGAGGACGAAGGCGGGGTCGGGCGTCGCGGTCGCGCGGCGTCCGAACCGCCAGGCGAGACCTGTAGCGACCATCGGGAAGATCGCGAGATAGAGCGCGAGCCCGACCGCGGCGAAATAGCCGAGCACCGGCGGCATCGCGTCCTGAAAGTCGAACGCGTGCTGGAACCAGTTGTTGTTCACGGTGAAATGCCCGAGCCCGAACAGCCAGCCGTGCCACAGCGCCTGGCGCAGCGTCGGTGCATCGTGGACGAGCGCGAGCCACGCGGCGACTGCGACGAGCGCAAGCGGCCAGAGATCGAGCGGCGCAAACCCCGTCGCGGCGATCGCGCCGAGCAGGACGCAGGCGAGCGCGGGAGAGGTGAGGGCGGCGCGGGCGGCGCGGGCGGGAGAGCGGGTCACGCCTGCGCTATGGCGTGGCGGCGGGGGGCGGGCAATATCTGAGGCTGCATCTGACGTGGCGGTGGGGGGGATGGGGCGTTGGGGCTGGTGCGGTGGGCGCTTTCGTTGGACTCGGTACCAACCCCTGGGTCTACCCCCACACACAACCACCCCGGCGAAGGCCGGGGTCCAGCTGGGAAGGTCGCCGTGACGACGCGCAACCTTTAGTTACCACCGTCCCCCAACTGGGCCCCGGCCTTCGCCGGGGTGGTGCCATCTTCTTGCGGGCAGCTGGTACTATATCGACAATTAGGATCGTGCAGGCCGCATCCCTTGCACCTCCCCGGCGAAGGCCGGGGTCCAGGTGGGAAGGTCGCAGTGATGTCGCGCTGTCCTTCGTTACCGTCGTCCCCCAATTGGGCCCCGGCCTTCGCCGGGGTGGTGGAGAGGAATGGGGGCGGTACTTGAGCGGCGGACGCGCAGCGATCATCGCATAGCGGGGGCGGGGTGACGCAGGGGATCATCCGCTCTATCCTGCCCGCATGACGCTGCGCCCCTTTCATCTCGCCTTTCCCGTCCATGACCTCGCCGCCGCGCGGGCCTTTTACGGGGGGACGCTTGGCTGTCCCGAGGGGCGGTCGAGTGACCACTGGATCGATTTCGACCTGTTCGGGCATCAGATTGTCGCGCATCTCGATCCGGCGGCGAAGGCGGTCGCGGTCGAGAATGCGGTTGATGGCCATCAGGTTCCGGTGCCGCATTTCGGCGTCGTGCTGACGATGGACGACTGGATCAGCCTGTCCGAGCGGGTCGCGGCGGCGGGGGTCCGGTTCGGGATCGCGCCGCATGTCCGCTTCAAGGGCGAAGTCGGCGAGCAGGCGACGATGTTCTTTTGCGACCCCAGCGGCAACGCGCTCGAGTTCAAGGCGTTCGCACAGGACGCGATGCTGTTCGCACACTGAGGATCAAAGAATGTCCAATCCCATTTCAGTCGATATCCCCCACAAGCTCGGCAAGGCGGGGGTGCGCTCGCGGCTCGACAGCGGCATCGACACGATCGGGTCGAAGATCCCCGGCGGATCGGTGACCGATCGCCGCTGGGAGGGCGACACGCTGCACTTCACCGTCAGCGCGATGGGGCAAGTGATCGGCAGCAAGGTCACGGTGTTCGAGGACAATGTCCATGCGATCGTCGACCTGCCCGGGCTGCTCGGGCTGTTCGCGGGCAAGGTGCAGGACATGATCCGCAAGGAAGGGCCGAAGCTGCTGCGCTGAGAGTTCGCGGTGTGACGCCGCCCCGCTCGTCATCCTGACGAACGTCAGGACCCAGAGTTACACACGACGCGCTCGTGATCCTGGGTCCTGACTTTCGTCAGGATGACGGGGGAGGGGGCACTTACTTCGTGCTGACGCGCCAGATCGTGTTGCCGACGTCATCGGCGACGAGCAGCGCGCCGGCCTTGTCGGTGATGACGCCGACCGGGCGGCCCTGTGCCTCGCCATCCGTGTTGAGGAAGCCGCCGAGCACGTCGACGGGCTTCGCGTTCGCCGCCGGGAAACCGGTGTCGCCGAACGGGATGTAGACGACCTTGTAGCCCGAGAGCGGCTTGCGGTTCCACGAGCCGTGCTCGCCGACGAACGCGCCGTTGGTGAAGCGATCGCCGAGCTTCGCGTCGCCCGCGAAGGTCAGGCCGAGCGCGGCGACATGCGGTCCGAGCGCATAGTCGGGACGCTTGGCATATTGCTGGAGCGCGGGGTTCTTCGGCTCGACCCGATCGTCGGGATAGCCGCCCCAATAATACCAGGGCCAGCCGAAGTGATCGCCGAACTCGACCTGGGTCAGATAGTCGGGCGCGAGGTCCGAGCCGAGCATGTCGCGTTCGTTGACGACGGTCCAGAGCTGGCCCGATTTGGGGTTGATCGCCATGCCGTTGGGGTTGCGCAGACCCGCGGCGTAGATCCGCCAGTTCTTGTCCTTCGGCCAGACCTGAAGAATGTTGGCGCGGTATTTCTCCGCGTCCATGCCGTTTTCGGCGATGTTCGACGCCGAGCCGACGCCGACATAGAGCGTCTTGCCGTCGGGGGCGGCGATCACGTTGCGCGCCCAGTGATTGCCGCCGCCGTTGAGCGGGATGACACGCTCGGGCTTCGCAGTGATCCGGGTCGCGCCCTCGGTATAGGGCACGCGGACGAGCGCGTCGGTGTTGCCGATATAGAGCTGGCCATCCATCAGCGTCATGCCGAAGGGCGAGTTGAGCCCGGTCATGAAGGCCGAGCGCGTCTCCGCGACGCCGTCGCCGTCCGCGTCGCGCAGCAGCGTGATGCGGTTGGCCGAGGGCACGCCCGCACCCGCGCGGCCCATCAGGAAGTTCATCACGGTCGTGACGATGCCGGGACCTTTACGCGGTGGCGAATTGGTCTCGGCGACCAGCACGTCGCCATTGGGCAGGCGGTAGAGCCAGCGCGGATGATCCAGCCCGGTTGCGAACGGCTGGACCTTCATCCCCGCCGCCGCGGTCGGCATCGCGCCCTTGGGCCAGCCGACCGCCTTGGCGACGCCGATCGTCGGCAGCATCTGGATCCGCGGCGCGGTGATGTCGGGCCGCTTGCCGGTGACCTGGTTGACGTCGAGCCGGGCGGTATCGGGCCAGGCGAGCCAGGTGAACCCGGCGATCCCGACCAGGATGATCAGCCCGAGCACGATGAGGATGTGTTTGCGCATGCAGGAGAGTTAGGCGGGAGTGCGGGCGGGGGCAATGGCGTGATTGCGGTTGGGTATCGCGCGAGCTTCGTCATTCCCGCGGAGGCGGGGATCCAGAGCGGCGGGGGCTTCG
>NZ_JPDP02000101.1:11276-93591 GCF_000732685.2 Sphingomonas sp. STIS6.2
TTCGGTGACTTCGAGCTTCCAGCCGCTCGGATGATCGACGCATTCGCCGATCTGCGGGACATGGCCTGCGAGCAGCGCGGCGAGGCCGCCCAGCGTGTCGATATCGCCATCGACCTCGGCGAGCCGCGGGTCGATCAGTTCGGCGGCGTCCTCGAGCTCGGCGCGCGCGTCGACGTCCCAGGCGCCGCCGTCGATCGGCGTCATCAGCACCTGCGGCGCGTCGTCATGCTCGTCCTCGATATCGCCGACGATCTCCTCGATCAGGTCCTCGAACGTGACGAGGCCCTCGGTGCCCGAATATTCGTCGAGCACGATCGTCAGATGGACGTGCTTCTGCCGCATGTCGGCGAGCAGATCGAGCGCGCCGCGCGACATCGGCGCGTAGAGCGGCTCGCGGATGAGGCCAGCGAGCGTCGTCGGATGCTCGGCGCCGGTCGCGAGGATCGTGAAGACGTCCTTGATATGGACCATGCCGATGATCGTATCGAGATTGTCGCGATAGACCGGCAGGCGGCTGTGGCCGGCCTCGGCGAACAGCTTGACGAGGTCGGCGAACGACGTCTCCTCCTCGACCGCGATGATGTCGGCGCGCGGCACGCCGACATCGCCTGCGTCCCGCTCGCTGAAATGCAGCAGGTTGCGGACCATTTGGCGCTCGAGCGGGGTGAGATCGCCCTTGGCATCGGGGGCGGGATCGCCCTCGTGCCGGTCGATCGCATCCTCGAGCTGATCGCGCAGCGATTCGTCGGGGGCACCGAAGATCAGGCCTTTCAGCCCGCGCCAGATACTGTCGGTACTATCGCCGTTTCCGGCATTGGGGCCATCGGCCATCGTGGTCGTCAGTCCTCTGTGATGAGATAGGGATCGTGGAGCCCGAGCGCGGCAAGCGCGTCGCGTTCGATCTGCTCCATACCCTCCGCCTCGTCGTCGTCCATATGATCATAGCCTAGCAGATGCAGCGTGCCGTGCACCATCAGATGCATCGCATGATCCTCGACCGAGATGCCGCGCTCGGCGGCTTCCGCGACGCAGACGCCGTGCGCGAGGATGATGTCGCCGAGCAGCACCTCGCCATCGTCCGAATTCTGCGCGATCGTCTCGAGCAGATCGGCCTGCACCATCGGGAAGGACAGGACGTTGGTCGGCTTGTCCTTCTGGCGATACTGCTTGTTGAGCGTGTGGACCTCGTCGTCCGAGGCGAGCCGGAACGAGATCTCGACCGTGGCGGCGCCGGTCAGCAGCTGGCCGTGCGGGGTGCGTTCGATCGCCGCGGTCGCGGCGCGCTGGGCAAGGCCGTCCCAGTCCTGGTCGGGCCAGGGAGCCTCCGAAGAGAGCGCGATTTCGAGCATGCGGGTCCTTCCGGCGGAAACGTCAGGACGAAATCATTACACAGGTGGCAAAGTTCCGCACCCTTTACGGTATGCGGACGGCCCGGCGGCTATCCCGGTATGTCCGGGACAGCCGCGTAGGGATCAGGCGTCACTGCCCTCATAGGCTTCGACGACGCGGCCGACGATCGGGTGGCGGACGACGTCGCCGACGGTGAAGCGGCACATCGAGATGCTCTCGACCCCTTCCAGACGGCGGACCGCGTCGGCCAGACCCGAGGCGGCGACGCCGCCGGGGATGTCGACCTGCTTGGGATCGCCACAGATCACCATCCGGCTGTTCTGGCCGAAGCGGGTGAGGAACATCTTCATCTGCGCCGGCGTGGTGTTCTGCGCCTCGTCGAGGATGACGAACGCGTCGGCCAGCGTGCGGCCGCGCATGAAGGCGATCGGTGCGACCTCGATCTCGCCGCTCGCGATGCGGCGTTCGACCTGCTCGGCCGGGAGGCAGTCGTAGAGCGCATCGTACAAGGGGCGGAGATAGGGATCGACCTTCTCCTTCATGTCGCCGGGGAGGAAGCCCAGCCGCTCGCCCGCCTCGACCGCGGGGCGCGACAGGATCAGCCGCTGGACGCTGCCGGTGATGAGCTGCTGGACCGCCTGTGCGACCGCGACATAGGTCTTGCCGGTGCCTGCCGGCCCGAGCGCGAAGATCATGTCGTTGCTGGTCAGCTCGCGCATGTAGTGCGCCTGTGCCGGCGTGCGCGGGACGATCGTCTTCTTGCGCGTGCGGATCATGATCGGGGGGGCAGCGCCGCCGCCGGCATGGGCGCGGATGATGCCTTCAAGCACGGGTTCGTCGGCCATCGCGATCGACGCGTCGACGAGGCCGGTGTCGACATCCTCGCCGCGCTGGATCCGGGCATAGAGATCGTGGAGCACGTCGCGCGCCTTGGCGACCTGTTCCGCGGTGCCCTCCAGACCAATCTTGTTGCCGCGCGCGGTGATGTACACACCGAGGCGGTTTTCGAGCGCTACCAGATTCTGGTCGTACTGGCCGAAGAGCCGGACGAGGAGTTGGGGCTTGTCGAACAGCAGCTCGACTCGGGCGCGGTCACCGGACTGGGCGGGAACGGGTTTACGGCTCATGCGGTCCTTTCGGGGGCAGACGTGTCGGATCGGTGATCGGGTATGGTCGGGCCGGCACGCATCACGCCTGGGATGGCGTTCGACCAGAGATGAGCATGGGAGCCCGCGCGTTCAAGCGGCGCCGGGGCGCCTGGCTGGCGATGATTCGAGTCGCGTGGGCGAAGCTGCATCGGGGGAGAGTGTGGCAGGGGATTCGGGTGGGGGACAGCGGTAGTTTTGGTGTTGCGTGCGAAGGCTGGGGGGGCGTTGCCTGAAAGCCTCAGCGGGTGGGCGGCGGGCGCGATTGCCACGATCACCATACTACCCCGGCGGAGGCCGGGGCCCAGTTGAGAAGGTCGATGTAACGGAGGATCGTCCGTTGTTACGTCCGTCCCCCAACTGGGCCCCGGCCTTCGCCGGGGTGGTGGGAAAAGGTGGGGGCTGTTTCAGGCGGCCTGCGCGATGCGTTCGATGCCGGTGAGCGAGTTGGGCCCGGCCGCCGCGAGCGTGACCTCCACCAGGTCGCCGATCGCGTGGTCGCCGATCAGGTGGACCGATTGCAGCCAGGGCGACTTGCCGATCAGCTGGCCGGGGAGCTTGCCGGGGCGTTCGAGCAGCACGGTGCAGGTGCGGCCGACGGTGGCGGCGTTGAACGCGTGCTGGTCGCGGTTGAGCGCGGCCTGGAGGCGCTGGAGGCGCTCGTCCATCACCGCCTCGGGGACCTGCTCGACGATCGCGGCGGCGGGGGTGCCGGGGCGCGGGCTGTATTTGAAGCTGTAGGCCTGCGCATAGCCGACCGCGTCGACGAGGCTCAGCGTATCCTCGAATTCGGCATCGGTCTCGCCGGGGAAGCCGACGATGAAGTCGCCCGACAGCGCGATGTCGGGGCGCACCGCCCGGACGCGGTCGAGCAGGCGGAGATAGGAATCGCGGGTGTGGCTGCGGTTCATCGCCTTGAGCACGCGGTCGCTGCCCGCCTGGACGGGAAGGTGGAGGAACGGCATCAGGCTCTCGACGTCGCGGTGCGCGTCGATCAGGCCCTGCGTCATGTCGTTGGGGTGGCTGGTGGTGTAGCGGATCCGCGCGAGGCCGGGGATCCGGTCGAGGTCGCGGATCAGGTCGTGGAGACCGCGCGTGTCCTCGGACCAGGCGTTGACGTTCTGGCCGAGCAACGTGATCTCGCGCGCGCCGGCGTCGACCAGCGCCTTGGCCTCGTCGACGATCGCCGCGAACGGGCGGCTGATCTCGGCGCCGCGCGTGTAGGGGACGACGCAATAGGTGCAGAACTTGTCGCAGCCTTCCTGCACGGTCAGGAACGCCGACGGCGCGACCTTGCGGCGGGTCGGAAGCGCGCCGAACTTCGACAGCAGCGGCATGTCGGTGTCGAGCGACGGCGTGCCCGCGGCGGCCTTGGCTACGAGGTCGGGGAGGTTGTGATAGGCCTGCGGGCCGACGACGACGTCGACCTTGGCGCGGGTGAAGATCTCCTGCCCCTCGGCCTGTGCGACGCAGCCGGCGACCGCGATCATCGGCGTCTTGCCGTTCTTGCGCAGCTGATCCTTGCGCAGGCGGCCGATGTCCGAATAGACTTTTTCGGTCGCGCGTTCGCGGATGTGGCAGGTGTTGAGCACGACGATGTCGGCGTCGACCGCATCGGCCTGGGTCAGCCCGTCGGCGGCCATCAGTTCGGCCATGCGCTCGCCGTCATAGACGTTCATCTGGCAGCCGAACGACTTGACGTGATAGGTCTTGAGTTTCGAGGTCATGCGCGCGCCGTACCAAATTTGTGTGCGTGGGGGGAGGGGCGTTGCTGTTCGTTCGTGAGAGCACGCTGCGATACGCACGATCTGCACCTCCCCGGCGGAGGCCGGGGTCCAGTTGGGGGACGTTGCTGACTGAGGGCAGCGCTTCGTTACTGCGGCCTTGCCAACTGGCCCCCGGCCTTCGCCGGGGTGGTGTTGGGGGCGGGGTGAGGGCAACGCGCGCCCCCCTGTTCTCCCGCGAAGGCGGGAGTCCAGGCTGGGTCCCCGCCTTTGCGGGGAAACATAGTCTTAAAGGGCTTCGATGCGGCGGCGGGCTTCGGTGGCGATGGCTTTGCGGTTGCCGTGGTCGGCGGGGTCGAACGGCTCGGCGAAGTGCAGCGTCGCGACGAAGCTGCCGCGGCGTTTCAGGACGCGGGCGGCGTGGTGCTGGCCGGGTTCGTCGCCGACCCAGGCGAGCTCGGGCGTGGCGGGGCCATAGTCGATGCGGACCGGCTGGACGCGGACGCCGGGCGGGGGCGGGTCGAGCGCGGCGAGCAGCGCGGCCTTGAAGGGGAGGAGCGTGACGCCGTCGCCGGTCGTGCCCTCTGGGAACAGCGTGACGGGCCAGTCGCGCGCGAGCGTGTCGCGAATCTGCGCGATCTGCGCGGTCACCGCCATGCGATCGGCGCGGCTGACGAAGATGGTGGCGTTCAGCGTGCAGAGCCAGCCGACCAGCGGTACGCCGCGCAACTCGGCCTTGGCGATGAAGGCGGTGCCGGTCGCGCCCGACAGCAGCAGAATGTCGATCCAGCTGAGATGATTGGCGACGAACACCACGTCATGGCGCAGCGGCGTGCCGACGATCCGTCGCCGCGCGCCGACGATCCGGCCGGCCAGCCCGAGAAAGCGCGGCGGCGCTGGCGATCGCCGGCCGAACAGCCGCCACAGCCCGTGGACCGGCAGCGCGAGCAGCAGCGCGATCAGCAGCGCCGCGAGCCGCGCGACGAGACGCAGGCGCCCGATCGGATCAGTCCTTGCGGGTCAGCGCGACGCCGTAGAGTTCCATGCGGTGATCGACCAGCCGGAAGCCGAGCTTCTCGGCGATCGCCTTTTGCAGCTGTTCGAGCTCGGGATCGACGAATTCGATCACCTTGCCACTCTCGACGTCGATCAGATGGTCGTGATGCGCCTCGGGTGCGGGTTCGTAGCGCGCGCGGCCGTCGCCAAAATCATGGCGGTCGAGAATGCCCGCCTCCTCGAACAGCCGCACGGTGCGATAGACGGTCGCGATCGAGATGCCGGGGTCGATCGCCGAGGCGCGCTCATAGACCTTCTCGACATCGGGATGATCATCCGCTTCCGACAGGACGCGCGCGATGACGCGGCGCTGCTCGGTAATGCGCAGGCCCTTCTCGTTGCAGAGGGCTTCCAGATCGATCTTGCGCGGCATGTGTCATTCCCTTGGTAAACCCCCATGTAGGCGGTTAACGCTGTTGCGAAAAGGGATAGTGACTCGCAATAAGCTTCAGCTGCCGAGCGCGCGCGAATAGGTGTGCGCGTCATGCGCCACCCCGGACCGGCCGCGGTAATAGGCGCGGCGCTCGCCGACCTTGGCAAAGCCGTGCGCGGTGTAGAGTTGGACCGCGTCATTGCCCGCGCGCACCTCGAGATGCAGCGTGGCGACGTTCGCGGCGATGCAGTCGGCGATCACCGCGCCGACCAGCGCGGTGCCGATGCCGCGGCGGCGCGCATCGGTCGCGACCGCGATCAGCAGCAGCTCCGCCTCGTCGAGCACGGTCCGCGTCATCGCGAAGCCCGCAGGGCGATCGTCGATGAAGGCGAGGACGAGCTGGATGCCGGGCAGCGCGAGCACGCCGAGGCACTGGGTGCGCGTCCACGCCTCGCCATACGCTGGGTCGAACGCGTCGCCCATCAGCGCGTCGACGATCGCGAGGTCGCGCGCGTCGCCCGCACGCAGCACGACCGCGGATGCCGCGTCTTCGTCGGAAGGCGGGGGCACGGCGCGGGTCGCCATCAGCGCGGCACCGCCGGACGGACCGCGGCGGGCTTCGCATCGGGCGCGCGGCCGTAGATCGGGACGGGCGGCAGCGCGGTGAGCGTCTCGGGCAGCAGGATCGCGGCGCCCGCATCGGGCAGCGCCTCGGTCAGGTCGAGATCATCGGCGAGTGCGGCAAGCCAGCGCACGCCGTTACCGACCGCGCGCCGTCCCGCCAGCGCCGCGAGCGCCGCGTCGGGCTTCAGCGACACCATGTCGGTGCGCGGCGACAGATCGGCGGCAAAGCACTGCATGAAGACCTCGCCATGCCCGCCCTCTAAAACTACTGCAATATCATCGGTTAAGCGATCGTCGAATCCCGCCGCGGCGACCAAAGGCAGCGACGAGAAGCCGGTGACCGTCGCCGACCAGCCGAGTGCCAGCCCGCGCGCGGCGGCAATGCCGACGCGGACGCCGGTGAAGCTGCCAGGGCCGACATCGACGAGGATGCGGTCGGCGCGGCCGCCGCCAGGCAGCGCGGCGATCATCGGCACGAGCCGTTCGGCATGGCCGCGTCCGACGACGTCATGCGTCCGCGCGACGATCACGCCGTCATCGGCGAGCGCGACCGAACAGGCGGCGGTGGACGTCTCTATGATCAGCGTGCGCATATCGGTAATCCCTCTCCCCTCCGGGAAGAGGGCGTCATGTCAGGCGATGCTGTTGAACTTCGCGAAGTCGGGGCGCGGCGACCTGGCGAAGATCGTCGCGGGGTCGCCATAGCCGAGCGTCGCGATGAAGTTGGTGCGGACCGCAGGCGTGTCGGCGAAGAACGCGGCATCGACCTTGTCCGCGTCGAACCCCGACATCGGCCCGGTATCCAGCCCGAGCATCCGCGCGGCGATGATGAAATATGCGCCCTGCAGCGTCGAATTGCGGAAGGCGGACGCCGCACGCAGTTCGGCACTGCCCGTGAACCAGGACTTCGCATCGGCGTGCGGAAACAGCTCGGGCAGATGCTCGTGGAAGTCGGTGTCCATGCCGATGATCACCGAGACGGGGGCGTTCAGGATCTTGGGCTGGTTCTGCGCGCTGCACGCGTCGGCGAGCCTCTGCTTGGACTCGTCGCTGACGCACCAGACCAGCCGCGCGGGCAGCTGGTTGGCGGACGTCGGACCCCATTTCATCAGGTCCCAGATCGCGTGCAGATCGGCCGTCGCGACCGGGCGGTCGGTATAGCCGTTATAGCTGCGCGCCTCGCGGAAGACCGCGTCGAGCACGGCGTCGGGCTGGGGACCGCGCAGGCTCATCAGACGGCGCGCACTTCGGTGACTTCGGGGACGTAATATTTCAGCAGCTGCTCGATGCCGTTCTTGAGCGTCGCGCTCGACGAGGGGCAGCCGGCGCACGCACCCTGGAGCTGGAGGAACACCTTGCCCTTGTCGAAGCCGCGATAGACGATGTCGCCGCCGTCATTCGCGACTGCCGGCCGGACGCGCGTCTCGATCAGGTCGCGGATCTGCGCGACGATATCGGCATCGGCGGGGTCGTCGGTCAGCACGGTATCGTCGGACGGCACCGAGAAGCCAGCGCTCGCGGGGCGGAACAGCGGCATCGCAGCGGAGAAGTGGTCGAGCATGATTGCCAGCACGTCGGGCTTCAGATCCGACCAGGCGACGCCGGGCGCGGCGGTCACCGAGACGAAGTCGCGCCCGAAGAACACGCCGGTCACGTCGCCGAGCCGGAAGATCGCATCGGCGAGCGAACTCGCCTCCGCCTCCTCGGGGGTGGCGAAGTCGCGGGTGCCGGACTCCATGACGGTGCGTCCCGGCAGGAACTTCAACGTCGCGGGGTTCGGGGTGGATTCCGTTTCGATCAGCATGGGGTGCATGTGGCGACGGGGGGCGGAGGGATCAAGCAAACTCTTCTTTGGCACCGGCATAGCGTTTGAGCGGCCGGATGCCGTCAGACGTCGAGCTGTTTTACCGCGGCGTTCCAGTCGCCGATGTTGCGGACCGCGTCCTGGACGAAGGCCGAGCGGCGGACGACGTTCAGGAAGGCGTCGGCGATCCACTTGCCGGGATTGCGCAGTGGCCGTTCGAACTGGATGAGCAGGACGACGCGCGTGCCGCTCGTGTCGTTCCAGACCGCGTGGTTATAGGTGTCGTCGAACACCAGCGTCTCGCCCTCCGACCAGCGCACGGTGCGGTCGTGGACGCGCATCCGGACGTCGCCGTCGCGCGGTACGATCAGGCCGAGGTGACAGGTGATCAGCCCCTTGGTCACGCCGCGATGCTCGGGGATGTGCGTGCCGGGCGCGAGGATCGAGAAGAAGGCGCTGTTGAGGCCCGGGATCTGCGCGACGAGATCGCGCGTGCGCGGGCAGCGCACCAGATTCTCGTCGATCGGATAGCCATAGCCCCAGAGGAAAAACGAGCGCCACTTGTCGATCTCGGCGATCGCGCGGTGATCGGGCGAGATCGTCGCGAGGCTGGGCGAGGCCTCGCCGCGCAGCGCGACCGCGACCGCCTCGTCACGGATGTCGCGCCAATGCTCGCGCAGCAGCTGCGTCCAGGCGAAGTCGCGGACGTCGAGCACCGGGTCGTTCGAGACCAGCGACGAGCTCGCGATCAGCCGGTCGAACACGCCGCGCAGATGCTTGCCGACGCGGATGATCAGTGGCCGGCCGGGTTCCGCCGCGAGCGGCGCGCCGGGCCGGGGCGCACCCGAAATGACCGTCAGATCGGGGGTGCGGTGGGGGGTGCTGCGGGGATCACGACCAGAATTTCGCCACATTGCCGGACCCGTCGCGGTCCCGGTCTTCGCCCTGACTTCGGCTTGCATTCGCACTCCACTCTTCGTCGTTCGCTCGTACCGCGCGCCCGTATCCGCGCTTGCAGGTGATTGAGATAGCGCGGCTATGGGACGAAATGATGGCGCCGGACGCGCGACGGCACGGCGCTGGCGGTCGGCGGCCGGGGGCGCTACAGGACGGCATGGCGTTTACCCCCCGCGCGCTCGGCGCTCCCGTCTTCCTGTCGCTCGTGCTGTGCCTGGCGATCCCTGCCATCGGCCAATCGGGGACGCGGCCCGCGTCTCGCGCCAAGCCGCCCGCGGCGGCACCTGCTGCACCCGTCCAGCCGCAGACCGTGGCGATGCCCGGCGAGGCGCCGACCCTGCCCGGGCTGCCCGGCATCGACACGACCGCGTGGCTGTACAAGGGCAGCGATCTCACCCGCGACCCCGAGTGGAAGTTCGGCACGCTGCCCAACGGGCTGCGCTTTGCCGTGCGCAAGAACGGCGTTCCGCCGGGTCAGGTGTCGGTCCGCGTGCGCGTCGATGCCGGATCGCTGAACGAGAGCGATGCCGAGCGCGGCTATGCGCATTTCATCGAGCATCTGTCGTTCCGCGGCTCGAAATACGTCCCCGACGGCGAGGCCAAGCGCGTCTGGCAGCGGTTCGGCGCGACGTTCGGATCGGATACCAACGCGCAGACCACGCCCGTCTCGACGACGTACAAGCTCGACCTGCCCTCGGCGAGCGAGGCGGGGCTCGACGACAGCCTGAAGATCCTGTCGGGGATGATGGAGCAGCCGGTGCTGACCGATGCGACGGTCACCGCCGAGCGCCCGGTGGTGCTCGCCGAACAGCGCGAGCAGCCCGGACCCCAGGTGCGGATCGGCGATGCGATCCGGTCGACCTTCTTCGCCGGCCAGCCGCTCGCGGACAGGTCGCCGATCGGCAGCATCAAGACGCTCGAGGCGGCGACCGGCGCGAGCATCAAGGCGTTCCACGATCGCTGGTACCGGCCCGAGAACACCGTCGTCATCATTTCAGGTGACATGGACCCGGCGCTGTTCGGACGGCTGATCGTCAAGAACTTCGCGGACTGGAAGCCGGTCGGCGCGTTCACCGCGGCGCCCGATTTCGGCAAGCCCGATCCCGCCGCCCCCGCCGCACAGGCGATCGCCGAGCCGTCGCTGCCCGCGGTCGTCACGCTCGGCGTGGTCCGGCCCTGGGTGTACAAGGACGACACCGCGATCATGAACCAGACGCGGCTGGTCGACGTGCTGGCGACGCGGCTGATCAGCCGGCGGCTCGAGACGCGCGCGCGCGCCGGTGGCAGCTATCTCCAGGCGGGGGTGTCGATCGACGACGTGTCGCGGTCGGCGAACCTGACCAGCGTCAACATCGTGCCGATCGGGACCGACTGGGAAGCGGCGCTGAAGGACGTGCGCGCGGTGATCGCCGACGCGCAGACCAATGCGCCGAGCCAGGCCGAGGTCGACCGCGAATATGCCGATTTCGACACGATCATGCGTACCCAGGTCGAGACCGCGCGGGTCGAGGCGGGCGCGCGCCAGGCCGACGACATGGTCGGTGCGCTCGACATCCGCGAGACCGTCGCGGGACCCGAGACGTCGTACAAGATCCTGCAGGACGCCAAGGCGAAGGGCATGTTCACCCCCGCCACGCTGCTCGCGGCGTCGAAGCGGATCTTCGAGGGGACCGCGACGCGCGCGCTGGTCAACACGATCACGCCTGACCCCGCCGCTGTGGCCAAGCTCGAGACCGCGCTGAAGGCCGATGTCTCGGGTCTCGCGGGGCTGCGTCGCCAGCAGAATGCGGTGACGTTCGCCGCGCTGCCGACGCTGGGCAAGCCCGGCGTCGTGGCGTCGCGCGAAAAGATCGCCGCGTTCGACATGGAGCAGGTGACCTATGCCAATGGCACCCGCCTGCTGCTGTTCCCCAATACGGGCGAGACCGGCCGCGTCTATGTCCGCGTCCGGTTCGGGCGCGGTTACAGCGCGATCCCGGCGAACAAGCCGAGTCCGGCCTGGGCGGGCGACCTCGCGCTGGTCGCGGGCGGGATCGGCAAGCTCGATCAGGGCGATCTCGATCAGCTGACCGCCGGGCGTCGTATCGGCCTCGACTTCGGGATCGACGACGACGCGTTCACGCTGGGCGCGCTGACCTCGCCTGCGGATTATGCCGACCAGCTGACGCTGATGGCCGCCAAGCTCGCTTTCCCGGCATGGGATGCGGCCCCGGTCGCGCGGGCGCGGGTCGCGGCGCTGGCGGCGTTTGCGGGCTATGGGTCGTCGCCCGACGGCGTGCTGTCGCGTGATCTGGAGAAGCTGTTGCGTGCGGGCGATCCGCGCTGGGGCACGCCGTCGCGCGAGTCGGTCGAGGCGCTCAACGCCAAGGACTTCCGCAAGTTCTGGGAGCCGCTGCTCAAGACCGGGCCGATCGAGGTGTCGGTGTTCGGCGACGTGAAGAGCGAGGAGGCGATCGCCGCGGTCGCCAAGAGCTTCGGCGCGATCGCCGCGCGCTCCGCGTCGACCGCGGTGGCGGCGCCGGTGCGCTTCCCCGCGCATGTCGCGACCCCGGTGATGCGCACGCATACCGGCCCGCAGAACCAGGCGGCGGCGGTCATCGCCTGGCCGACCGGGGGCGGGATCGAGGCGATCACGGAGAGCCGTCGCCTCGACGTGCTGGCGCAGGTGTTCGCCGACCGGCTGTTCGAGCGGCTCCGCCAGGCGGCGGGCGCGAGCTACAGCCCGAACGTGCAGAGCCAGTGGCCGACCGGGATGAACAGCGGCGGTCGCCTCGTCGCGATCGGCCAGGTCGCGCCGGAAAAGGTCGCGTTCTTCTTCGAGACCGCGCGCAAGATCGCCGCCGAGCTCGTCTCGACGCCGATCGCGGATGACGAGCTGCAGCGGATCAAGCGGCCGATGGGGCAGTATATCATGCGCGCCTCGACCGGGAACCAGTTCTGGATGCAGCAGCTCGGCGGGGCGACCTATGACCCGCGGCGGATCGACGCGACCAAGCGGATCGCCGAGGATCTGGTGTCGACGACGCCGGCCGACCTGCAGGCGGTCGCGGCAAAATATTTGCGCCCCGACCGCGACTGGACGATGGCGGTGGTGCCCGCCGCGGTGCCCAAGCCGGCGGCGAAATAAGCGGACCGGGAGGGCGCGTGCCGGTCGGTGCGCGCCCTTCGCCGAAGAAAATTTCCTCGCGCAACGTCGGGCGGCGGGGATCGATCCGCACCACCGGATCGATCGTCATGCTGCGGGCGTTTGAGCCTGATTCATACCCGGGAGTGTATTGATGAAGAAGACGTGGTTAGCGCTGGCGGTTGCCGGCGGATTGGGCGTGTCCGCCTGTTCGGGCGCGGCGTCGACCGATGCGGTCGATAACAATGCCATGAGCACTGCGGGCGTATCGCTGCGCAATCTGGGCGAAACCGAGGTCGCAGCGCCAGCGCCGCCCGCGCTGACGGTCAAGGGCGACCTGATCCCGACCCCGTCGGATACCGCCTCGCGCTATTTCCTGCTGCGCGAGCGCCGGGCGATCGGCGGCACGGTGATCGCGATCATCCGCCAGGAACATGCCGGCCGCGTCGCCTATGCCCGCACCGAAGTCGATTGCGAGCGTCGTCTGTTCCATGTCCTGGGCGTCGCGCCGCGCCGTTCGCTGGTCGAGACGAGCATCGCCTATGACGGTCCGTTGCGGCCGATCGCCGGGCTGCCGCTGCGCGAGGAGCTGGCGACCTATGTCTGCAAGCGCAGCAACCTTCCGCTGGGCGCAGCCTGAGGGGGCGGGGGGCCCGATGCGGCCCCCCGTTCGTCAGCCCTTGAGGTAGAGCGCGTCGAGCCGGCCGCCGTAAGCCTGGCGAATGACGTGGCGGCGGATCTTGAGGCTGGGCGTCAGCTGTTCGTTCTCGATCGTGAACGGCCCGTCCGCCAACACGAAGCGGCGGACGCGTTCGGTGACGGTCAGATCCTTGTTCACGCGTTCGATCGCGTGACCCAGCGCGGTCCGGAACTCGCTGTTCTCGGCCAGCCTGCTGAAATTGCACGCATCGCCGTTCGACGCGCACCATTGCTGCGTCCATTCGGGATCGGGCACGATCAGCGCGACCATATAGGGGCGCTTGTCGCCGGCGATCATCGCCTGGACGATCTCGGGCTGGAGCGTCAGCATCCCCTCGATCTTCTGCGGGGCGACATTGTCGCCCTTGTCGTTGATGATCAGGTCCTTCTTGCGGTCGGTGATGCGGATGCGACCCTGCGCGTCGATCTCGCCGACGTCGCCGGTGTGCAGCCACCCGTCCTTCAGCACCTTCGCGGTCTCGGCGTCGTTGCGCCAATAGCCGTGCATGACGAGCTCGCCGCGGACCAGGATCTCGCCATCCTCGGCGATCCGTACCTCGGTATCCTTGAGCGGCGGGCCGACCGAATCCATCCGCACGCCCGCCTTGGGGCGGTTGCACGAGATGACGGGCGCGGCCTCGGTCTGGCCATAGCCCTGGAGGAAGGTGAGGCCGATCGATTCGAAGAACAGCCCGACCTCCGGGTTGAGCGGCGCGCCGCCCGAGATCATCGCCTTCAGCCGGCCGCCGAACTTCTTCGCGATCTTGGGCTTGAACAGCGTCGCGACGGCGGCCTGCGCCGGCCGGTCGATCAGGCGGAGCTTGCCGGCATAGCGCCTGGCGCCGATGTCGAGCGCGCGGGCGAGCAGATAGGCCGACGCGCCGCCCTGTTTCTCGATCGTCTTCGAGATGCGCGTGCGCAGCACCTCGAACAGGCGGGGGACGACGAACATGATCGTCGGGCGCGTCTCCTCGATGTTCGCGGCGAGCTTTTCGAGGCCTTCGGCATAATAGATCTGGCCGCCCAAGGAGATCGGGAAATGCTGGCCGCCGGTATGTTCATAGGCGTGGCTCAAGGGGAGGAACGACAGGAAGACCTCGTCGTCCCAGCCGAAATCCTCCGAGATGACCGCGGCGCAGCCTGCGCAATTGTGCAGGATCGCGCCGTGATGCTGCATCACGCCGCGCGGCGCGCCGCCGGTGCCCGAGGTGTAGATGATGCAGGCGAGATCGTCGCGGGTGAAGGTCGCGCGCGCCGCCGCGGTCTCGGGCGTGGTGGGGTGCGCGGCGATCAGCGCGTGCCAGTTGTGGAAATCGATCGCGGCGGGAACGCGCATGTCCTCGAGCCCGATCACGATCTGCGCCTGGTTCGAGCGCAGGACCGCGGGGAGCACCGTCTTCGCCAGCTTCGCGGTCGAGACGATGATCGCGCAGGCGCCCGCATTCTCGATGATGTGCAGGTGATCGCGTTCGGTGTTGGTGACATAGGTCGGCACCGTCACGCAGCCCGCCGCCATGATCGCGAGGTCGCTGAGGCACCATTCGGGGCGATTCTCGCTGACCAGCATCACCCGGTCGCCGCGTTTCAGCCCGATCGCGGTGAGGGCCGTGGCGAGGCTCGCCACCTGTCGCGCGGCCTCGGCCCAGCTGGTCGCCACCCAGGCGCCGCTCTGCTTGGTCCAGAGGAACGGCGAGTCGCCCCTCTCCGCGGCGCGCGCGAAGAACATCGTGACGAGGTTGGGGAAGGGTTCGAGCTGGCGGGGCATGGTCTCTCCTGGGGCGCTCTTGCGAACTGTGTCCCCTCGCGGGGCCGCTCGGTCTTTGGTGCGGTATAGTCTGCTAACGGTCCGTCGTCATTCCCGCGGAGGCGGGAAGCCATATTGGCTGACCGGCATGTGGGATCACCGACGTCAGCGCCAATGGATCCCCGCCTGCGCGGGGATGACGACAAAGGCGCGGGGCATGCTATTCCGGCGCGCGCTGGAGCGCACCGACGCGCTGGATCTGTGTGACGGTGCCGTCCTGCGCGATTCCGACGCCTTCGCTGCGCGGGTCCGCCGCGCCGACCCAGCGGCCGTTCACCCGCTCGACCGCGTTCGCCTTGAGGCCGAGCGCGGTGACCTGCACCGTCTCGCCCAGTGCCTGAAGCGCGGGGACCATCGCCTCGCGCTCGGTGCCCTTCTCGACCGCGGCGACATGGCCGGGCGCGTAGATCAGGCCGAGCGCGATCGAATCCTGCGCGGACAGCTTCCAGTCGACGACGCCGATGATCACCTTCGCGACCTGCGCGATGATCGTCGAGCCGCCCGCCGCGCCGACCGCGAGCCGGACCTTGCCGTCGGGGCCGTAGACGATCGTCGGCGACATCGAGCTGCGCGGGCGCTTGCCGCCCTCGACGCGGTTGGCGACGAGATAGCCGTTCTTTTCAGGCACGGTGTCGAAGTCGGTGAGCTGGTTGTTGAGCACGGTGCCGTCGACGGTGAGGCCCGAGCCGAAATAGCCCTCGACCGTGGTCGTCACCTCGACGACGTTGCCGCGCGCATCGGCAACCGCGAGGTCGGTGGTGCCGGGGACTTCGCTGACCGGCGCGGACTGCCGGGCCGGGGCGCCGGGGGGCGAGCCAGCGCTGACGCTGGCCATCGTCGTGGTGGGCTGGATCAGCGCCGAGCGTGAGGCGAGATAGGCGGGGTCGAGCATGCCCTTGACCGGCACGGACACGAAATCGGGATCGCCGACATAGAGGTCGCGGTCGGCATAGGCGAGCCTCGAGCTTTCGGCGAACAGGTGCCACGCCTGCGGACTGTCCTTGCCGAGATTGGCCATGTCGAAGCGTTCGAGCTGTTTCAGGATCATCAGCACGGCGATGCCCCCCGACGAGGGCGGGCCCATGCCGCAGATGCGGTGGACGCGGTAGGTGACGCAGACCGGCGCGCGGGTCTTCGCGTCGTAGCTGGCGAGATCGCCGGTCGTCATCTTCGACGGGTTGCGCGCGGCGGTGTTGACCGTGGTGACGATCTTCTGCGCCTCGGGCCCGACATAGAAGCTGTCGGCGCCGCGTGCGGCGATCCGCTGGAGCAAAGCCGCCTGGGCGGGGTTCCTGATCATCGCGCCGATCGCGACGGGCGATCCGTCGGGGGCGGAAAAGAGCGTGCGCGTTTCAGGCGTGATGTGGCCGCCATACGCCTTCATCCCGTTGACGAGCCGCGGCGACGCCTTGAAGCCATTGGTCGCGAGCCGGATCGCGGGGTCGAACAGCCGCGCCCAGGGGAGCCTGCCCGAGGCGCGGTGCGCGAGCGCCATGCCGCGCAGCGCGCCGGGGACGCCGACGCTGCGACCGCCGGGGACCGCGTCGCGGTGGCTGAGCGGGGTGCCGTCGGCGGCGTAGAACCAGCGCGGATCGGCGGCGGCGGGGGCCTTTTCGCGCGCGTCGATCGTGCTGAGCCCGCCATTCGCCGCATGGCTGACCCAGAAGCTGCCGCCGCCGATCCCCGAGCTTTGCGGCTCGACGACGTTGAGCGCGAGCATCGTCGCGATCGCCGCATCGGTCGCGCTGCCGCCCGCGCGCAGGATCTCGACACCCGCGGCGGCGGCGCGGGGGTCGGCGGCGCTGACCATGCCCTGATCCTTCGCGGGGGCGGTTGCGGGGGTGGGGGCGGTCCGGCGGGCTTCGGCGGTGGCGGTGGGGAGGAGGAGGGCGAGCGCGAGGAGGGGAGTCTTCATCGCGTGCGAACCTAGCGCGGATCGGGTGCGAGGCAAGGCGTCCGCCGCAAACTCGCCGTCATCCCAGCTTTTGCCGGGATGACGAAATGTGTCAGCGGGCGTCGACGCCGATCGCATCGGCGATGGTGGCGAAGCCGTCGCGGGTGAGCAGCGCGTCGAGCTCGCGCAGCATCCGTGCGGGGAGGCCGGGGCCTTCATACACCAGCGCCGTGTAGAGCTGGACGAGGCTCGCCCCTGCGCGGAGGCGGGCATAGGCTTCCGCACCGCTGCCGATGCCGCCGACCGAGATCAGCGGGATCGCGGCGCCGGTTGCCTTGCGGAAGTCGGTGAGGCGCTGGCGGGCGAGGGGGGCGAGCGGGGCGCCCGACAGGCCGCCGGTTTCCGTCGCGTTCGCCGAACGCAGGCCGGGGCGGCCGATCGTCGTGTTGTTGACGATCAGCGCGTCGATCCGGTTGTCGATCGCGGCGCGGGCGATGTCGTCGATATCCGCGGGCTCGAGGTCGGGCGCGACCTTGAGGAAGATCGGCGTGGTGCCCTTGGCGGCGGTGCAGGCGGCGAGCAGGTCGCGCAGTGCTGCGCCATGTTGCAGGTCGCGCAGGCCGGGGGTGTTGGGCGAGCTGATGTTGATCGTGATGTAATCGGCGTGCGGCGCGGCGCGGGTGACGCCGTGGACGTAATCCGCGGTGCGGTCGCTCGCATCCTTGTTCGCGCCGACATTGATGCCCAGCACGCCCTTGCCGCGGCTGTGCGCCTTCGCCCGGTCGAGCGCCGCGTCGAGGCCGCCATTGTTGAAGCCGAGGCGGTTGATGACCGCGCGGTCTTCGGGGAGGCGGAAGATGCGCGGCTTCGGGTTGCCGGGCTGGGGCAGGGGGGTGAGCGTGCCGATCTCGACGCTGCCGAGCCCGAGCCCGAAGAACCCGTCGATCGCGCGACCGTCCTTGTCGACGCCGGCGGCAAGCCCGACCGGGTTGGGAAAGGCGATCCCCGCCACTGTCGTTGCAAGCCGCGGGACGGAGGGAGCGAGCGGCGTGCCGGCCTTGCCCCAGGCGGCGAGCGCGGCGATCGTCACGCCATGCGCGCGTTCGGCGTCGAGGCGGAAGAGAAGCGGGTGGTAGAAGGCCATGCGCGCTCTTACCCAGATCGGCTGGGGCGGCCAAACGCTTCTTCCGTCATTCCCGCGCAGGCGGGAATCCATCCGTCCGCAGGGGCAAACGGTAGCGTGGATTCCCGCCTCCGCGGGAATGACGGAGTGGACTCAGTTGCGAGTCGTTAGCACTGGCGGACGGGTTGACGCTGCCCGTCGCAAAGCCCATTTGTCAATCGGATCATATCGGTCCGATTGGACTCACAAGCCACCATGCGTCTTTCCAGCCTAGCCGACTATGCGGTCGTGATGATGAGCGCCGCGGCGCGTCATTGTGGCGGCATCGCGCGGCTGAACGCGACGCTGCTGAGCGAGGAGACCGGCGTGCCGCTGCCGACGGTGCAGAAGCTGGTAAGCCGCTTGTCGGCGGCGGGGCTGATCGAGAGCACGCGCGGGACCGGCGGCGGGTTTCGCCTGTCGCGGCCGCCCGCGTCGATCTCGCTCGCCGACATCATCGAGGCGGTCGAGGGCCCGATCGCGCTGACCGCATGCGTCGACGGTGCGGCGCAGGATTGCTGCATCGACCAGACGTGCAAGGTGAAGCCGCACTGGAACGCGGTCAACGGCGCGGTCCGCGGCGCGCTTGCCGACGTGACGCTCGCCAGCCTTTTGCAAGTCCCGAATTCGCCGGTGCCCGCATGACGCGCGCAGCGCCTAACCCCTTTCTCCGCGATCTCTGCGCCTCCGCGCGCAAAATCTCATATTCGCGCAGAGACGCAGAGATCGCAGAGTTTTTAGAGAGCCGCGTTGCGGCGGAGATGGAATGATGGCTACCCGGAACGCAGAGGCCTATGCCGCCGCGAACAAGACGTACGAGTGGGGCTTCTCCTCGGACATCGAACAGGAATTCGCGCCCAAGGGCCTGTCGGAAGACACGGTGCGCTTCATTTCCGCCAAGAAGGACGAGCCGCAGTGGATGCTCGACTGGCGGCTGAAGGCGTTCGCGCTGTGGCAGACGATGGAGGCGCCCGACTGGTCGAAGCTCAACGTGCCGCCGATCGATTACCAGGACGCCTATTATTACGCGGAGCCCAAGGCCAAGCCTAAGCTTGGCTCGCTCGACGAGGTCGATCCCGAGATCCTGCGCGTCTACGAAAAGCTCGGCATCCCGATCGGCGAGCAGAAGATGCTCGCGGGCGTGGTCGAGGATCCGCTCAACGAGGACGGCACGCCGAAGCGTCGCGTCGCGGTCGACGCGGTGTTCGACAGCGTCTCGGTCGCGACGACGTTCCGCAAGGAGCTCGAGGCCGCGGGTGTGATCTTCCGCTCGATCTCCGAGGCGATCAAGGAATATCCCGATCTCGTCCGCAAGTGGCTCGGCAAGGTCGTGCCGCAGCGTGACAATTATTTCGCGACGCTGAACTCGGCGGTCTTCTCCGACGGCACGTTCGTCTACATCCCCGAGGGCGTCCGCTGTCCGATGGAGCTGTCGACCTATTTCCGGATCAATGCCGAGAATACCGGCCAGTTCGAACGCACGCTGATCGTCGCCGACAAGGGGTCGTACGTCTCCTATCTCGAAGGCTGCACCGCGCCGATGCGCGACGAGAACCAGCTGCACGCGGCGGTCGTCGAACTCGTCGTGCTCGACGATGCCGAGATCAAGTACTCGACCGTGCAGAACTGGTATCCGGGCGACGAGAACGGCGTCGGCGGGATCTACAATTTCGTCACCAAGCGCGCACTGTGCCAGGGGAAGAATTCGAAGGTCAGCTGGACGCAGGTCGAGACCGGCAGCGCGATCACGTGGAAATATCCGTCGTGCGTTCTGGCGGGCGATGGCTCGGTCGGCGAATTCTATTCGGTCGCGGTGACGAACAATCGCCAGCAGGCCGATACCGGCACGAAGATGATCCATCTCGGCAAGAACACGCGTTCGACGATCGTGTCGAAGGGGATTTCGGCGGGGCGCTCGGACAACACCTATCGCGGGCTGGTGCGCGTCGCGCCGACCGCGGAGGGCGTGCGCAACTTCACCCAGTGCGACAGCCTGCTGCTCGGCGACCAGTGTGGTGCGCACACCGTGCCGTATATCGAGGTCCGCAACCCCTCCGCGCAGATCGAGCATGAGGCGACGACGTCGAAGATCTCCGAGGACCAGCTGTTCTACGCGATGTCGCGCGGGCTGGATGCGGAGGCGGCGGTGGCGTTGATCGTCAACGGCTTCGCGCGCGAGGTGCTGCAGCAGCTGCCGATGGAGTTCGCGGTCGAGGCGCAGAAGCTGCTGGGGATTTCGCTGGAAGGGTCTGTGGGGTGATGCTGGCGGCGCAGGACACTGATCGGCGCCTCAACTCCCCTCCCCTTCAGGGGAGGGGCCGGGGGTGGGGGCTCTCCGCGAACGCGATCGCGGCGTTGCACGAGCGCGCAGCCGACATGCGCCGCAACCCCACCGAACCCGAGAAGCGCGTCTGGCGTATCCTGTCCGGTTCGCAGCTCTCAGGCCGCAAGTTCCGCCGTCAGGCCGTGCTACCGCCGTTCATCGCCGACTTTCTCTGCCCGTCCGAGGCACTGATCGTCGAGGTTGATGGCGACACGCATGACGATGCCAAGGACCGTCTGCGCAACGATCTCTTGCTGATGCGGGGATACCCCACGGTGCGCGTCACCAATCTTGACGCGATGACGAATATCGAGGGCGTCGCGCATGCGATCGCCTCTGCTTTTAACGAAGGGTCGGCGCCCGCCGCCAGCCCCCACCCCAACCCCTCCCCTGAAGGGGAGGGGCTAGAAAGATGACGATGCTGAAAATTGAAAACCTTCATGCCGAGATCGACGGCAAGGAAATCCTCAAGGGCCTCTCGCTCGAGGTGAATGCGGGCGAGGTGCACGCGATCATGGGGCCGAACGGCGCGGGCAAGTCGACGTTGGGCTATGTGCTCGGCGGGCGGCCCGGTTACGAGGTCACGGCGGGATCGGTGACGTTCGACGGCGTCGACCTGCTCGAGCTCGAGGCGCATGAGCGCGCCGCGGCGGGCGTGTTCCTCGGCTTCCAGTATCCGGTCGAGATCCCCGGCGTGTCGAACGTCCAGTTTCTGCGCGAGGCCCTGAACGCGCAGCGCGCGACGCGCGACGAGAAGGCGCTGTCCGGCGGCGAGTTCCTGAAGCTCGCGCGCGGGCAGGCGGATCTGCTGGGCATGAATTACGACATGCTCAAGCGGCCGGTGAATGTCGGCTTTTCGGGCGGCGAGAAGAAGCGCAACGAGATGGTGCAGATGGGCATCGTCAACCCGAAGTTCGCGATCCTCGACGAGACCGATTCCGGGCTGGACATCGATGCGCTGCGCGTCGTCGGCGACGGCATCAACCGCATCATGCGCGCGCCCGACAAGGCGGTGCTGCTGATCACGCATTACCAGCGGTTGCTCGATTATGTGGAGCCGGACTTCGTCCATGTGCTCGCCGACGGGCGCATCGTCCGCTCGGGCGGCAAGGAACTCGCGCAGCAGCTCGAGAGCGAAGGCTATGTGGGGATCGCCGCATGATCTCCCTTCGCACCGCAGGCAGGAAAGATTGGGCTCACGCGAAGGCGCAAAGGCGCGAAGGGCGTGTGGTCAATAATCTCGTCAGCAATATCCTTCCAACGCCTCTTCGCGCCTTCGCGCCTTCGCGTGAACCATTCTCGTTTTCGTGGGCCGCATCATGAGCGTTCTCGAACTTCCCTCCACGCGCGAGGAGTCGTGGCGCTGGGGTGATCCGGCGGCGATCGCGGCGGCGGCCGGGTTGCCGCGCGGTGAGGCGCTGGCGGGCTCGTGGTTCCTCGAGCTCGAGGGCGCGCGGGCGGTGTTCGTCGATGGCGTGCTCGACGAGCGTCGCAGCGATCTGCGGCATGTCGCGATCGCGCCGCTCGAGGGTGGCACGCATGTGCTGGGCGCGCGGACGACCGGCCATGGCTGGTCGTTGCGCGTCGAGGCAAACGCTTCGGCGGAGCTGATCCAGATCGTCCATATCGCGACCGGCGGCGAGAACCATGTTCCCGCCGAGATCATCCTCGCGGACGGCGCGCAGGCGTCGGTGGTCGAGACCTATGTCGGGACCGGCTGGTCGAACCGGTCGACGCGGATGACGCTGGGCGCGGGCGCGAAGCTGACGCGTGCGGTGCGGTTGCTCCAGACCGCCGGCTTCGTGTCGGTGCGCGACGAGGCGGATGTCGGTGCGGGTGCGAGCCTGATCGTTACGATGCTCGGCGCGGGCGATGCGGGGACGCGGATCGATGGCGCGATCACCGTGTCGGGCGACGATGCGTTTGCTGAATATGGCGGCGCCTTGCTGACCCGGCGCGACCAGCGGCAGGAATGCGCGCTGTCGGTGCGGCATGCTGCGCTCAACGGGCAGAGCAAGCAGATCTGGCGCGCGGTCGCGGCGGACACGTCGACCGCGAGCCTTGCGGCGCGCGTCGAGGTGGCACGCGATGCGCAGAAGACCGACGGCGTGCAGTCGCTGCGCGGGTTGCTGCTCAAGCGGACCGCGACGGTCAATCTGAAGCCCGAGCTCGAGATCTTCGCCGACGACGTGAAGTGCGCGCACGGCGCGACGGTCGGCGAGCTCGACCAGCGCGCGTTGTTCTACATGCAGAGCCGCGGCATCCCGCATGCCAAGGCGCAGGCGCTGCTGACGCGTGCGTTCGTCGGCGATGCGTTCGCGCAGATCGCGGACGAGACGGTGCGCGATGCGTTCGTCGCGGACGCGGATGCGTGGCTGGAGGCGGCGCTGTGACCCTGACGATCGAAACGCGCCCGCTCGACCGGGTATCGGACTTTCCGGCTATCCCCGAGGGCTGGGCATATCTCGATACCGCCGCCACCGCGCAGAAGCCGCAAGCTGTGGTCGACGCGATCACGCGTGCGTACGGCGAGACCTATGCGACCGTGCACCGCGGTGTGTACCAGCGCTCCGCCGACATGACGGTCGCGTACGAGGCGGCACGCCGGGCGGTGGCGCGGTTCATCGGTGCGGGATCGCCCGACGAGATCGTGTTCGTGCGCGGCGCGACCGAGGCGATCAACCTGGTCGCGACCTGCTGGGCGGGGACCCAGCTGAAGGCGGGCGACCGCATCCTGCTGTCGATGCTCGAGCATCATTCGAACATCGTGCCGTGGCAGATGATCGCCGAGGCGCGCGGTGTCGCGATCGACGTGCTGCCGCTGACCGAAGACCACCGCATCGATCTCGATGCGATGGAGCGGATGATCACGCCTGCGCACAAGCTGGTCGCGCTCGGCCATGTGTCGAACGTGCTCGGCTCGGTGCTCGACGCGAAGCGCGCGACGGAAATCGCGCATTCGGTGGGTGCGAAGATCCTGCTCGACGGCTGCCAGTCGGTGCCGCGGATCGCGGTCGACGTGACGGCGATCGGCTGCGATTTCTACGTGTTTTCCGGGCACAAGCTGTACGGCCCGACCGGGATCGGCGTGCTGTGGGCAAAGCCTGAACTGCTCGACGCGATGCCGCCCTATCAGGGTGGCGGGTCGATGATCGACAAGGTGTCGTTTGCGAAGACGACGTACGCGCCGGCGCCGGGACGGTTCGAGGCGGGAACGCCGCATATCGTCGGTGCGCTCGGGCTGCATGCGGCGATCGACTATGTCGAGAGCATCGGGCTGGCGGCGATCCATGCGCACGAGACGGCGCTGGTGACCGCGACGCGCGAGGCGCTGTCGGGGATCAATTCGGTGCGGCTCTATGGCCCGGCGGATTCGGCGGGGATCGTCTCGTTCACGATCGAGGGGGTTCATCCGCACGACATCGGCACCATATTGGACGAAGAGCGCGTCGCGATCCGGGCTGGCCATCATTGCGCCCAGCCGCTGATGGAGATGCTGGGCGTCGAGGCGACGGCCAGGGCGAGCTTCGGTGTCTATAACGGCCCGGCAGACGTGGATGCGCTGGTGCGCGGTATCGCGCGAGTAACGAGGATATTTGGATGAGCGATCGGTTCGAGATCGAGGAAGTCGAGGCGGTGCAGTCGCCGCCCAAGGCGCGTGTCGTGCTCGACACCGACGGCGATGCGGAGCGCAAGCGCGACTATCTCGCCGGTTTCCTGGCGCAGAAGCCGCAGGTGGACTCCCCCGGCGAGCCGGGTGGCGCGGTCTATGATGCGATCATCGATGCGTTGAAGGACATTTACGACCCCGAGATTCCGGTGAACATCTATGACCTGGGGCTGATCTACGGCGTCGAGGTGACCGAGGACGGGCATGCGGTCGTCACGATGACGCTGACCACGCCGAACTGTCCGGTCGCGGAATCGATGCCGATGGAGGTCGAGATGCGCGTCGGTGCGGTACCGGGCGTCGGTGTTGCCGAGGTGAATCTGGTGTGGGATCCGGCATGGGATCCGCAGAAGATGTCCGACGAGGCGAAGCTCGAACTGGGCATGCTGTGACGACTTGCCCCTCCCCTTCAGGGGAGGGGACGGGGGTGGGGCCTTACCCCAAGCGCGCGGTCTGTTCGGGCGCCCCACCCCAACCCCTCCCCTGAAGGGGAGGGGCTTTTGATGGAAGGAACGAGCCATGGCGACGACATTACGAGCACGGCCCGCGGCGCTGAACCTGACTGCGACCGCGCATGCGCGGATCGCGGACCTGATGGCGCGCGCGCCGGAGGAGTCGATCGGGGTCAAGCTGTCGACGCCCAAGCGCGGCTGTTCGGGGCTCGCTTATTCGGTCGATTATGTGAGCGAGGCCAAGCCGTTCGACGAGCGGATCGACACGCCCGGCGGCACGCTGTTCGTCGATGGCGGGTCGATCCTGTACCTGATCGGCTCGACGATGGACTGGGTCGAGGACGACTTCACCGCCGGGTTCGTGTTCCAGAACCCCAACGCCAAGGGTGCGTGCGGGTGCGGGGAGAGCTTCACGGTTTGAGCTGAAGGCGGAGTGTTCGCTCCCTAATCCTTGATCGTCATCCCCGCGGACGCGGGGATCCATAACGGCAGACCGTGGTGATGGACCGCGAGCGTTAGCCAGTATGGCTTCCCGCCTTCGCGGGAATGACGGTAGGGGTTGGGGGCGTTACCGTCATACGGCCGCCCGGCCGGGCAAAGGTTGCTGACGGGACGGACCGCGTTACAAGGGCCGCGCCAACTGGACCCCGGCGCCTTGCCGGGGTGGCGCGCTGGACCGAACGGAATGATCCGCGTCCAGATGACGAGGGGATCTACGTGGCCAGTCTGTTTCGCCGAAAAATCGTCACCGAGCAGCCGCCCGAGCATCAGCTCGCGCGGACCTTGTCATGGCCGCATCTGGTCGCGATGGGTGTGGGCGGGATCGTCGGCACGGGGATCCTGACGCTGATCGGCGTCGGGGCGGGGCTCGCGGGCCCCGCGGTCATCCTGTCGTTCGTCATCGCCGGCGGGATCTGTGCCTGCGCGGCGCTCGCCTATGCCGAGATGGCGACGATGATCCCGGCGTCGGGCAGCGCCTATACGTACAGCTATGTCGTGCTAGGCGAGCTGATCGCCTGGGTGATCGGCTGGAGCCTGATCCTCGAATATTCGCTGGTCGTGTCGACCGTCGCGGTCGGCTGGTCGGGTTATGCCGCGCCGTTGCTGCGCGGCGCGTTCGGGTTTCCTGAGGCGCTGACGCTCAGCCCCGAGCTGGGCGGCGTCCTCAACGTGCCGGCGATCGTGATCATCGCGGTCGTCGCGGGCGTGCTGTCGTTCGGGACGCGCGAGAGTGCGACGCTGAACGCGGTGCTGGTGGCGGTGAAGATGATCGCGCTGACCGTGTTCGTGTTCATCGCGCTCCATTATTTCAACAGCGCGAATCTGCAGCCGTTCATGCCCTATGGCTTCCCCAAGGCGGTCCAGCCCGACGGCGCCGAGCGCGGCGTGATGGCGGCGGCGGCGATCATCTTCTTCGCCTTCTACGGGTTCGACGCGATCTCGACCGCGGCGGAGGAGACGAAGAATCCGGGGCGCGACCTGGCGATCGGTATCCTCGGGTCGATGGTGGCGTGCATCGCGATCTATATCCTCGTCGCGGTCGCCGCGGTGGGGGCGCTGTCCTACACGCGGTTCGCAGGCTCGGCCGAGCCGCTCGCGCTGATCCTGCGCGAGATCGGCAGGCCGGGGTTCGCGACCTTCCTGGGCGCGTCGGCGGTCATCGCGTTGCCGACCGTGCTGCTCGCCTTTCTGTTCGGGCAGAGCCGGATCTTCTTCACGATGGCGCGTGACGGACTGCTGCCGCTGGGCCTCGCCAAGGTGTCGAAGCGTGGTGCACCGGTGCGGATCACCTGGATCACTGCGGCAATCGTCGCGGTGATCGCGGGGCTGCTGCCGCTCGCCGAGATCGCGGCCCTCGCCAATGCAGGGACGCTCGCGGCGTTCGTTGCGGTGTGCGCCTGCATGCTGGTGATGCGTCGCCGCGCGCCGGATGCGGTGCGGACCTTCCGCGCGCCGGCCGCGACGCTGGTGGGCATCGTCGGCATTCTCGGCTGCCTGTACCTGTTCTTCAGCCTGCCCTCGAAGACGCAACTCTATTTCGGGCTGTGGAACCTGCTCGGGCTGGTAATCTACTTTGTCTACGCCCGGCCGCGGGCGCTTGCCGAATGAGCGGCTGGACGATCGGGATCATCGGCGGTTCGGGGCTGTACGCGGTCGAGGGGATCGAGGACGGGCGCTGGCAGACGGTGGAGACGCCCTGGGGGGCGCCGTCGGACGCGATCTATACCGGGCGGGTCGGTCCTGTCGGGGTGGCGTTCCTGCCGCGGCATGGGCGGGGGCACCGGATTTCGCCGTCAGACCTGAACGCCCGCGCGAATATCGATGCGTTGAAGCGCCTCGGCGTGACCGATGTGCTGGCGGTGTCGTCGGTCGGTTCGCTGGTCGAGGCGCGGCCGCCGGGAAGCTTCACGATCGTCGACCAGTTCATCGACCGGACCAAAGGGCGGGTGTCGAGCTTCTTCGGCACGGGCCTTGTCGCGCATGTGTCGATGGCGGACCCGGTGTGTCCGCGGCTGTCGGGCTATGCCGCAGATGCCGCGCGCCAGGCCGGGGCCGAGGTCGACGACCGCGGCACCTATCTGGCGATGGAGGGGCCGCAATTCTCGACGCGGGCGGAGAGCCGGCTCTACCGCCAATGGGGGTGCGACGTGATCGGGATGACCGCGATGCCCGAGGCGAAACTCGCGCGCGAGGCGGAGCTGCCCTATGCGCTGGTCGGGATGGTGACCGACTATGACTGCTGGCGCGAGGAGGCGGCGGGGGTCGATGTCGCGGAGGTGATTGCGCAGCTTGGTGCGAATACGGCGAAAGCGCGTGCGTCGGTGATGGCGCTGCTGCGCGGGCTGCCGGCGGAGCGTCCGGCGTCGCCGATCGATACGTGTCTCGACAGTGCGATCATCACGGCGCAGGGCGCGCGCGATCCGGCGCTGGTGGCCAAGCTCGACGCGGTGGCGGGGCGGGCGCTCTAGCGGCGGCGTGACGCGCGAGGCTCTGGGTCCTGACGTTCGTCAGGATGACGGTTCGGGGAGGTGGTGGTTTGCCACCGGGTGCGGTGATCGGCGGAAGAAATGCGGCGATCCGAGGGCTCCGACACATTGGTGCAACATATCGGCGCGATGAAGTGGGGGTCGCCGCTCCCTCTCCCCCTGTGGACGGCGACGTGGCCGGGTTGTTCCCCCTCCCGGTCCCTCCCTGAACTACGGGGCGATCGTCATGGTCGCCCCGCTTTTTTCTGCCGGGCCCGGGTCGCGTTCGAGACGCGCCGTCTGGTGAAACCCGCTATCCAAAACACGTCATCCCAGCGAAGACTGGGATATCCCTCGTGGTGGGCGACAGGAGCCTCACGGAGATACCTCGGCTTTCGCTGGGATGACGGTAGTTCAGGGGGCAGGCGTCGTCCCGGATCGCTCCGGGACGACGTCGCCGGATCAGGCGGCCAGCTTGCGCAGGACGTAGTGCAGGATGCCGCCGTTGAGGAAATATTCCAGCTCGTTGACGGTATCGATCCGGCACTTGGTCTGGAACGTCTCGCTGGTGCCGTCGGCGCGGGTCATCTTGACGCTCACGTCCTGACGCGGGCGGATGCTCGCCACGTCGAGGATGGTGAACGTCTCCGAGCCGTCGAGGCCGAGCGTCTTGCGATCGGTCCCTTCCGCGAACTGCAGCGGCAGCACGCCCATGCCGACCAGGTTCGAGCGGTGGATACGCTCGAAGCTCTCGGTGATGACCGCGCGGACGCCGAGCAGGTTGGTGCCCTTGGCCGCCCAGTCGCGCGACGAACCGGTGCCATATTCCTTGCCCGCGACGATCACCAGCGGCGTACCGTCCTGCTTGAAGCGCATCGCGGCGTCGTAGATCGCCATGACCTCGCCGTCATATTTGGACATGCCGCCTTCGACGCCGGGGACCATCTCGTTCTTGATGCGGATGTTGGCGAAGGTGCCGCGCATCATCACGTCATGGTTGCCGCGGCGTGCGCCATAGCTGTTGAAGTCGGCCTTGCTGACCTGATGCTCCTGGAGGAAGCGGCCGGCGGGGCTGTCCGCCTTGATCGAGCCTGCGGGCGAGATGTGATCGGTGGTGATCGAATCGCCGAGGATCGCGAGCGGCTTGGCGTCGATGATGTCCTGCACCGGCGAGGGCGTCATGCTGAGGCCCTCGAAATAGGGCGGGTTGGCGACATAGGTCGACCCTGCGCGCCAGGCGTAGGTGTCCGAACCCGTGACGTCGATCTCGCGCCACTTCGAGTCGCCGGCATAGACGTCGCCGTAGCGCGCACCGAACATCGACGCGTCGATGTTGGCGTCCATCGTGCTGCGGACCTCCTCGTTGGTCGGCCAGATGTCGCGCAGATACACGTCCTGGCCGTCGGTGCCCTGACCCAGCGGCGTCTCGATCATGTCGGTCGTGACGGTGCCCTTGATCGCATAGGCGACGACGAGCGGCGGCGATGCGAGGAAGTTGGCGCGGACGTCGGGCGAGACGCGGCCCTCAAAGTTGCGGTTGCCCGAGAGGACCGAGGCCGCGACGAGGTCGTTCTCGTTGATCGCCGACGAGATCGCCGGCGCCAGCGGGCCCGAATTGCCGATGCAGGTCGTGCAGCCATAGCCGACGAGGTTGAAGCCGAGCGCGTTCAGGTCGGCGGTGAGGCCGGCCTTGTCGAGATAGTCGGTGACGACCTGCGAACCCGGCGCGAGCGAGGTCTTCACCCAGGGCTTCGACTTGAGGCCCAGCGCGTTCGCCTTGCGGGCGACGAGACCGGCGGCGACGAGCACCGACGGGTTCGACGTGTTGGTGCAGCTGGTGATCGCGGCGATCACGACGTCGCCGTCGCCGATGTCATGCTCACGCCCCTCGACCGCGACGCGCTCGGGCTGCTCCTTGTGGTACAGCTTGTGGAGGTCGCTGTTGAACACCTCGTCGACCTTGTTGAGGCTGACGCGGTCCTGCGGGCGCTTCGGGCCGGCGAGCGATGCGACGACCGAGCCCATGTCGAGCTCGAGCGTGTCGGTGAAGACGGGGTCCTCGGCATTCTCGTCGCGCCAGAAGCCGTTGGCCTTGGCATAGGCCTCGACCAGCTCGACATTCTCGTCCGAGCGCGCGGTGAGGCGCATGTAGTCGAGCGTCTTGTCGTCGATCGGGAAGAAGCCGCAGGTCGCGCCATATTCGGGCGCCATGTTGGCGATCGTCGCGCGATCGGCGAGCGTCATCGACGACAGGCCGGGGCCGAAGAACTCGACGAAGCGGCCGACCACGCCCTTGGCGCGCAGCATCTGCGTGACGGTGAGCACGAGATCGGTGGCGGTGATGCCCTCGTTAAGTGCGCCGGTCAGCTTGAAGCCGACGACTTCGGGGATCAGCATCGACACGGGCTGGCCGAGCATCGCGGCCTCGGCCTCGATCCCGCCGACGCCCCAGCCGAGCACGCCGAGACCGTTGATCATCGTCGTGTGGCTGTCAGTGCCGACCAGCGTGTCCGGATAGGCGATCATCGTGCCGTCGCCGTGATCACCCGACGAGGCCGACGACCAGACGGCCTGGCCGATATATTCGAGGTTCACCTGATGGCAGATGCCGGTGCCGGGGGGGACGACCTGGAAATTGTCGAGCGCCTTGCTGCCCCACTTCAGGAACTCGTAGCGCTCGATGTTGCGCTCGTACTCGAGGTCGACGTTATCCTCGAACGCCTTGGGCGTGCCGAACTCGTCGACCATCACCGAGTGATCGATGACGAGGTGGACGGGGACCTGCGGGTTGATCTTCTCGGGGTTGCCGCCGAGCTTGGTCATCGCATCGCGCATCGCGGCGAGATCGACGACGCAAGGTACGCCGGTGAAATCCTGCATCAGCACGCGCGCCGGGCGATACTGGATCTCGCGGTCGCTGCGACGCTCCTTCTGCCAGTCGACGATCGCCTGGATGTCGTCGCGCGTGACGGTGACGCCGTCCTCGAAGCGCAGCAGGTTCTCGAGCAGCACCTTCATCGAGAAGGGCAGGCGGCTGATGTCGCCGAGCTGTTCGGAGGCCTTGGCGAGGCTGTAATAGTCATAGGACTTGCCGCCGGTCGAAAGGCTCGTGCGGGTCTTGAGGGTGTCCTGGCCGATGGCAGTCATAGGGGTCCTTCCCGTGGGCGTCGGGCCGCCGGGCGCCGAGGGGAAAGCGGCCTATGGGACCGCGGGGGCGCGTAGGGGACCGACCTGAATGCGGTTACTGCCGGGGCCTTAGCAAGGGGGGACGGGCGGGGGAAGGGCGGGTTTCGATTGAGACGCGGTTTCGCGTGCGCGACTAACATTGCGACCGACATTGCGACCGGGCCACAACCGGTTATGCTCCGGCTCCGTCGAAGGTCGATGCAGCAAGCACGCCGGAATGGAGAGGACCGTAAATATGTCAGACGATGTCAAAGCCGCGATCGACAAGGGTGCTGGTCGGGCAAAGGCCGCGACCGATCAGGCCGCGGATGCGGCGAAGACCGCGACCGACCGGATGCAGGCGGATGCGCAGAGCGCGCAGGCCGCGTTTTCGGATCATTTCGGCGAGCCCGCCAAGCGCGCGGGCGAGGCGCTGAAGGAATCGGGACGCAAGATGGCGGAGAACGGGTCGACGATCGGCGCGAAGATGATCGACCAGGCCGAGCAGAACACGCGTGAGGCGTTCGCGGCGATGCGCGAGGCGGCGTCCGCCAAGGACCTGACCGACGTGATGAAGATCCAGAGCGACTATCTGCGGACGCAGAGCGAGCGCAGCATGAGCCAGGCGCGCGAGATCGGCGAGCTGATCATGCGGTTCGGGCGCGACGCGGTCACGCCGATGAAGGGCGGCTGATCATCGATCCGCGCCGGGCCGACAGGATCGGCCCGGCGCGACCGGCCTATTCGGCGCGCGGTGCGCCGGTGGCGGTGACCGGGCGCGGTCCATTGGCGGTCGCCTCGAGCGTCGAGTCGCCGCCGAGCACGCGGTAGAGCGTGACGCGGTTGCTCGCGCCGACGAGCTGCGTCGCGACGAGGTTGCGCTGCGCGGTGTAGAGCGAACGCTGCGCGTCGAGCGAGCTGAGGAAGGTGTCGATGCCGCCGCGATAGCGCGCGTCGGACAGGCGATAGGTGTCCTGCGCCGCCGTGGCGAAATTGACGTTGGCGGCGAGCTGATCGGCGATCGTGCCCTGGCGCGCGAGCGCGTCGGCGGTTTCCTGGAACGCGGTCTGGATCGATTTCTCGTAGGTGGCGAGCGCGGCGTCGCGCTGCGCCTTGGTATATTCGACATTGGCGACGCCCGCGCCCGCGCGGAAGATCGGGTAGCTGATCGAGGGCGCGACCGAATAGTTGAACGCGCCGCCCGAAAACAGCGAGGTCAGCGCGCTGCTGGCAAAACCGAGCAGACCGGTGAGCGAGACGCGCGGGAACAGCTCGGCACGCGCCGCGCCGATTTCGGCATTGGTCGCACGCAGCTCATATTCGGCCTGAACGACGTCGGGGCGGCGGAGCAGGATGCCGCTGTCGAGGCCCGCGGGCAGGGTGGCGACGGTCGGCAGCGCCTGCTCGATCGACGCGGGCAGCAGCGCGGCGTCGACCGGCGCACCGACGAGCAGTTGCAGCGCGTTGATGTCCTGCGCGAGCGCGGTCTTCTGAGTCGCGAGGTCGGACTGCGCGGTGAACAGGATCTGCTGGGCCTGACGCAGGTCGGTGCGCGGCGCGACGCCGCCGCGGAGCCGCGCCTGGGTGAGGGTCACGCTGCGCTGCGAGCTGGCGACGGTATCCTGCGCGATCTTGAGCAGGCTCTGGTCGGAAGCATAGGTCAGCCACGCGTCGGCGATGTCGCCGACCAGCGTCAGCCGGGTCGCGCGCGCCGCGGCCTCGGTCTCGAAATAGCGGTTGAGCGCGGCACCGGTGAGCGAGCGGATGCGGCCGAACAGGTCGAGCTCGAACGCGGTGGTGCCGAGATCGACCGAGAAGGCGCTGTTCGAGCTGGACGAGCTGACGACGGTCCCGCCCGTGCCGGTGCCGCCGGTCCCCGTGCCGGTCCCGCCCGTGCCGGTGCCTGTCCCGGTTCCTGTGCCGCCGGTGCCCGTGCCTGTGCCCGTGTTGCTGGTCGCGGTGCTGCGCGCGCCATTGCCGCCGCCCGAATAGCTGTAGCGGCCGCTCGCATCGATCTGGGGGAGCAGGTCGGCGCGCTGGATGCGATATTGCGCGCGGGTCGCGGCGATGTTCGCGGCGGCGACGCGCAGGTCGCGATTGTTCGCCAGCGCCTGGACGATGATCTGCTGGAGCCGCGGGTCGCGGAACACGTCGCGGTAGGTGAAGGCCGGCAGCGCCGCTTCGGACTGGCGCAGATAGGCGTCGCCGACCGGCCAGGACACCGGCGTCGGCAGCTCGGGCCGGACATATTTGGGGGCGAGCGAGCAGCCCGCGAGCACGGTCGACGCGGCGAGGATCAGGAGTGGCGAACGCATCATGCGGGCTCCGGCCGGTGGGGGCCTGGTTGTTCGGGAGGGCCGAGCTTTTCGGAATCGCGACCGTCATGATCATCCTCGCCGCCGTGGAAGCCGGTCGGGCGACCACGCAGCTTGGCGATGCCGTCGCGCGCGCCGCGGCGGACGAGCACGAAGAACAGCGGGATGTAGAAGATCGCGAGCAGGGTCGCGGTCAGCATCCCGCCGACCACCGCGGTGCCGATCGCGATGCGGCTGTTTGCGCCCGCGCCGGTCGACAGCGCGAGCGGCAGCACGCCGAGGATGAACGCGAACGACGTCATCAGGATCGGGCGAAGACGTATCTTGGCGGCGGACAGCGCAGCCTCGATGACGCGCTTGCCCTTGCGCTCTTCCTGTTCGGCGAACTCGATCATCAGGATCGCGTTCTTCGCCGCGAGCCCCATCGTCGTGAGCAGCCCGATCTGGAGATACACGTCGTTGATGAGCCCGCGCAGCGTCACCGCGAGGATCGCGCCGACGAGGCCCAAGGGGATGACGAGCAGCACCGCGATCGGGATCGACCAGCTCTCATAGAGCGCGGCGAGGCACAGGAAGACGACGAGCAGCGACAGACCGTAGAGGATCGGCGCCTGACCCGAGGACAGGCGTTCCTGATAGGAGAGCCCCGACCACGCGACCGAGGTGCCGGGGATCTGCCCGGCAAGCTCGGCGATCCGGGTCATCGCGTCGCCCGAGCTGACGCCCGCCGCGCCCGACCCCTGGATCTCGTAGGACGAGATGCCGTTGAACCGCGACAGCGTCGTCGGCGCCTGCGACCAGCTGGTCCGCGCGAACGAGGAGAAGGGCGCCATCTGGCCGTTCGATCCGCGGACGAACCACTGGCTCAGGTCCGAAGGCGCGGCGCGGAACTGTGCGTCGCCCTGGACATAGACGCGCTTTACGCGGCCGCGGTCGATGAAGTCGTTGACATACTGGCCGCCCCAGGCGGTCGACAGCGTCGAGTTCACGTTCGCCTGGGTCAGCCCGAGCGTCGAGAGCTTCTGCTGGTCGGCATCGACACGCAGCGTCGCGACGTCGGGCAATTCGGTCAGGCGGATCGCGGTCAGCGAGGAATCGGCGCGGGCGAGCGCGAGCAGCTTGTCGCGCGCGGCGTTGAATTCGGTCTGGCTCAGGCTGCCGCTGTTCTGCAGCTGCATCGTGAAGCCGTTCGACGAGCCGAGACCGCGGATCGCCGGCGGGACGAGCGAATAGACCTGCGCATCGCGGAAACCCGCGAACGCCTGTGCCGCGCGGCCGGTGATCGCCTCGGCGGTGTTTTCCTTGCCCTCGCGGTTTTCCCACGGCGCGAACGAGACGAAGCCCTGGCCGGTATTCTGGCCGCTCGCACCACCGCCGCCGCCGCCGCTGACGGTGAACATCGTGCTCACATTCGCCTTCTCGTTCGTGAAGTAATATTTCTCGATCTGCTTCTGCAGCGCGAAGGTACGGCCTTGCGTCGCGCCCGCGGGCAGCTGGAACTGGACGATGCCGGTGCCCTGGTCCTCGGTCGGCAGGAAGCCCGTAGGCAGGCGGAGGAACATCACCGCGAGCAGCGCGACGACCGCGGCATAGATCAGCAGGAACAGCCATTTGCGATTGACCACCGACTGGACGGCGCCGACGTATTTCCTGGTACCCTTTTCGAACGTGTCGTTGAACTTGTCGCCCGCGCGCGTAAAAAAATGCGCGACCTTCGGAAATTTGCGCTCGCCCCAGCTCTGTTCGGGATTGCCGTCGGCATCCTTCTTCTTCTGCTTGAGCAACGTCGCGGTCAGCGCCGGCGACAGGATCAGCGCGACGAGCACCGACAGCACCATCGCCGACACCATCGTCAGCGAGAACTGGCGGTAGATCACCCCGGTCGACCCGCCGAAGAACGCCATCGGCAGGAACACCGCGGACAGGACGAGCGCGATCGCGACGAGTGCGACGGTGATCTCGTTCATCGACTCGATCGTCGCCTCGCGCGGCGACATGTCGGGATTTTCCTCCATCAGGCGCTCGACATTCTCGACGACGACGATCGCGTCGTCGACGAGCAGGCCGATCGCGAGCACGAGCCCGAACAGCGTCAGCGTGTTGATCGAGAAGCCCGCGAGATAGAAGACGCCGAACGTGCCGAGCAGCACGACCGGCACCGCGATCGTCGGGATCAGCGTCGCGCGCCAGCTCTGCAGGAAGACGAACATGACGATGACGACGAGGATGACCGCCTCGATCAGCGTCTTGATGACCTCCTCGATCGACAGCTTGATGAAGTTGGTCGTGTCGTTGGCGTAAGCGAATTTGAGGCCGGGCGGGAAGCTCTTGGCGGACTTCTCGACATAGGCCTTGACCAGCTCGGCGGTCTTGAGCGCATCGGCGCCGGGGGCCAGCAGCACCGCGATGCCCGCGCCCGGATGCGCGTTGACGCGGCTGCGCGCGTTGTAGTTCTCCGCGCCCAGCTCGATCCGCGCGACGTCGCGCAGCTTGACCGTTGCGCTGGTGTTGGTCGTCTTCAGGATGATGTTGGCGAACTGCTCGGGCGTCTGGAGACGCGACTGGGCGGTGACGGTCGCGTTCAGCATCTGCGTGTCGGGCTGGGGCTGGCCGCCGAGCTCGCCGGCCGCGACCTCGGTATTCTGCGCCTGGATCGCGGTCGTCACGTCGCTCGGGATCAGCTGGAAGCTCGCCAGCTTGTTCGGGTCGAGCCAGATCCGCATCGCGTACTGCGCGCCGAAGACGTTGCTGTCGCCGATGCCCGGAATACGGCCGAGCGGATCCTGGAGGTTCGAGACGAGATAGTCCGAGACGTCCTGGTTGGTCAGCTTGTCGGTCTCGTCATAGACGCCGACGATCAGGAGGTTGTCCGGGTTCGACTTGCGGACGACGAGGCCCTGCTGCTGCACCTGGGTGGGCAGGCGGGAGAGCGTTTGCTGGACCTGGTTCTGGACCTGGACCTGCGCGATGTCGGGATCGGTGCCCTTTTCGAACGTGACCGTGACCGTCACCGAGCCGCGCGACGACGAGGACGAGCTGAAATAGATCAGCCCGTCGATCCCGGTCAGCGACTGTTCGACGACCTGCGTCACGCTGTTCTGGATCGTCTGCGCGTTGGCGCCCGGGAAGGTGGCGCGGATCGTTACCTGCGGCGGCGCGACGTCGGGATATTGCGCGATCGGCAGGCTCATGATCGCGCCGATGCCGCCGAGCATCACGATGATCGCGAGCACCCAGGCAAAGATCGGGCGATCGATGAAGACACGGGATAACATAAGGGTCTAGCCGGCCTTTTTCTGGCTGGCCTTATCGCCACCCGAGGAGTCGCCCTTGGGCGCTTCGATCTTTTGCGCGGTGTTTTCGGGGACTGGCTTCACGCTCTGATTGGGGGCGATCTTCGACAGCCCCTGCGTGATGATCCGGTCACCGGGGTTGAGCCCGCTGGTGACGACCCAATAGGGGCCCTGCGTCCGGTCGGCCTTGATCGTCTTCTGCACCGCCTTGTTGTCGGCGCTGACGACATAGACGGTCGCATTGCCCTTCGCGTCGCGCGCGACGCCCGCCTGCGGCACCAGGAAGGCGCGCTGGTTGATCGCCTGCGCGAACTTCGCCTGGACGAACATGCCGGGCAGCAACAGCCCCTGGGGATTGGGGAAGCGCGCGCGCAGCGTCACGGTGCCGGTCTCGGTGTTGACCAGCGCCTCGGCGAATTCGACCGAGCCGGTCGCGCCGTAGTCGCTGCCGTCCTCGAGCTTGAGGCGGACCTCGGCGCGGGTCGGGACGATGCCGTTCTGGCCGAGCGAACGGCGCAGCGCGAGCAGGTCGCCCGAGGCCTGCTGGATGTCGACGAAGATCGGGTCGAGCCGCTGGATCTGCGACAGCGGATCGGTCTGCGTCGCGGAGACGAGCGCGCCGACGGTGAACAGCGAGCGGCCGATCCGCCCGGTGATCGGCGCGGGGACGGTCGTGAACTTCAGGTTGATCTGCGCGGTCTCGAGCGCGGCGCGGGTCTGTGCGACCGAGGCGGTCGCCTGGCGCGAGGTCGCGATCGCGTTGGTGTAATCCTGCTTGCTGATCGCCTCCATCTCGGCGAGCGGCTTGTAGCGCTGGGCGAGGATGCCCTGCGCCTCGGCATTGGCGCGCGCGCTCTGCAGGTTCGCCTGCGCCTCGTTGGCGGCGGCGCGGTAGAGGCGCGGGTCGATCTCGTAGAGCGGCTGGCCCTTCTTGACGAGCGTGCCCTCGGTGAAGAAGCGGCGGCGGATGATCCCGGTCACCTGGGGCCGGACGTCCGAGCTTTCGAACGCGGTGGTGCGGCCGCTGAGTTCGGTGGTCATCGCGACGCTCGACGGCTGGATGACGACATAGCCGACGGTGGGGGTGCCCTGGCCCGGCTGACCGCCCTTGCCCTTGCCTTTTGCGGCATCGCCGCCGCCGCCGGAACAGGCCGCGAGGCCGATCAGCGCGGGTGCCATCACGGCGTAGCGCCAAGGGGTAAGTCGTTTGGCTATCAAGTGGGGTATCCGCGATCAGATGAGGGCCGGCTAAACCATGCGGATGTACCAGAAGTATGTCAGTTGAAAAGCGGACGCGAAAAATAGGGAAGAAAGAGTAACCTGGTTTGTTGGTGGGGGTGTTTTCTGGGGTTTCCGGGGTGGGGTTTTTTCGCGGTTGGTTGTGGTGCTGGAGGGCAGGATCCAGGGGGCGAGGGGATCGTTGGGGGCTCTGGATCCTGACTTTCGTCAGGATGACGGGTAGTTTTTTGGAGGGGGCTGTTGCGAGGATCCCCGGGGCGGTTCGTTCTCCTGATCCGTTCGTATTCCAAATCCGTCCGTCCCCCCCCGTTCGTGCTGAGCGAAGTCGAAGCACCTTCTCCTGGGGCATGCCCTTCGACTTCGCTCAGGGCGAACGGGGAGGAGGGGTCAGTTGATTTGAAAAGGCGCAACACATGATCGATGACGACAAGCAGGCGGCGGCGGTGGCGGCGGTGGCGGAGGTTCGGGACGGGATGCTGGTCGGGCTGGGTACCGGGTCGACCGCGGCGTTCGCGATCCGTGCGCTGGGCGAGCGGGTCGCGGCGGGGCTCGACGTCCGCGCGGTCGTCACGTCCGAGGCGAGCGGCACGCTGGCGCGGCAGGTGGGTATTGCGGTACTCGACTTTGCCGATATCGCGCAGGTCGACCTGACGATCGACGGCGCGGACGAGATCGATGCGCGCTGTTTCGCGATCAAGGGCGCGGGCGGGGCGATGCTGCGCGAGAAGATCGTCGCCGCAAGCTCGGCACGGATGGTCGTGATTGCGGACGGATCGAAGCGGGTCGAACGGATCGGCGCGGCGAAGCTGCCGGTCGAGCTGCTGCCCTTCGCGCGGGCCTATGTGATACGCGCGCTGAGCGACCTTGGCGGAGCGCCGGTGATTCGGCCCAACTATCGGACGGATCAGGACAATCTGGTCGCGGATTGCCGGTTTCCGACGCTCGACGACCCGCACGCGCTCGCTGCGGTGCTGGCGGCGATTCCGGGCGTGCTGGGCCACGGATTGTTCCTCGACGAGGTCGATGCCGCGTATATTGCATCGAAAGGCGTCGTTACGCGACTGGAACGCTCGGGTGCATCCGCCTAAAGGCATCCTATGTTGGCAACCAGATCGGATGCGCGGCGTTCGGTCACCGTCTAGAGCGAGGCTTTCTTTCATGACCGATACCGCAACCGCCCCCACGATGAAGGCGGATCCGAACCTGCACGAGGACGGTTCGCCCGAGCGTCTGACGATCGATACGATCCGCACGCTGTCGATGGACGCGGTCCAGAAGGCCAATTCGGGCCATCCCGGCACGCCGATGGCGCTCGCGCCGGTCGGCTACACGCTCTGGTCGAAATTCCTGCGCTACGATCCCAAGCACGCCGACTGGCCCAATCGCGACCGGTTCGTGCTGTCGGTCGGCCATGCGTCGATGCTGCTCTATGCGCTGATCCACCTCGCCAAGATCGAGGAAATCAGCGCGGACGGCGAGAAGAGCGGCAAGGAGGCGGTCAGCCTCGAGGACATCCGGCAGTTCCGCCAGCTCTCGTCCAAGACCCCGGGTCACCCCGAATATCGCCACACGACGGGCGTCGAGACCACGACCGGGCCGCTCGGCCAGGGTTGCGGCAATTCGGTCGGCATGGCGATCGCCGAGCGCTGGCTCGCCGCGCGCTACAACAAGGACGGCTTCACGCTGTTCGACCATGACGTCTACACCATCTGTGGTGACGGCGACATGATGGAGGGCGTCTCCGCCGAAGCGGCGAGCATGGCCGGGCATCTGAAGCTCAGCAATCTGTGCTGGATCTACGACAGCAACCACATCTCGATCGAGGGCGCGACCGATCTCGCGTTCGACGAGGATGTCGGCCTGCGCTTCGACGCTTACGGCTGGAACGTCATCCATGTCGACGACGCGAACGACACCGCGGCGCTGAGCCGCGCGATCGAGACGTTCAAGGCGACCACCGACAAGCCGACCTTCATCGTCGTGCATTCGGTGATCGGTTACGGCAGCCCCAAGGCGGGCAGCGAGAAGGCGCATGGCGAGCCGCTCGGCGACGAGAATATCCGCCTCACCAAGCAAGCCTATGGCTGGCCCGAGGACAAGTCCTTCTACGTGCCCGACGGCGTGATCGAGCATTTCAACGGTGCGATCGCAGAGCGCGGCGCCAAGCTGCGCGACGAATGGGTCGCGCTGACCGACAAGTATCGTGACGCATATCCCGAGCTGTCGGCCGAGCTCGACCTGCTGCTCAAGGACGAGCTGCCCGAGGGCTGGGACGCGGACATTCCCGTGTTCGAGGCCGATCCCAAGGGTGTCGCCAGCCGTGATTCGGGCGGCAAGGTGCTCAACGCGATCGCCGCCAAGGTGCCGTGGCTGATCGGCGGCTCGGCGGATCTCGCGCCGTCGACCAAGACCGACATCAAGGGCCAGCCTTCGTTCGAGGCGAACAACTATGCCGGCCGCAACTTCCATTTCGGCATTCGCGAACATGGCATGGGCGCGATCGTCAACGGCATGGCGCTGTCGCATCTGCGCTCCTACGGCTCCACCTTCCTTGTGTTCGTCGATTACATGCGCGCACCGGTGCGCCTGTCGGCGATCATGGAAGTCGGCGCGGTCTGGGTGTTCACGCATGATTCGATTGGCGTCGGCGAGGACGGCCCGACGCACCAGCCGATCGAGCATCTGGCCACGCTGCGCGCGATCCCCGGGCTCGACACGATCCGCCCGAGCGATGCGAACGAAGTCGTCGCAGCGTGGAAGGCGGTCCTGAAGGACGCCAGCACGCCGGCCGCGCTGATCCTGTCGCGCCAGGCGCTGCCGACGCTCGACCGGACCAAATATGCGAGCGCCGACGGCGTTGCGCAGGGCGGGTATGTGCTCGCTGATTGTGACGGCACGCCCGACGTGATCCTGATCGCGACGGGCAGCGAAGTGTCGCTCGCGGTCGACGCGCATGAGAAGCTGGTTGCGGACGGCGTGAAGAGCCGGGTCGTGTCGATGCCGAGCTGGTATCGCTACGAACTGCAGGACGCCGCCTACAAGGAAAGCGTGCTGCCGCGGGGCGTGCGGGCACGCGTCGCGATCGAGATGGCCGGGTCGATCGGCTGGGACCGCTATGTCGGGCTCGACGGCGCGACCGTGACGATGTCGACCTTCGGTGCCTCGGCACCGCTCGCCAAACTGCAGGACAAGTTCGGGTTCACCGTCGACAATGTCGTCAAGGTTGCCCGCCAGGTTATGGAGACCAAGTGATGGGTGCGCTCAACGATCTCGAAGGCTTCGGCCAGGCGGTATGGCTTGATTTCGTCGACCGGAAGTTCCTGGAGGCCGGCGGTCTTCAGAAGCTGGTCGACGCGGATGGCTTGACCGGCGTCACGTCCAACCCATCGATCTTCGAAAAGGCGATGGGCCACGGCGAGGCCTATGACTCGACGCTCGCGAAGTTCGACGAGGAGAATCCCGGCGCGGCGACGATCGACCGCTACGAGCATCTCGCGATCCAGGACATCAAGGCGGCGGCGGAGACGCTGAAACCGGTGTACGACCGGCTCGACGCGAAGGACGGCTATGTCAGCCTCGAGGTGTCGCCCTATATCTCGGACGATACCGACGCGACGATCGCCGAGGCGCGCAAGCTGTGGGCGGCGGTCGACCGGCCAAACCTGATGATCAAGATCCCGGGGACGCTCGCGGGCGGCCCGGCGATCTCGACCGCGATCTCGGAAGGGATCAACGTCAACGTGACCTTGCTGTTCTCGATCGACGCCTATGTCCGCGTCGCCGAGGCCTATGCGGCGGGGCTCGAGAAGCGCGTCGCCGAGGGCAAGCCGATCGATAGGATCGCCAGTGTCGCGAGCTTCTTCGTCAGCCGGATCGATACGATGATTGACAAGCAGATCGATGCGCGCCTCGAAAAGGGTGATGCCGAGGCGGATGCGCTGAAGGCGGTGCGCGGCAAGGTCGCGATCGCCAATGCGAAGATGGCGTATCAATGGTATCTCGAGTTCCTGAAGTCGGACCGCTGGCAGGCACTCGCCGCCAAGGGCGCACAGCCGCAGCGGCTGTTGTGGGCGTCGACCGGGGTCAAGGATCCGAGCTATCCCGACACGCTCTACATCGACACGCTGATCGGCCGTGACACGGTCAACACGATGCCGCCAAAGACGATGGACGCGTTTCGCGACCATGGCACCGCGGCGGAGACGATCACCGCGGATGTCGACGGCGCGAAGGATGTGCTGGCGGAAGCCGAGCGGCTGGGCCTCGACCTGACCGGCGTGACCGGCACGCTGGTCGAAGAGGGCGTCGCCTCGTTCGTGAAGGCGTTCGACGACCTGCTCGGGTCGATCGCGAAGAAGCAGCCGGCGACGGCGTAAGACCTATGCTCCCTCTCCCCCGCTGGGGAGAGGGTTGGGATGAGGGGCTGCCAGGCGCGCCCCCGCCCGGACCTGCCCCTCACCCCGACCCTCTCTCCGGAGGGGAGAGGGAGAAGACAAGGATTTCCCTATGAAGATCGGACTGATCGGCCTCGGCCGGATGGGCGGCAATATCGCGCGCCGGTTGATGAAGAACGGCCATGAGGTCGTCGCGTTCGATCGCGATGCGGAGGCGGTGAATAAGCTCGCGGCGGATGGTGCGATCGGTGCGGACTCGCTAGACGACATGCGTGGCAAGCTCGACACGCCGGCGATCTGGTGGGTGATGGTGCCCGCCGGCGAGCCGACCGAGCAGACCGTGCAGGCGATTGCCGAAAAGGCCGCCGAGGGCGACATCATCATCGATGGCGGCAACAGCTTCTACAAGGACGACGTCCGCCGTGCGAAGGAGCTTGCCGAAAAGGGCATCCGCTATGTCGACGTCGGCACGTCGGGTGGCGTCTGGGGCCTTGAGCGCGGCTATTGCATGATGATCGGCGGCGAGACGGAGACGGTCGATTATCTCGACCCGATCTTCGACACGCTGGCGCCGGGCATGGGCGAGATCGTCCGCACGCCGGGCCGCATCGAGGGGCAGGCCGATCCGCGTGCGGAAAAGGGCTATATCCATGCCGGCCCTCCGGGTGCCGGGCATTTCGTCAAGATGGTCCATAACGGTATCGAATACGGCCTGATGCAGGCCTATGCCGAGGGCTTCGACATTCTCAAGGGCAAGTCGGGCGAGCATGTCGCCGAGGACCAGCGCTTCGACATCAACCTGACCGACGTCGCCGAAGTGTGGCGTCGCGGCAGCGTGATCTCGTCGTGGCTGCTCGACCTGTCGGCGATCGCGCTGGCCAAGGACGGTACGCTCGAAGGGTTCAGCGGCAGCGTCGCGGATTCGGGCGAGGGTCAGTGGACGATCGACGCGGCGATGGAGGAGAAGGTGCCCGCCAACGTGCTGAGCGCCGCGCTCTACGCACGCTATCGCAGCCGGGTCGACCATACGTTCGGCGACAAGCTGTTGTCGGCCATGCGCTTCGGCTTTGGCGGGCATGTCGAGATGCCTCAGTGAACGACATCAAGCTGCTCGTGTCCGACGTCGACGGCACGCTCGTCGACAAGGACAAGAAGGTCGCGCCCGCGACCGTCGATGCGGTCAGGCGGCTGAAGGCGGCGGGCCTGGGCTTCACGATCATCAGCGCGCGGCCGCGATCGGGGATGATGCCGATCGCCGAACTGCTCGGCATCGACGAGCCGATGGGCGCGTTCAACGGCGGCATCGTGTTCAAGCGCGACGGCACGGTCATCGAGCATCACATGGTCGATGTCGACGTCGTGCGCGGCGCGATGGACATCATCGGTGACGCCCCCGTCGATACCTGGATCTTCGCCGACGACGTCTGGTATGCCAGCACCGACCAGGGCAGCCATGTCGACAGCGAGCGCAAGGCCTCGGCGCAGGATCCGGTGATCGTCGCCGACTTCACCGAGCTGCTCGGCAAGGCGGACAAGGTGACGTTCGTCAGCGACGACGAGGATCTGCTCCGCGACCTGCACGCCAAGGTGGCGGCGCAGTTCGACGCGCAGGCGACGATCGTCCAGAGCCAGACCTATTATCTCGACATCACGCCCGTGGCGGGCAACAAGGGCAGCGGGATCGAGGAACTCGCGGACGCGTTCGGTATCAGCCTGACGCAGACCGCGGCGATCGGCGACCAGGCGAACGACATCGCGATGCTCAAGCGGGCCAGGCTGGCGATCGCGATGGGCAATGCGCCGCAGTCCGTCCGCGACGTCGCGCATGAGATTACCACCGCGAACGATGCCGATGGCGTCGCGCACGCGATCGACACATTTATCCTGACTGGAGTTTCCGCATGAAAGAGTTGGTTGCCTTTGACCTCGACGGAACGCTGGCCGAAAGCAAGCAGCCCTTGCAGGAGCCGATGGGCGAGGCGCTCGCGGACCTGCTCGACGTCGCGCATGTCGCGGTGATCTCGGGTGGCGACTGGCCGCAGTTCGAAAAGCAGGTCGCGAGCCGTCTGCCCGAGCGCGCCGATCGCACCAAGCTGTGGCTGATGCCGACGACCGGCACCAAGCTGTACCGGTTCGACGACGCCTGGCGTGCGGTCTATGCCGAGCTGTTCGAGGAAGACGAGAAGCAGAAGATCCTCAAGGCATTCGACGAGTCGCTCGAGGCGACCGGGTTCGTCCCCGAGCAGACCTGGGGCGAGCGGATCGAGGATCGCGGGAGCCAGATCACCTTCTCCGCGCTCGGCCAGGAAGCGCCGATCGACGCCAAGCACAGCTGGGATCCCGACTTCGCCAAGCGCAAGGTGATCCAGGCCGATCTGCGCCAGCGTCTGCCGGGTCTGTCGATCAACATGGGCGGCGCGACCTCGATCGACATCACGCGCGAGGGTGTCGACAAGGCGTATGGCCTGAAGAAGCTCAACGAGGCGAGCGGGATCGCGCTCGACAAGATGATGTTCATCGGCGACGCGATCTTCCCGGGCGGGAATGATTATCCGGCCGAGCAGCTCGGGCTCGACGTCGTGAAGGTGAAGAATGTCGACGGCACGCTGGCGGCGATCGCCGGGATCGTCGCATGCCTGAAGTAAGAGCATGAGCGTCGCGTTTCGCCGTGAAAGCGACGAGGAACATCTCGAGCCGAAATTCGAACAGCCGATCGCGCCGGGGCCCAATCTGGTCACGGCGCGCGGCCTTGCGCTGATCGGCGAGCGCGTCGAGACGATCGAGGCGGCGGTGGCGGTCGAGACCGACGAGGAAGCGCGCAAGGTCCTGCTGCGTGACCTGCGCTACTGGCATACGCGCCAGACGACCGCCGAACTCGCGCCCGAACCCGAAGAGGGTGAGGTCGGGATCGGATCGTCGGTGCGCGTGCGGATGAACGGCGCGGAACGGACGATCGTGATCGTCGGCGGTGACGAGGCGGAGCCGGGCGAGGATCGCCTCGCTTTCTCCGCCCCGCTCGCACGCGCGCTGATGGGCGCCGCGGTGGGCGAGACGGTGGCGTTTGCCGGCAAGGCGGATGCGATCGAGATAGTGGAGATCGCATAATGGCCGAGGCGAAATTCGAACGGCACCGCCAGCCCTGGACCCAGGACGAGATCCAGAAGCTGCACACGCTCGCCAAGAAGGGCATGGCGCTGAAGGCGATCGCCAAGGCGCTGACGCGGAGCGAGGAATCGGTGAAGACGCGCGCGAAGGAAGATTCGCTGAACATCGCGAAGCTGCGGTAGCCGCTCGTCATCCTAGGTCCTGACTTTCGTCATGATGACGATTGAAGAATGCACCACCCCGGCGGAGGCCGGGGTCCAGTTGGAGAGGTTGGGGGTAACGGCGCGCGACGTGCGTCATTGCCGTCCCCCAACTGGGCCCCGGCCTTCGCCGGGGTGGTGCTTTTGTTAAGAGCCGGTGGCACCTATATGGGCGATCCCCAACGCGCTGAATCCGGCCTTGTTCTCTCGCAAAGGCGGGAGCCCAGTCCGGGTCCCGACCTTCGCGGGGAAACACCTTTCTTTAGCGGCCGGCACCCCGCGCCGCACGGAGCGAACCTTGTCCGACTATGACGCGATCATCCTCGGGGCGGGCGCCGCCGGGCTCATGTGCGCCGCGGTCGCGGGGCAGCGCGGGCGGCGAATCCTGCTCGTCGACCATGCCGAGCAGGCGGGGAAGAAGATCCTGATCTCGGGCGGCGGGCGGTGCAACTTCACCAACATGCACACCGCCGCCGACCGCTATATCTCCGCCAATCCGCATTTCGCCAAGTCCGCGCTCGGCCGTTACACCGCGCAGGATTTCCTCGCGCTCGTCGAGAGTTACGGGATCGCGTGGCACGAAAAGACGCTGGGGCAGCTGTTCTGCGACGGCTCGGCGAAACAGATCGTCGAGATGCTGCTCGACGAATGCGACAAGGGGCGGGTCGATCTGTCGCTCGGGCGCGCGGTCACTGCGGTCGAGCATGGCGATGGCGGCTACCGCGTCGCGATCGACGGCCGCGCGGTCACCGCCCCCGCGCTGGTGATCGCGACCGGTGGGCCGTCGATCCCGAAAATGGGCGCGACCGGCTTTGCCTATGATCTGGCGCGGCAATTCGGGCTGAAGGTGGTCGAGCCGCGGCCCGCGCTCGTCCCGCTGACGCTCGGCGGCGACGAGATCCTGTTCCGCGAATTGTCGGGCGTCGCCGCCGACGTCGTTGCGACGGCCGGCAAGACCGCGTTCCGTGAGGCAGCGCTGTTCACGCATCGCGGGCTGTCGGGGCCGGCGATCCTGCAGGCCTCGTCCTATTGGCGGCACGGTCAGCCGGTGGGCATCGATTTCGTCCCCGACCGCGACTCCGGCTGGCTCCCCGCGGCCAAGCGCACCACGCCGCGCGCGACCTTGCGCAAGCTGCTCGGGGGGACGCTGCCCGACCGACTCGCCGAGACGCTGAGTGAGCGGCTCGGGATGACGGGGGAGATTTCAACGCTCACCGATCGCCGGCTGCAGGACGCGGAGCGTGCGCTAAGCCACTGGCAATTCACGCCAAATGGCAGCGAAGGCTATGCCAAGGCGGAGGTGACGGCGGGCGGAATCAGCACTGCTGAGCTTTCTTCACAAACAATGGAAGCCAAACGCGTAAAAAACCTGTATGCGGTCGGCGAAGCGGTCGATGTCACAGGGTGGCTCGGCGGCTACAACTTCCAATGGGCATGGGCGAGCGGGTGGGCCGCGGGCCAAGTCCTGTAGGGACCACCACGCCAGTGCTTTGCCGTAGCGTCAAGCCGGCCACCAATTAGGACGTACATGCCTTTTTCAAATATTCCGTCGCTTCTTTCCGAAGCGCTCGCCGCGCGTGGCTATACCGCGCTCACCCCCGTCCAGGCACATGTGATCGAGGAGAATGCGGTTGGTCGCGATCTCGTCGTGTCGGCGCAGACCGGTTCGGGCAAGACCGTCGCGTTTGGCCTGGCGATGGCCGGCGAACTGCTCGGTGAAGCAGGCGAGGACGGCGTCCAGCGCCTGCCGGCCCCGCACAAGCCGCTCGTGCTCTGCATCGCCCCGACGCGCGAACTCGCGCTCCAGGTCAGCCGCGAGCTGATGTGGCTCTATGCCAAGGCCGGCGCGCGCATCTCGACCTGTGTCGGCGGGATGGACGCGTCGAAGGAGCGTCGCAGCCTCGCGCACGGCGCGCATATCGTCGTCGGCACGCCCGGCCGTCTGCGCGACCATCTCGAGCGTGGCGCGCTCGACCTGTCGGCCCTGAAGGTCGCGGTGCTCGACGAGGCCGACGAGATGCTCGACATGGGCTTCCGCGAGGATCTCGAGCAGATCCTCGACGCGTCGCCCGAGCAGCGCCGCACCTTGCTGTTCTCGGCGACGATGCCGCGGCCGATCGTCGCGCTCGCCAAGCGCTACCAGCGCGACGCGGTGCGGATCTCGACCGTCGGCGAGGATCGCGGTCATGGCGACATCTCGTACCAGGCCGTCACGGTCTCGCCGTCCGAGATCGAGCATGCGGTGATCAACCTGCTGCGCTTCCACGAAGCGGAGACGGCGATGCTGTTCTGCGCGACGCGCGATAACGTGCGCCATCTGCATGCGAGCCTGGTCGAGCGCGGTTTCGCCGCGGTCGCGCTGTCGGGCGAGCATTCGCAGAACGAGCGCAACGCCGCGCTTCAGGCGCTGCGGGACCGTCGTGCGCGCGTCTGCGTCGCGACCGACGTCGCCGCGCGGGGGATCGATCTGCCGACGCTCAGCCTCGTCGTGCACGTCGAACTGCCACGCGATGCCGAGACGCTCCAGCATCGCTCGGGTCGTACCGGTCGTGCGGGCAAGAAGGGCACCGCCGTGCTGATCGTGCCGTTCCCGCGTCGCCGTCGCGTCGACATGATGCTGAAAGGTGCGAAGATCAACGCGGAGTGGGTCAACGCCCCGACCGCCGAGGATATCCGCAAGAACGACCATGAGCGGCTGATCACGATGCTGATGCAGCCGGTCGAGGTCGAGGACGAGGATCGCGAGCTGGCGACCCGCCTGATGGCCGAGAAGACGCCAGAGGATATCGCCGCGGCGCTGGTGCACATGCACCGCGCGACGATGCCGCAGGCCGAGGATCTGATCGACCAGAGCAAGCAGTCGGTCAGCGACGATCGTTCGCAGGGGCCGCGCGCCGGGTTCGAGGACACGGTCTGGTTCCGCATGGACATCGGCCGTCGCCAGAACGCCGATCCGCGCTGGATCCTGCCGCTGATCTGCCGTCGCGGGCACATCACCAAGTCCGAGATCGGTGCGATCCGCATCGGCCCGAACGAGACCGCGTTCGAGATCCCGCGCGCCGTCGCGTCGCGCTTCTCGGCGGCGATCCAGCGTACCGCGCAGGCGGGCGAAGAGGAGAGCGGCGTCGCGATCGAGGCAATGCAAGGCGCGCCCGAGAGCACCGCACGCCATGCCGGCGGCGGTGGTCGCAGCAACGCGGGCGCCCCGCGCTCGACGCTGCACCGCGCGGCGCCGCGCGGCGGTCCGGCGCCGGCGCGCAAGGCGCCGTATCGCGGCAATCGCGAGCGCAGCTGACTCTGCCGCCTTCCGTTCGTGCTGAGCGACGTCGAAGCACCCCGGCTTGGGGCATGCCCTTCGACTTCGCTCAGGGCGAACGGGGTGAGGGCGCGGGCCGCCTCCGGCGCCGTCATCCTGACGATGCCGAGAACCCTTTCAGCCCCGTCATCCTGACGAAAGTCAGGATCCAGAGCGGCGGACGCCGTCCTGCTTGATCCTGGATCCTGACTTTCGTCAGGATGACGACGTTGGTGAAATCGGGAGATAGCCGATGACGACCGCACCCACCGCACCCACCGCCCTCCGCATCCTCGTCGACGCCGATGCGTGTCCCGTCAAAGACGAGATCTACAAGGTCGCGTGGCGGCACGAGGTGCCCGTCACCATCGTCGCGAACAGCCATTTTCGGATACCCGTCCACCCGCTCGTCAACCGCGTCGTCGTCAGCGACGGGTTCGACGCCGCCGACGACTGGATCGCCGAGCAGGCCGATGCGAAGGCGGTGGTGATCACCGCCGACATCCTGCTCGCCGATCGCTGTGTGAAGGCAGGCGCGACCGTGCTCGCCAACACCGGCAAGCCGTTCACCACCAGCTCGATCGGCGGTGCGATCGCGACGCGCGCGATCATGGCCGATCTGCGCGCGGGCGGCGACGTGATCGGTGGCCCTGCACCCTTTGGCAAGGCGGACCGGTCGCGCTTCCTGTCCGCGCTCGACGCTGCGCTGGTCCGGCTGAAGCGCGGCTGAGGCATGGCTCGACTTCCCGGGTCTCTCCGGGCACACATAGGTTATGCGTCCCCCTCTGCTCGATCGTGATGAACTGCTCGCGCGACAGGCGTTCCAGCTCGCGCTGGTCGACCTGTTCCGCACGATGGCGCGGCCCGACGACATCATGGCGGCCGCCGCCGCGGCGCTGGGCTCGCATCTCGACGTCGCGCGCTGCGGCTATGACGAGGTGTCGGCGGACGGCGCGATGACCCGGGGCGTCAGCGACTGGTCGAACGGGACGCTGCCCGGCCTCGCCGCGACGCCAGACGGAGACGGAGACGGGGACGCGGACGCGGCGCTTGGCGCGGGCGTGATCGCCGATCTGCGGCGCGGGCACACGGTGATCGTCGACGATTGCACGACCGACGCACGCGCGCGCGATCCGGCGACCGCGCGGTGCTGGGCGCAGGCCGGCGTCGGCGCACTGATTGCCGCGCCGCTGCTCCGTGACGGGCGGCTGGCGGCGGTCCTGTATCTGCACGAGGCCACGCCGCGCGACTGGACCAGGGCGGATATCGCGCTGGTCGAGGACGTCGCGCTGCGCACCTCGGACGCGGTCGACCGGGTGCGCGGTGAGATCGCGGTGAAGGCGAGCGAGGCACGCTATCGCTCGCTGTTCGAATCGATCGATGCGGGGTTCTGCGTGATCGAGGTGCTGTTCGCCGACGGCGCGCCGTACGACTATCGCTTCCTCGAGGTGAACCGGGCGTTTGCGCGCAACACCGGGCTCGACGACATGATCGGGCGGACGATGCGCGACGTCGCGCCCGACATGGAACAGCGCTGGTTCGACCTGTACGGCCATGTCGCGACGACCGGCGAGCCGCTGCGGTTCGAGGATCCCGCCTCCGCGCTGCAGGATCGCTGGTTCGAGGTCTATGCCTACCGCGTCGATGCGCCCGAGCTGAATCATGTCGCGGTGCTGTTCAACGACATCAGCGAGCGCCGCCGCAACGAGGTGGCGCTGTCCGAAAGCCGTGAGGAGCTGGAACTGGCGACGCGGGTCGCGCGGCTGGGCCGGTTCGACTATCGTCCGGCGGACGGGATGCTGCGCTGGGACGACCGGTGCCGCGCGCTGTTCGGGATCCCGGCGGGCGCGCCGGTCGAGTACGAGTCCGCCTTCCTCGCCAATCTCCACCCCGACGACCGCGCGGCGGCCGATGCGCAAGTCGCCGCCGCGCTCGATCCGCGCGGCACGCGGATGTTCGATTCGGAATATCGCACGATCGGCCAGAGCGACGGCGTCGAGCGCCATATCGTCGCGCACGGCATCGCGTTCTTCGACGGAGATACGCCGATCCGGCTGGTCGGGACGGTCGTCGACATGAGCGACGATCGTCGCGCACAGGCGGCGCTGCGCGAGACGAGCGAGCGGCTGCGGCTGGCCAGCCGTGCGACGAACGACGCGATCTGGGACTGGGACCTGCGCCGCAATTCGGTGCTGTGGAACGAAGCGCTGACGCGCGCCTATGGCCATGTCCTGCCCGATGCGAAGTCGACCGGCGACTGGTGGCTGGACCAGGTCCATCCCGATGACCGCGCGCGGATCCATGCGAGCATCGATGCGGTGATTTACGGGCAGGACAGCGACTGGACCGACGAATACCGGTTCGCCTGCGCCGACGGCCGCTATGCCGATGTGCTCGACCGCGGCTACGTCATCCGCGACGAGGACGGCGCGCCGACGCGGATGATCGGCGCGATCCTCGACCAGTCGACGCGCAAGGCGGCGGAGCGCCAGCTGCGCGCGATCAACGAGGGACTGGCCGAAGCCGTCGAGGTGTCGACCGCCGACCGCGACCGGTTGTGGGAATTGTCGTCCGACATCATGCTGCGCGCCGAGTTCGACGGCACGATCGTCGCCGCCAATCCCGCCTGGACCGACATGCTCGGCTGGTCGATGGACGAGATCGTCGGACGCCAGCTCTTCTCGCTGCTCCACCCCGACGACGTCGCGCATACCGGCCTGGCCGCGGCGGGGATCGCCCGCGGCGAGGCGGTCGCGCGGATCGACAATCGCTATGCCCACAAGGATGGCAGCTATCGCTGGATCAGCTGGGCGGCGCGGCCGGGCGACGGGCTGATCAACGCGGTCGGGCGCGACGTCACCGCGGACAAGGAACGCGAGGCGCAGCTGGCGCGCGCCGAGGATGCGCTGCGCCAGGCGCAGAAGATGGAGGCTGTCGGTCAGCTGACCGGCGGCATCGCGCACGACTTCAACAACATGCTCACCGGCATCCTGGGCGGGCTCGACATGGTCCGGCGCAACGTGCCCGAACCGCGCCCGGACAAGGTCGACCGCTATCTGGAGGCGGCGACGGTCTCCGCGCAACGTGCCGCCGGGCTGACGCAGCGGCTGCTCGCCTTTTCGCGGCGCCAGTCGCTCGACGTGAAGGCGACCGATGTCGACCGGCTGATCGCCGACATGGAGGATCTGCTCGCACGGACGCTCGGCGAGAATGCGCGGCTCGAGATCCGGCGGCAGGACGCGACCTGGCCGGTGACGACGGATGCCAACCAGCTCGAAAGCGCGCTGCTCAACCTCGCGATCAACGCGCGCGACGCGATGCCCGAGGGCGGGCGGCTGACGATCGAGACCGAGAATACGCATCTCGACGCGCAGTATACCGAGGCGATCGGCGATCTCGCGCCCGGCGACTATGTCGCGATCGGCGTCAGCGACACCGGCACGGGCATGTCGAAGGCGGTGATCGAGAAGGCGTTCGACCCGTTCTTCACCACCAAGCCGATCGGGCAGGGCACCGGGCTCGGCCTGTCGATGATCTATGGCTTTGCGCGCCAGTCGGGCGGGCATGTCCGGATCTATTCGCAGGAGGGCGAGGGCACGACGGTCAAGCTGTACCTGCCGCGCTTCCACGGCACTGCGGCGGCCAGCGTGCCGACCGCGGACCGCGACCTGCCGCGCGCGGACGGCGAATGCGTGCTGGTGGTCGAGGACGATGTCGCGGTGCGGATGCTGATCGTCGATATCCTCGGCAGCCTTGGTTACGGCGTGATGGAGGCGGGCGACGCGCACGCGGCGATCCCGATCCTCGAAAGCGAGCGGCGGATCGACCTGCTGGTCAGCGATGTCGGCCTGCCCGGGATGGACGGGCGCCAGCTGGCCGAGGTCGCGCGGCGGCATCGACCCGATCTGCGGATCCTGTTCGTCACCGGCTATGCCGAAAAGGCGGCGGTGCGCGGCGAGTTTCTGGGTGCGGGGATGGAGATGATCACCAAGCCGTTCGCGCTCGACATGCTCGCCGAACGGATCCGCGAGATGGTCGCGCGCTGACCCCGGGCGAGCGCGAAGACGCCTCGCCCGTGACTTTACCGGTTGCCATCCCGGGGCCCCGGTCGGCATAGGCAGGCGCCACCCGCTCCCGGAGACCTTCATGCAAACGCCAGCCGCGAGTCCCGCACTGGGGCTCGACTTCGGCACGACCAACAGCGTCGTGGCGCTCGGGACGCCCGGGGGCACGCCCGAACTCGTGACCTTCGCCGCGCCCGCCGAGACCAGCCCGGTGTTCCGCTCCGCGCTCTGTTTCTGGCAGGACGACAGCGGCAAGGGGCTCGCGGTCGATGCGGGGCCGTGGGCGATCGCGGAATATATGGAATATCCGCTCGACAGCCGGTTCATCCAGTCGTTCAAGTCGGTCGCGGCGATGAAGACGTTCGAGCAGGCCTCGGTCTTCGACAAGCGTTATCGCTTCGAGGAGATGGGCAAGCTGTTCCTCGACAAGCTGATCGCGCATGCGGGCGGCAGGCTCGACACGCGGCCGCAGCGGATCGTCGTCGGGCGGCCGGTCGAATATGCCGGCGCGCGGCCCGACGAGGCGCTCGCGCGGACGCGCTATGACGCGATGTTCAAGGGCTTCGGCGCGGAGATCCATTATGTCTACGAACCGCTTGGTGCTGCGTACAGCTATGCGACGCGGCTGACCGAGCCTGCGACGATCCTGGTCGCCGATTTCGGTGGCGGGACGAGCGACTTCTCGGTCGTGCGCGTCGCCGAGCCGGGCGCGGCGCGACGCTGCACGCCGCTGGGGCATGCGGGCATCGGGATTGCCGGCGACCGGTTCGATTACCGGATCCTCGACCGTCTGGTGCTGCCGATGCTCGGCAAGGGCGGCGCGTACAAGTCGTTCGGCAAGGAGCTCGAGATCCCGCGCGCCTATTTTGCCGATTTCGCGGACTGGTCCAGGCTCGCGCTGATGCGCAACCGCAAGACGATGACCGAGCTCGAGCGGTTGCAGAAGACCGCGATCGACCCGGATGCGATCGGGCGGATGATCGCGGTGATCGAGAACGAGCTCGGCTATCCGCTCTACGACGGGGTCGGCACGCTGAAGCGGGCCTTGTCGCAGGGCGAGGACGCGCATTTCCACTTTGCGGGCGCGGGGCTGGAGATCGAGGCGGAGGTGACTCGCGCGCAGTTCGAGGGCTGGATCGCCGACGACGTCGCGCGGATCGAGGCGACCGTCGATCAGGCGCTGGCGGCGGCCAAGGTCGGCGGCGGCGATATCGACCGCGTCTTCCTGACCGGCGGATCGTCGCTGATCCCGCGGGTGCGGCAGATCTTCGTCGAGCGGTTCGGCGAGGCCGCGATCATGAGCGGCGGCGAGCTGACCTCGATCGCGCACGGCCTCGCACTGATCGGCGAGCAGGACGACATCGCGGCGTGGTCTGCATGATCCCGCGGGTTCTTCTCGGGACGGCGCAGGTGCCGGGCGGTGGCGAATTGCGGCTGCTCCAGCGCGGCGCGGAATTCTCGATCATGCTCGGCGCGAACGAGCTGATGAACAGCCGGCTGAGCGGGTCCGAAGAAGCGCTGGCCGAGCAGGCGTGCGAACGGATCGGCGCGCGGCCGGGTGTGCGGATGCTGATCGGCGGGCTCGGCATGGGCTTCACGCTGCGTGCAGCGCTCGCACGGCTCGGGCCCGATGCCGAGGTGGCGGTCGCCGAGATCGTACCCGCGGTGGTCGAATGGGCGCGCGGGCCGATGGCGGCGCTGCACGGCGACAGCCTGACCGACCCGCGCACGCAGGTCTTCGAGGGCGATGTCGCCGCGGCGATCGCCGAGGGCGCGTGGGACGCGATCCTGCTCGATGTCGACAATGGGCCCGACGGGATTTCGCGGCCGGGCAACGACCGGCTCTACGGCGCGGCGGGGCTGGCGCGGGCACGCGCCGCGCTCCGACCGGGCGGGGTGCTCGCGGTCTGGTCGTCGGCGCCGAGCAAGCCGTTCACTCGCCGGCTCGACGAGGCGGGGTTCGCGGTCGACGAGGTCGTCGCGCGCGCGACGCGCAAGGGCGGCGCGCGTCACGTGATCTGGTTCGCGACCAAGGCATGATCTGGCGCTGGGTTCTGCTGGTCGCGCTGTCGGCGCTGGTGGCGGGGGCGCTGGAATGGATCGGACTCCCCGCCGGACTGCTGCTCGGGCCGATGATCGCGGCGGTCTTGCTCGCGGTGCGCGGCGGGTCGCTGGGGGTGCCGATCCTCGCCTTTCGCGGCGCACAGGCGGCGGTCGGGACGCTGATCGCGGGGTCGATCACCACCGGGATCGTCGCGACCGTCGCGCAGCACTGGCCGGTGTTCCTCGCGGTCAATGTCGCGACGCTCGCGGCGAGCAGCGTGCTCGGCTATCTGCTCAGCCGCTGGCAGGTGCTGCCGGGGACGGTCGCGGTATGGGGTTCGACGCCGGGCGCGGCGAGCGCGATGGTGCTGATGGCACAGGCCTATGGTGCGGATTCGCGGCTGGTCGCGGTGATGACCTATACGCGCGTCGTGTGCGTCGCGGTCGTCGCCTCGGTGCTGGCGGCGGTGATGGTCGGCGGCGGGAGCGGGCACCATCCGGCCGCGGCGTGGTTCGTGGGCGTCGATCCGGTCGCGGTGCTGCGGACGGTGGCGATTGCCGGTGTCGGCGCGATTCTTGGCGTCAAGCTGCGGCTGCCCGCGGGCGCGCTGCTCGGACCGCTCGTGCTGGGCGGGGTGCTCAACGTCACCGGGATCGCGCAGCCGGTGCTGCCGCAATGGCTGCTCGCGATCAGCTATGCGGTAGTCGGGTGGAAGATCGGGCTGTCGTTCACGCGCGATACGCTCCGGGTCGCCGGCAAGGCGATGCCGCGGATCCTGCTGTCGGTCGGGCTGCTGATCGCGTTCTGTGGCGGCATCGCGGCGGCGCTGACGCGCTGGGCGGGGATCGACCCGGTCACCGCCTATCTCGCGTCGAGCCCCGGCGGGATGGATTCGGTCGCGATCATCGCCGCGTCGAGCCCGGTCGACGTGCCGTTCGTGATGGCGCTGCAGGTGATGCGGTTCCTGGGCGTGCTGCTGATCGGACCGCCGCTCGCGCGGTTCGTGGCGACGCGGCAGGGCGGGGTGGTCCCGGTCATTCCGACCTAGGGATGAATCGACCCGCCTAACCCCAATCCGTTCGTGCTGAGCGAAGTCGAAGCATCTGCGCGCGCGGCCTGCCCTTCGACTTCGCTCAGGGCGAACGGAGTTGGGGGCGTTACCGGTAGTCTCGGCCTGCCCTTCGACTTCGCTCAGGGCGAACGGGGTTGGGGCGTTACCGGTAGTCCCGGCCTGCCCTTCGACTTCACTCAGGGCGAACGGAATGGGCCCGTCACCCCTTGGTCGGGCGATAGGCCTCGACGTCGATCTCGTGGCGTTTCAGCTTGTCGTAGAAGGTCTTGCGCGGGATGCCGAGCGCGGCGAGCGCGGAGCGGACGTCGCCGCTGACCTGGTGCAAGGTCGCGCGGATCGTCGCTTCCTCGAACTTGTCGACGCGCGCGGGCAGCGGCAGGTCACCATCCTCGTCCGCCGGCGCATCCGCCTCGACGCGCAGCACCAGCCGTTTCGCCAGATTGTCGAGCTCGCGGACATTGCCCGGCCAGTCGTGCTGGCCGAGATAGGCGAGCGTCGCGGTGTCGATCGTCGGCACCTCGCGCCCGAACCGCTCGGCGGCCTGGTGCAGCAGATGCCCGAACAGCAAGGGCACGTCGTCGCGGCGTTCGCGCAACGGCGGGATGCGCAGCCGCACCGCGTCGAGCCGGAACAGCAGTTCGGCGCGGAACCGGCCATCCTCGACCGCCTGGTCGAGCCCGGGTTTCGCCGCGGCGATCACGCGCAGGTCGAGCGCACGCGGCAGGTCGCCGCCGACCGGCATGACCTCGCGCTCCTCGAGCACGCGCAGCAATTTGGCCTGGACCGCGGGCAAGGTGCTCTCGATCTCGTCGAGGAACAATGTGCCGCGGTTCGACGCCTCGATCCGGCCGGTGCGGGGCAAGCGCGAATCCCCGTCATGGCCGAACAGCTCGATCTCCGCGACCGCCTCCGGTAACGCAGCGCAGTTGACCGCGACGAACGGCCGCGACCGGCGGTTGCTCCAGCGGTGGAGCAGCACCGCGACGAGCTCCTTGCCGGTCCCGGTCTCGCCCTCGACCAGCACGTCGATATCGGCCTGCGCGATCTGGCGCATCGTCTCGCGCAGCCGGACCATCACCGGGGTCTCGCCGATCAGCGGCTCGGCGCCGATCGTCTCCTCGGCGGCGGCGCGCAGCCGGCGGTTGTCGAGGACGAGGCGGCGCATCTCGAGCGCCCGCCTGGCGCCCGCGATCAGATGGTCGGTCGCAAACGGCTTGGGGATGAAGTCGAACGCGCCGTTCTTGAGGGCTGCGACCGCCATCGCGACGTCGCCATGGCCGGTCATCAGCAGCACCGGGATCTCGTGGTCGATCGCGGCGATGCGGCGGAACAGCTCGAGCCCGTCCATCTTGGGCATGCGGATGTCGGACACCACCGCGCCGTCGAACCCCGCATCGATCCGCGCGAGCGCGACGGTCGGGTCGCGCTCGGCGATCACCGCAATCCCGGCGAGTTCGAACGACTGTTCGAGCGCACCGCGCAGCACGTCGTCGTCGTCGACGAGCAGGACGCTCTGCTCGCTCATGCTTTTACCAGGATCATGCGGAAGACGGCGCCTTGTGGAGCAGGGACGAGGTCGAGCGTGCCGCCGAACTCGGTCATGATGTCGCGCGCGATGCCGAGCCCGAGGCCGAGGCCGTCGGTCTTGCTGGTCGCGAACGGGGTGAACAGGTCGTCGGCGATGCCGGGATCGATGCCGGGGCCGTTGTCGGCGACGGTCAGCACGACATCGCGGCCCTTGCGCCCGACGGTGACGTCGACGCGCGCATCGGGCCGCTCGGCAACCGCGTCGAGCGCGTTCTGGAGCAGGTTGACGAGCACCTGTTCGAGGCGGACGCGGCCGGCGATCACGGTCAGCCGCGCCTCGGGCCCGCTCGGCAGGTCGAGCGTCACGCCCTTCGCCCGGAAGCGGTCGCCGATCAGCAGGCGGACGCCGTCGATCGCCGCGTCGAGCGCGACCGGGCCGATCGAGCCCGCGCCGCGCCTGGCATAGCGGCGCAGCCCCGCGGTGATCGTGCCGATCCGGCTGGTCAGCTCGACGATCGCCTGCAGGTTGGTCGCGGCGCGCGCGGGTTCGTCGCGCGCAAGGAACGCGGCGGCATTGTCGGCAAAGGTGCGGATCGCGGCGACCGGCTGGTTGATCTCGTGCGCGACGCTGGCGGTAATCGTGCCGATCGAGCCGACACGGTTGGCATGGGCGAGCTCCTCGCGTGCCTGGCGGAAGCGCTGGTCGGCGGCTTCGCGCTGCTCGACCTCGATCTGCAGCCGGTCCGCGGTGGCGCTGAGCTCGGCGGTGCGGCGTGCCACCTCGGCCTCGAGTTCGGCGCGCGCACCGGCGTTGCGCTTGCGGCGCTGGTGCAGCCACCATGCGCCGAGCATCGCCGCGATCGTCGCCAGCGCGGCGATCGTCGTCGCCGAGCGCGTCCGCACCGCCGCACTGCGCAGCGCCGCGTCGAGCGGCTCCATATGGACCAGATGCCAGCCCGCGATCGGCACGGGCAGCGACACCGTCACCGCAGGCGTCCCGTCGCCGAGGCGCGACCGGTCGTCCGCCAGCGTCAGCGGTGCGCGGAGCAGCGGCAGCGTGCCGAACTGCCGCGTCTGCGCGAGTGTCCGACGCCGCGCAGGGGACAGCGCGCGCGTCGTGTGGAATTCGAGTCGCGGATCGCTGGAGATCAGGATCACGCCGTCCGCATCGACGACGAAGGTCGCCATGTGATCCTGGATCCAGGCCTGTGCGATGCGGTCGAACTCGACCTTGACGACGACGACGCCAAGCGGCCGTCCCGCGCGGTCGATCCGTCGCGAGAGGTAGAGGCCGGGGCGTCCGCTGACACTGCCCAGCGCGAAGAACTCGGTCGCGCCCGACGCCATCGCCTTGGTGAAATAGTCGCGGTAGCGATAATCATGGCCGAGAAAGCTGTCGGGGCGGTCCGCATTCGACGCGGCGATCGTCATCCCCTGTGTATCGAGCGCATAGATGACCGGTGCACCGGTGCGCGCCGCGAGCAGCGCGAGCTTGGCGTTGAGCGCCGGATCGACCGTGCCCGACGCGAGGGCCGCGCGGACATCGGTATATTCGCCGAGCATGACGGGGAGCAGGCGGTAGGTCTGCAGTTCCGCCTCGAGCAGCCGCAGGTTGCTGCGCGTCTGTTGCATCGCCCGCAGCCGGACCGCGGCGGTCGCATCCGCCACCGTCCGCCGGCCATAGACGGAGGCGACCACCGAGACGATCACGCCCAGCGCGGCGAACGCCATCAGCACCGCCAACGCGGTGGTCACCAGCGAGGATCGAGTCCGTCTCATCTGTGCGGATTATCACACACATCCGTGTGACGCCATCGGCAAAAATGTGCATTTTCCGCACATTCGAAGCATCGGTACGGAGCAAACTCACGCGAATCCAAGGGTTTGAAAGGCTTGACGTGATCACTTGTAGTCCGGGGTCCGGCCCGGCATTACCGCCCTCACTAACGTCCCGCGTGAGTGGACGAGACTTTCAGGAGGCGATGTTGACCCTACCATCCCAGACATATGCGGTCGCGGAAACGCCGGCACGCAAAGGCTGGACCAGCCAGCTCTATATCCAGGTGCTGATCGCGATCGCGCTGGGTGCAGCGCTCGGGCATTTCTATCCGACGTACGGCGCGGCGCTGAAGCCGCTCGGCGACGCGTTCATCAAGCTGGTGAAGATGATCATCGCCCCGGTGATCTTCCTGACGCTCGTCACGGGTATCGCCGGGATGAAGGAACTGGGCGCGGTCGGTCGCGTCGCGGGCAAGGCGTTCGCCTATTTCCTGTTCTTCTCGACGCTCGCACTGATCGTCGGCCTGATCGTCGCCAATGTCGTCCAGCCGGGCGCGGGGATGAACATCGACGCCGCCTCGCTCGATACCAAGGGCATCGCCGACTATACGGTCAAGGCGCATGAGACGACGATCACCGGGTTCCTGATGAGCATCATCCCGGACACGATGGTCAGCGCGTTCACCGACGGCAACATCCTGCAGATCCTGCTGATCGCGATCCTGTTCGGCATCTCGCTGAGCCTGGTCGGCGAGCCTGCCAAGCCGGTGCTCAACTTCCTCGAGCGTCTCAGCCTGATCGTCTTCAAGCTGGTCGGCATCCTGATGCGCGCCGCCCCGCTCGGTGCGTTCGGCGCGATCGCGTTCACGATCGGCAAATACGGGATCGGCAGCCTCGCCAATCTCGGCGCGCTGGTCGCGACCTTCTACCTGACCGCGGCGCTGTTCGTCGTCGTCATCCTCGGCACCGTCGCACGCCTGACGGGCTTCTCGATCTTCAAGCTGATCAAGTATCTGAAGGCCGAATTGCTGCTGGTGCTCGGCACCTCGTCGTCGGAAGCCGCATTGCCGAACCTGATCCAGAAGATGGAGGCTGCGGGCTGCGAGAAGTCGGTCGTCGGGCTGGTCGTGCCGACCGGCTATTCGTTCAACCTCGACGGTACCAACATCTACATGACGCTGGCCGCGCTGTTCATCGCACAGGCGACGAACACCGACCTGACGCTGGGCCAGGAACTGCTGCTGCTCGTCGTCGCGATGATCTCGTCCAAGGGCGCCGCTGGCGTCACCGGTGCGGGCTTCATCACGCTGGCGGCCACGCTGTCGATCGTGCCGACCGTGCCAATCGCGGGCATGGCGCTGATCCTTGGCGTCGACCGCTTCATGAGCGAGTGCCGCAGCCTGACCAACTTCATCGGCAACGCGGTCGCGACGATCGTCGTCGCCCGCTGGGAAGGTGCACTCGACCGCGACAAGCTGAACGCGGCGCTGTCGGGCCAGCTGCCCGAACTCGCGCCGGCGCCGATCACGACCGCCGCCGCTCCTGCCGCATGATCCCGACGGGGCCGGCGTTGGCCGGCCCCGCGACCAGTACCGGATAGCTTTTTTATGACCTCGATGATGATGCGCCGCGTGCGCCATGCGGCCGGCTTTGCCGTCGCGACCCTTCCCGCAATGGCGCTCGCCCAGGCCGCGCCGCAGCAGGCTGCTCCCGAAAGCGCGCCGCCCAAGGCGCGCGAACGGCTCGGTCCCGTGTCCAAGGACGCCGCCGGCACCAGCGCGGCCTCGCCGATCGCCGAGAGCTATCCCAATGCCGCGGTCGGCGACGGCGTCACCGCGGGCGGCTACAACCAGTCACGCTGGGCGGAGGACTGGTCGAAACTGCGCGACCCGGCCAAGCGCAAGGACATCATCGACCAGCTGAAATTCATCTCGATCGCGGGCGACGGCGACGTCTACCTGACGCTGTCGGGCGAGGCGCGGCTGCGCGTCAACCACACCACCAACCCCAATCTGCGCGACAGCGAGGCACAGCGGCAGGACATCCTTCGCCTGTTCGGCGGCGCGGACCTGCATGTCGGCGAGCATCTGCGCTTCTACGGTGAAGTCGCGCACGGCACGCTCGAGGGTGAAAATCTCGGCAACGTGCTGCCGAACCTGCGCAACAAGCTCGCGGTGCAGCAGGCGTTCGTCGACCTGACGGGCACCGTCGCCGATGTCGATGTCGGGGTCCGCTATGGTCGCCAGACCTTTGCCGACGGCCCGAACCTGATGGTCGTGCCGCGCGACAACAACACGCTGTACTTCGGGTTCAACGGCTTTCGCGCCTGGGCGCGGACCGCGGGCGTGCGCGCCGACGTGTTCGACTTCAAGCCGACCGCCTATGGCACGCAGGGCACGCGCGACGACGATGCGGAAAGCGCACGGCGCTTCTCGGGCATCTCGACCGGCGTCGTCCTCCCCGACACGCTGCTCGGCGGGTCGAAGCTGTATCTCGACCCGTTCCTCTGGCGGCTGCGCAACCGCAACGCGGTCTGGGGCACCGACAATGCGCGCGAGGTCCGCAATTTCTACGGCCTGCATTTCTGGGGCGATGCGGGGCCGGTCAATCTCGACTGGACCGTCAATTATCAGGGCGGCAGCTATGACAACCGCTCGATCAAGGCGTGGCTGATCCTGCTCGCGCAGACCTACAAGCTCGGCAAGGGGCGCAACGCGCCGCGCGTCGGCTTCCATGCAGACTATGCCAGCGGTGGTGGTGCCTACGGGAACGGCACGCTGCGCACCGCGCTCGCACCGTTCGGCAACAACATCTATTACAGCTATCAGCTGTTCGCGACGCCGACCAACCTGATCGCGGTCGCGCCGAACGTCAGCTTCACCGTGCTCGACAAGCTGCGCCTGACCGCGGAATATCAGCTGTCGTGGCGCGATTCGCAGAATGACGCGGTGTACCGCGCCAATGGCAGCGCCTTTGCCGGCACGCAGAATGTGTCGGGCAGCAAGATCGCCGACACGATCCGTTTCCAGGCGGTCTATCCGATCTCGTCGCGGCTGTCCTTTACCGGCCGTTACGAGCATCTGATCGCGGGGTCGTCACTGACCCGCGCCGGGTACAAGAACTCGGACTTCCTCGCCGGCTGGCTCAGCTACCGCTTCTGATGACCTCGATCCTCCCCCTAGCGGGGGAGGATCGTGACGGCACGCGATACCGTCAGGATTAACCTGCGTCGCACCCACCCGTATTTTCCGTCCTTCCGACCATACCGGTCCTTCAATTTCGTGATCGACTGTGGCACATGGGCTCCATCATCAGGAGTCACATGGTCATGGATCTGAGCTTCACACCCGACGAAGAGGCCTTCCGCGAGGAGGTGCGCGACTTCTTCCGCGAAAAACTCCCCGCGCGTCTCTCGACGCTGGTCCGCGAGGGCAGGCGGCTGCGCAAGGCCGACATGGAGGAATGGCACGCGATCCTCAACGACCGCGGCTGGCTCGCCAATCACTGGCCGCGCGAATGGGGCGGGCCGGGCTGGAGCGTGATCCAGCGCTTCATCTTCGACAATGAATCCGCGCTCGCGCACGCGCCGCGCGTGGTGCCGTTCGGCGTCAACATGCTGGGGCCGGTGCTGATCAAATACGGGTCGGAAGAGCAGAAGCGCCACTGGCTGCCGCGCATTCTCGACGGCTCCGACTGGTGGTGCCAGGGCTATTCGGAACCCGGCGCCGGCTCCGATCTCGCCGGGCTCAAGACCACCGCGGTGCGCGAGACGCGGAATGGCCGCGAGGTCTATGTCGTCAACGGGCAGAAGACTTGGACGACGCTGGGCCAGCATGCCGACATGATCTTCTGCCTCGTCCGCACCGATCCCGCCGCCAAGAAGCAGGAGGGGATCAGCTTCCTGCTGATCGACATGAAGACCCCCGGCATCGAGGTCCGCCCGATCACGCTGATCGACGGCGAGCAGGAGGTGAACGAGGTGTTCTTCACCGATGTCGAGGTGCCGGTCGAGAATCTGGTCGGTACCGAGAATGACGGCTGGACCTACGCCAAATATCTGCTGACCTATGAGCGGACCAACATCGCCGGCGTCGGTTTCTCGATCGCGTCGTTCGAGCAGCTGAAGACGGTCGCGCGGACACAGACGAAGAATGGCCGGCCGCTCGCCGACGATCCGCTGTTCGCGGCGCGGATGGCGCGCGTCGAGATCGACCTCGCCAACATGCAGACCACCAATTTGCGCGTCGTCGCGGCGGTGGCGGGCGGCGGCGCGCCGGGCGCGGAAAGCTCGATGCTCAAGATCAAGGGGACCGAGATCCGCCAGGAGATCACCGCGCTGACGCGGCGCGCCTATGGCTCCTATGCCGCGCCCTATATCCCCGAGGCGCTCGAGGCGGGGTGGAATGGCGAGCCGGTCGGGCCCGACGATGCGGCGACCGCATCGCCGAGCTATTTCAACAACCGCAAGCTGTCGATCTTCGGCGGATCCAACGAGATCCAGAAGAACATCATCTCCAAAGCCATATTGGGTCTCTGAGCATATGAACTTCGAGCATAGCGACGACCGCCGGATGCTGGCCGACACGCTCGTCCGGGCGCTGCGCGACGGCTATCCGATCGAGACGCGCAACGCGGGCGCCTATGGCGAGGCGGGTTACGACCCCGCGGTCTGGCAGCAGCTGACCGAACTCGGCATCGTTTCCGCGCTGTTCGACGAGGCCGCGGGTGGATTCGGTGGCAGCGGGTTCGACATCATGGTGGTGTTCGAGGCGCTCGGCCGGGCGCTGGTGGTCGAGCCGTTCCTCGGCGCGCTGATGGCCGGCCGCGCGCTCGCCGCGGCGGGCGGGCACGACGCGGTGCTCGCGGCAATCGTCGCGGGCGAGGCGATCGCCGCCTTCGCGCACGAGGATGCGCAAGCACCCGTGACCGCGACGCGCGACGGCGACGGCTGGACGCTCAGCGGCACCAAGGCGGTCGTGCACCAGGCAGGCGCCGCATCGGTCTTCGTCGTCAGCGTCGAACAGCCGGGCGACCCGCTCGTCCTGCTCGTCCCCGCCGATGCCGCCGGGGTGTCGGTCCGCCGCTACAGCGTCGTCGAGGGTGGCGGCGCGGGCGAGGTGACGTTCGACGGCGTCGCGCTCGGCCCTGACGCCCGGATCGGCACGGACGGGCAGGGGCGTGCGGTGGTCGACGCGGCGATCGAGGCGGGGCTGCTCGCGCTGTCCGCCGAGGCGCTCGGCGCGATGGCGTTCGTCAAGGAGGCGACGCTCGGCTATCTGCGCGACCGCAAGCAGTTCGGCGTGCCGATCGGCAAGTTCCAGGCGCTCCAGCACCGCATGGCGACCGTGCTGCTCGAGATCGAACAGGCGCAGTCCGCGGTGATCAACGCGGCGGCGGCGTTCGACGGCGACGACGCGACCGCGCGCGCGCGGGCGCTGGCGGCGGCGAAATACACGATCGGCCGGACGGGCGCGCTGGTCGCTGAGGAATCGATCCAGCTGCACGGCGGGATCGGCATGACCTGGGAATATGCGGTGTCGCATTACGCCAAGCGGCTGGTGATGATCGACCACCAGCTCGGCGACGAGGACCATCACCTCCAGCGCTATATCGACCTCGCCAAGGCTGCCTGAGAACCACCCACCCGTTCGTGCTGAGTAGAGAACGAGTAGCCCCGAAGGGGCGTATCGAGGGCTCGTATCGAAGCACAGGTTTTATCCGCCAACCTGTCCTTCGATACGCCGCTTCGGCTTCGCTCAGCAGCTACTCGGGACGAACGGGAAGAGGGGGCGACGGCAGGGCGTCCGGCGCTAGCCGCGCCGCGCGATGATCGGCCGCAGGCGGACACCGAGGCAGATCACCGTCGGCCAGAACATCGTGTTCGCGACATCGACCAGCGTGTCGTCCCAGCGCCACGACCCGTAGTTCAGCCGGTCCATGATCTCGTTGAACGCCTCGCCCGCCGCGACCACGGTCCAGGGGATGAAGGTGCCGAACGAGCGCCGCGTGATGAGCCGTGCGATCATCAGCAGCGCCATGCCCGCATGGATATGCAGGATGGTGTCGGGAAGGCCGGTGCCGTCGCCGACCCAGTCGATCCACTGATGGTAGAGTTTGGGTAACACGTAGAGCCTCCGCCGCGGGCAGGGTGCTGCCCGGGCGGGGGCTTACCGTGATGATCGGCGAAACGATACCGGCGTGATCAGCCGCGCACCGCCTTGCGGCAGGCCTTGACCAGATTGACGATCAGCCCCGACAGCGTCGAATAATTGGCATGGTGATAGGACGACCCGTCACCAAGCTCGCCCGTCAGGCGGCGATGCGCCTCGGGCAGCGCATGATAGGGCAGCCCCGGCAGCAGATGGTGCAGCGCGTGATAGCGCAAGCCCACCGGCGCCCAGATCTCGGCAAGCAGGCCCGGCGGCGGCACGTTGACGCTGTCGAGATACTGGTCGGTGATGCTCATCGCATCGCCCTCATTCTCCCACAGATGCGCGACCAGCGTGCGGACCTGGTTGAGCACGGCGATCGCCGAGACGATGGCGAGGAAGGTGAGCGAGGCGGCAAGCGGGAACACGCCGGTCGCGGTCAGCACGACGAAGCTGATCGCCCAGACGCTCGCCGCGGCCTCCCAGATCCGCCAGCTGCGCAGCGCAGCGCCCTCGGGCGGCTTGCGGCGAAACTGCGGGTTGATCGCGAGTGCGGAATAACGCGTGACGACGATCTCGCGCAGCTTGGGCGACAGCAAAGACAGCGGCGCAAGCACGCCGTAGCGCAGGATCAGGCCTATCGGCAGCAGCGCCGACACCAGCACGAAGATCGCGAGCGTCGCCGCGGGCCCGCGGGCGAGCGGCATATATTCGGGATCGCGGTTCGTGCCGTAACGAGTTTTGGCATGGTGGAGCGTATGGACGCCCTCGTACATCAGCGACGGCATCATCACCGGCAGGCCGAACAGGATGTTCCACCCGGCCGTGAAGCCACGCACGGCGTTCGGCTTCATGTGCGACAGTTCGTGGATGAAGCTGAGCGCGCGGTACAAGGCGAGCACGGCGACGACCGCGCCGAGCAGCTTGGCCCAGAGCGGCGTCGCGACGATCGCCACCGCCATGCCCGCATAGCCCAGACCCGCCGACGCGATCAGGTCGGTCCAATAGACGATCGGGCGCGCCGCATGCAGGTCGCGCGTCAGCGACGCCGCGGCCTTGATCATCGCGATATCCTCGCGACCCGCCTGCGCCGCCTTGGGGCGTGCGAGCGCGGCCGAGGCCCGCGACAGGGTCGCAGCAAGGGGGTCGGGCGTGACGAATGCGGTTGCCATGATCATACCATTTTCGGGTGACGTATCGTCGTCGATACAGAAGAATTCAGGCTGAAAAATGGTGACGGGACGACCGGAATCAACCACCCGGCCGGGCCGCGGCCGATTGCGCGTCGTCGTCCAGGCAGGCACGCGGGGCCGTGAAGACCCTCCTGCATCGTTGATCTGAATTAGGAACACTTTACTGGCGCAATCGTTAGGGCGGTGGTTCCCAACCGGGCTCATTTTCGAGAAAGCGAATTTTATGAAGACATTGATCCTTGGCGCAGCCGCGCTTGCCATGACCGCCCTCCCCGTCGCGGCGAGCGCAGCACCTGTCACCGGCAACGCCGCACAGTCGCTGTCGGTCGCGTCGTCGGCGCGTGCCGGCACCGCAACCAAGCGTTCGAGCAAGGTCGCTGCGGACAGCATCGCACCGCTGGTCATCGGCGCAGGCGTGATCGCCGGTGTTGCATATCTCGTCATCGACAAGGAAAATGACGACGACAACTCGGACAGCAACTGAGTTAAGCGCGGGGGCGGCGGTCGCGCCGCCCCCGCAACCTCTGTCGCCCGGTATCGGGCGATAGACGTTTCAAGGCCGCGCCGTGTAGGGCTGGGGCATGACCCGTATCATCCGATGCTGCGCCCTGATCGTCCCGTCGCTCGCACTGCCCCTGGCATTGTCGGCTTGCGATCCGCCACGCTGGGCGCGCGGGGGCGCTGATACGGACAGCCGCGACCCGATGGCACGGCGTGATGCCGATTTCAGGCGCACCGAGACGCAGCGCGTCGCGCAGGATATTGCCCGGACCGAAGAGTCCGTCCGCCTCTCGATTGCCGAAAAGCGCATCGAGGCACTCGAGAAATCGCTCGCGGAGATGCAGACCACGCCCGAGACGGTCGAGATCGACCTGCTCAAGGGCCGTCTCGCGGCCGTCGAGGCCAAGGCCTATGCGCTGCAGGATGCCCCGCCATCTGCACCGCCCGCGGCCGCCCCGACGCCCACCCCGCGCCGCGCGGCAAGCACCGACGCCGCGACCACCCGCCGCGACCCGTCACGCCCGCCCTTGCGCCTGCCCCAGCTCGAATCCGCCCCGCGTCGCGCCACCGAGGCCGAAAAGGCTGCGTTCAACGCCAACCGCCGCTGACACGATTCCCCTATAATCCGGCCTGATCGATCATCGATGCGATCTCGGCCGGCAACGCGGTTTCCGCCTTGGGCAACAGGCGGTTGAGCGCGGTCTGCACGCGCTTGGTCGCGACCTGATAGGTCTTGTGCCGGATCCCGCGCGTCGCGTTCGTCCGCCAGGAGGAACTCTCGCCGAGCAGCGCCTCCCATTTGGCCTCTTCAGCGGCCAGGATCGAGAGTGCGAGACGAAGCCCGTCCCGCCGTCCGCGTGCATAATCGTCGGACATCGCCGGCATCTCCATCATGCGCCCCCGGTCCCTGACAAGCGAGGTTCGCTTTGTCCCCCGACCACCACGAAATCTTCCCGTGATCAAGGGCTTGGTCGCACGCCATTCGCGGCGTGTGGCTTCGGGGTGCAATACCGCTTGCCGGCAGGGCCGTCTGGCCTAGTGTGCGGGCATGATTACTCGGCGCACCGTCATCGCTTCTTCTCTCGCCCTGTGCGCGACCTCGGCGATCGCCGCGGCGCCCGCACGGCGTGGCCGGCTGAAGCAGTCCGTCAGCCGTTGGTGCTATCAGGACATGCCGCTCGACGCGCTGTGCGCCGCCGCAGCGCGCATCGGGCTGGACGGCATCGACCTGCTTCAGCCCGCCGAATATGCGGTGCCGCGCCGGCACGGACTGCGCTGCACCATGGGCTATGCCGCCGACATCATGACCATCCCCAATGGTCTGAACCGGCGGGAAAACCACGCGGCGATCGAACGGGCGTTCCGCATCGGTATCCCGCAGGCCGCCAAGGCCGGCGTTCCCAATGTGATCGCCTTTTCGGGCAATCGCCGCGGCCTGTCCGACGCGGAGGGCGCCGACAACGCCGTCGCGGGGCTGAACCGTCTCAAGCGGATCGCCGAGGATCATGATGTGACGATCTGCGTCGAACTGCTCAACAGCAAGGTCGACCACCCCGATTACATGGCCGACCACACCGCCTGGGGCGTGCGGGTCGCCAAGGAAGTCGCCTCGCCCCGCGTGAAGCTGCTCTACGACATCTATCATATGCAGATCATGGAAGGCGACCTGATCGACACGATCCGCAAGAACATCGAGTGGATCGGTCATTTCCATACCGGCGGGGTTCCCGGGCGGCATAATCTCGACGGCACGCAGGAGGTCGATTGGCAGGCGGTGGCGCGCAGCGTCGCCGATCTCAAATTCCAGGGTTATTTCGCGCATGAATTCGTGCCGGTCGGCGATCCCCTGACGGCGCTCGCCCAGGCGGTCCGGACCTGCACGGTGTGACCGGGAGCCGGACGGTCGACGCTTCGTAACTGCCGGGGCCAGCGCGTGGCCCGGGACTCAGCGCATCGCGAGCTGCGTCGTCAGCGCGCGCGGCGTGATCGTCATCACGCCGTCCTCGATCGTCACACGTCCCAGCCGCGCGATCTCGGGCTGGCCGAGCAGCGTGTAGGGCATGCCGCGCTGGCCGATGCGCATCGCCATCCGGCCCAGACTCTGCCCGCCGATTTCGACCGAGGCGACACGCGCGACGCCGAGCCGGGTATAGCCGCCGATGCCGATCGCCGTTTCCTCGCGCTGCACGGCACGGTCGGCCCCTGTCGCGCGCGCATCGTCCGCCGACAGGATGGTGTAGGCCGCGCCGGTGTCGACGATTGCGCGAATGCGGACGCCGTTGACCATCATCGCCGCGACGAAATGCCCGCCCCAGGGATCGCGATTGATCCGCAGGACATGGGGCTGCCCGAAGGTGACCGGCTCGTCGAGGTCGGCGGGGTCGATTTCGATGCGGGGGGCGGGCGGCGGCGCATAGCTCACCGCGGCGACCATCGTCCGCTGCGGCTCGATGCAGGTGACGACGGTGCGCGACAATATGTGCCCCTCGTCGTCCTCGTCGGTCGTCTCGGTCGTGGTGATCACCGCCATGCCCGGCGTCGCCGTGCCGCCGCGCCAGGCGGTGTCGACGATGCGCGTCCGACCGTTGATGGTGGTGACGGTGCGCACGGTGTTCGCCGGGACGTCCTGGATCTGCCCGCCGATTGCGACGCGGACCTGCGCGGCGGCAGCGGTAGCGGTCAGCGCGGACGCCAGCGCGATCGCGAGTGCCCCTGCGCGGACGGTTGCTCTGATGCCCACGGCAGTCCTCTTTTCCTCATCCACGGACATCCGTCCCGGAGGATCAAAAGAACCCTAGCGTCATTGTGTTTACAGTTGGTTAGCGCGGCACGATGCGCTTCGGTCGACGTCCATGGTGCTTAGCGGCGCGGGCGCGGTCCGGGATCAGGGGAAGCCCGCACCGCCATGCGCGCCGACCGCGGTCCCGGTCGAGTAGCTCGCCTCGCCGGATGCCAGCGCGACGAACAATATCGCGAGTTCCGACGGCTGCCCCGCGCGGCCGAGCGGCGTGTCCTGGCCGAATTCGTGCATCTTGCCCGGCAGCTGCCCGCCCGCGACCTGAAGCGGTGTCCAGATCGGGCCGGGCGACACGGCGTTGACGCGGATGCCCTTCTTGGCGAGCTGCTTGGCCATGCCGCGCGTCAGGTTCTGGATCGCCGCCTTGGTCGAGGCATAATCGATCAGGTCGTCATTCGGGTCATAGGCGTTCTGCGAGATCGTGTTGATGATCACCGAACCCGGCGGCATCGCGGGGATCGCGGCCTTCGAAAAGCGGAAGACGTGGAACACGTTGGTCTCGTAGGTGCGCACGAACTGTTCGTCGCTGATCTCCATGATGTCCGCCTTGGACTGCTGATAGGCGGCATTGTTGACGAGGATATCGAGACCGCCGAGCTGCGCGATCGCTTTTTTGACCGTATCCTCGCAGGCCTTCTGGGTGCGGATGTCGGCGGGCAGCAGCACCGCCTTGCGCCCCGCCTGCCGGATCAGGTCGGCGACCTCGCGCGCGTCCGGCTCCTCGCTGGGATAATAGTTGATCGCGACGTCCGCGCCCTCGCGCGCAAAGGCGATCGCGGCGGCGCGCCCGATCCCGCTGTCGCCACCGGTGAGCAGCGCCTTGCGGCCGACCAGCTTGCCGCTGCCGCGATAGCTCTGCTCGCCATGATCGGGGCGGGGGGTCATCTTGCTGGCGAGCGCGGGCCAGGCCTGGCGCTGCTCGGGGAAGGGTGTGCGGGTGTACGCATTGCGCGGGTCGCGCAGGCTGGGGGCGGGCCCGGTGCCGGAGGTCTCGGTCGATTGCACCCGCGCCATGCCCGGCGCGGCCGCGGCGGCAAGGCCGATGGCAGCGCTGCCCAGGATGCTGCGGCGGGAGGTTTCACCGTTGCTCATGATCGGGTCCTTGTCGGTGGGTCGGGGTCGCCGGCGGGCTGGTCCCTGCTCGACGAACCGCGGCGCGGACCGTTCCATCGGCGCGGTCATCCGGCCCGATACCGCGGAAACCGCGGATGCCGAGCGGCGTTCATCCCCGATCTGCACCCGCGAGTATCCCACCATGACCGACCGCCCCCGCATCATCTGCCTCATGACCGCGTCGGTCGATGGTGGCCTGCATCCCAGCCGCTACACCGACAGCCCGGATGGCACCGCCAAGGCATGGACGCGCGCCTATGAGTCGCTGCACGAGCGCCTCGACGCCGATGGCTGGATCGTCGGACGCGTCACCATGGCGGAGATGGCGAAGGGAGAGCCGCGTGCGTCGACGACCGCGGACGCGCCCGCGCGACCGTCGCTGTTCCAGGCGCGCCATGCCGCGTCCTTCGCGATCACGCTCGATCGCGCCGGCAAGATCCGCTTCGCCGGGCCCGACATCGGCGGCGACCCTGTGGTCGTGCTGCTCGGACGCGGGGTGAGCGACGCCCATCTCGCGGAGCTCGCCGCCAATGGCGTGTCCTACCTCGTGTCGGACAGCGACGAGATCGACCTCGCCGGTGCGCTCACAACGTTGCGCCGCGAACTCGGCATCGAAACATTGCTGCTTGAAGGCGGCGCCGGCATCAACGGCTCGTTCCTCGCCGCCGGTCTGGTCGACGAACTCAACCTCGTCATCGCACCCGCACTCGACGGCGGTACCAATGCGGAGCGGATCGTCGCGGCGGGCGACGGTCTGAAGGGCAAGGTGACGCTGTCGCTGCTCGGATGCGAACACCTGGCCGCCGGGGCGGTCAATTTGCGGTACCGGGTGGCGGCGGTCGGCTAAGCGCAGTCGGCGTACATGGCGGAACGGAATTGGTGCACCCGACTGGTCTCCGTTAATCGCGCCGGTTCAATATGTTGGCTTGGCTAACCACAAAGACGGCGGGCGCGGAATCCTGTGGTTTTCTGACGCACTGGCTAACCGGTCGTGAGCGCCCGTTCGCTGTTTCAGATCGCCGGCGGCAAAGCGAAAAAGGGGCATCGCACGGGCCAGCCGGTCCGCCGTAGCAGCTATCGCGCAGGCGAACGCGAGCAGCGCTATTGGCGCCCGTTCAACAAGGCCGAACGCAACGCGCGAATGCGCGCGGCCGAGGTCTACGACCGCAAGCACAAGATTGCCGGCAAGCGTAACGGGCCGCTCGGCGCGATTGGCGTCGACGTGCTGCGCGAATTGATGCGCATGATCGACTTCAAGACCGGCCGGCTCGAGCCCGCTATCGCGACGCTCGCCGAACGGCTGCGGCGCTCGCGCGGCGCGATTGTCAGCGCCCTCTCGCGTCTGAAAGATCACGGCTTCCTCAACTGGATCCGCCGCTTCGAGCCGATCGATGATCCCGATGCCTTCGGTCCCCAGGTGAAGCAGGTGACGAACGCCTATTGGTTCGGCCTGCCCAAGGAGGCGGCCGACATGGTTCGCCGGATGATGGGGAAGGGGCCTCTGCCCGACGACGAGGTTACCCGCAGGAAGGCCGACGAAGAGCAGACAGCGGCGATGCTGGCGACCATCTCCGCCGAAGACCTGGCCGCGTTCCGCGCCGGCAACGAGTCGCCGCTCGCCAAGGCTCTCGCTTCGCTTGGCCGGCGCGTAGACCTCTCTAACGCGAATTCACCGAATGGTCAGAACCCGTCCCTGCAAGGTTAAATATAAAAGGAACGCCGATGGCGTGCGCAGGTTTGCTGCCCCACCAAGCCCCCGAGGCCCCGAACCCAACGGGTTCAGCATCCAGCGACCGCGGGTGAGCGTGCCGGCTTGCGCCGTCCCGTGCATCCTGGGGAGTATGCGCGAATTTCGTAGAGACCGATCAATGTCAATGTTTTGCGAAGTTCGCTAATCTATCGCTGAATCTCTGGTGTCATGAAGCAGCTCTCGCGGTGCTGTACGGATAGGGTGCCGCCCCTCGCAGCGTAGAGGGCGATCTGAACGTTCGTTCGGGGATCGAATGTCACTCAAACTTCGTTATTGATCGGTAGTTGATCGGGTGGCGAAGGGTGGCTAGATACACGCTGTGAAAAACACTCATATCAAGCAAAAGTCATATTGGCCTGCTCTTGAAGCGGCGCTTAGTGCGGCGGCCGACGGGGCTACCATCCCCAGCGCAACGTTCGCAGCAGTGGCAGATCGCCTGCGATCGGCAATTGACGCGCCGGACGCGACGCGGGTTCGTGATGCATCGGATATTCTAGAACAGTTTTATCGCCAGATGGCGTCGACGGCGTCGCCGGCTGTCCAAGCTGTCTCAAGGGGGCTTGAGGGGGGAGACATAGCTGCAGGCTACGTCCTTGGTAAGATTGCTTTTGCTCAGCTTCTGGCAGCACGCGTCGCTGATACGCGTGCTGACGATAGGTTTATCAATCACGTCCGGGACGCTCGCTATCTCCCTTACATTCAAGCGATGTACGCTGAGCCCCTCAGCGTGTCCGCATTGCGAGACAAGGTCGGGACAAGAATGGAGACTGTCAGCCGGAAGCTGGCAGTTTTGCGGTCTATTGGGATAGTAACATCACGGCGACAGGGAACCGTCGTGGTTAATATGCTAACCCCTGCTGCAAAAGATACGGTGGATGCTCTTGGATTAGTCATAGCGCAGGAGGTCGACGCTATTGTTAGGCCTCGCGAGGTGCAGAAGACTCTTGAAAAAGCTCGTGGGACGTTGAGCCCCCATATGCAGGGCGCTCAACCGTTCCGAGGCCGATCTAATCCGCGGAAATATGGGTAATGACTAAGATGCCCCGAACCGCCGGACGAATTACGACGTTCTTTTCTTATAAAGGCGGCGTAGGTCGCACCATGGCTGTCGCAAACGTCGGCTTCATAGCGGCAATGGCGGGTAAAAGAGTCCTCCTAATGGACTGGGACCTGGAAGCCCCAGGCTTGGCTGTGTACTACCGCGGCGTTACCGAGCATGAGGCCGCGGGGAATATTCGAAAATCTAACGGGGTTTTAAACCTCTTTACAGACTGGCGCGATGCTTTGTTAACGGCAACTCGGCCGGAAGAGGCGTCTTCAATATTTAAGCGCTTCAAATCCGGTGCACCATTCAAAGACTGTGCCTCTCCACTGCTACCAAAGACCAGGCTTCCCGCTGGCGCAAAACTCGACATCGTTGGGGCTGGGTCCTCTATAGTTGGGACGGTAGAGCCTTTGCCATATGCAGAGGCTTTATCACGCTTTAATTGGCCCAGCTTCTTCAGCGACTTCGCGGGAGGGTTGATGCTCGAGGCAATGCGGGCGTGGGCACGTAGAAACTATGATATAATATTAATTGATAGCCGTACGGGGCTAGCCGACGTCGCAGGCATTTGTACCATGCAGCTTCCTGATGAGGTTGTATTATGCTTTGTGCTAAATCGGCAGAATACTGAAGGTGTCGCGGATATTGCAGCATCAATCCGTGCTGCGCGTGGTAATGAAGTTGCTATTAGGCTATCGCCGATGAGGGTCTCTAAGGACCGACCAACGGAGGAAGCCGACGCACGAGCTCGTGCGCATCGTGAACTACGGAACGCAGGACTAGAATCGCAAGCAATTGAACGTGATATGACGCGTTTGTCGATCGGAGCGGCTGCAAACATTCCGTTCTATGAAACGCTTGCGCCATTTGTTGCTACGAGTGCGACAGCGGACCCGCTTACCTTTGAATATCTGAGGATGACACAGGAAATAACCGGTGCAGCTTTTGATGTTCCAAAAGTCGATCACCTCTGGATAGATTCAGTTCGTCGTCGGCTCCAGCCGCGTATGACGACGGTCGAATACCTTAGCTCGCTAAAGACGGCCGATCCAGATCGAGCATTTGAGGAAATTGCAAGGTTCCTTGATGGTGCTCTCGATGCAGATCCTAGCCGGGAGCTTCATGCAGACTACGTTGAGGCACTTGTTTCTGCAGGACTGCAAGCTTCTGATTGGTTATGGAGTGACGATCGAGAGTTTCCAACAGAGATATTAGCGCAAAAGGCCATACTTTTACTTCGTCAGCTTCATTCAATAGGTGAGGGCGATTGGCGCCTGCATCTCGTCAACGCTCTTGATGAATATGATATACGCTGGGCGAGCGGAAATCGCGAGAGTAGCCTGAAAGGAAATGCGGAGCGCGACGCGATCCTTGCTTCCGGGCCGCAAACTACTGGTACGCTCGTGCGTCGAGCGCATCTCCATGTTGAAAATGCACGGCTGCGCAAGCCCAGCACCCCTTGGGGTAAAGTGGAAGACGAGTTAGATTACGCTCAGAGTCTTCTAGACGAGATTAGTGGGCCTATTCAGCCTGAGGAGGCCGAAGGGGTTGCCCTTGGTCATGCCGAAATAGCGGCGCAACGTGCTAACGTGTTTACAAAGGACCCCAAGCTCGGAAACCCCGCTGAGCAATGGCAAAGAGTGATTAAATTGCTGGAAGGACCAGAGGGTTCTCGTGGGCGCAGCTTGGCCGCAGAGGCGCATGTTGGCCTAGCTCAGTTGGACGAGGATGATCCTCTGGCCAGCATCAGGATAGTTACTGCTGCGCAATTGTGGCGCCCTAGCGTAACGCGCGGCATAGATCGATTTATAAAGTTAACGAGTATAATTCTTCGGGACGCTGACGCAGGTAATCAAAGCATCAACTTTTCGATCGCGGCGTTTGCGCGGCCCAAAGGACTGCGGGTGCCCATCGGTATCGGCATGCACGGCGTTGCCGAGGTTGTTGAATTCAGTCGTTTGTTAGAGCAGCTGGCCTTAGCAGCTGATCTGGATAACCCGCTTCGTAATGATGCCCTGGTTGCTATTGCTGAAGCTGCCGAGCAACAGCTGAATCGCGCTACCCGAATTGTTGTCAATAGTGACGAAAAGCAGAATGAGGCGCAATTTCGGAAGATATTTGCGGCGTACATTTCGCTGGCTGAGGTGTTAGCGAGTGCGGAAGCGCCGGAGTCAGCGGTAGAATCGCTGCGACGGCGAGTTGAGAAAATGCGGGATCGATTATTTCGGGCCAGCAAATGAGTCAGCCTCGTGATTGGAAGGGTGCCAAAGATCCGGCTGGACTATTTTTGTTGCTGTGGCGGTACGTCAGCAAAATGAGCCGTGAAAGGCTGTCTGGTGAAGTTGAATTGCCCTTAATGCTAGCTCCGTCTGTTCGTGCCGCACTCGCTAAGGATGATCCAACCGAGGCCGTCGGCTCGCTCTGTGACTCTCTTGCGGCACATTGGGATCCAGGCACCCAATTTATGGCACGGCGGCTTCGAGCTAGTATAGCTTTAGCTGCTATGCGTGGAATTGACGATGCTTTGCTTGCTATTCATCCTCGTTCAATCGTTTCTGGTATGGGGTCGAGCACGTTGCCGTCGTGGCTTAACGACGTGCGGGAACTGCGTACCGTAGGTGGATCTTACGCAGCAAATGACGAGCTCATTCTAATCGCTCGCGGTCCTTTTGCGCGTAGTCCCAAACTAGCGCTGGAGGAGGCTACATTCTCGCTGGTAGATCAATTTGCAGCGGTAAAAGTAATTGACCGGACATCGTTCAAGGAGGACGGTCGTTCCATTAATGTTACCGTCAAGGTAATAGACCAGTCGACTGATTGTGGTGTTGGAAATAGGCACGATCGCGCTGCGAGTGAGATAGTCACGTTTGTACCTCTGGCGGAGAACGGAGGCGACTTGGTGCCAGTAGTAACGCCAGATGGAAAGGTAACATTTCTTGATGTTGTGAAGGGTGTTGGGTACGAACCGTCTGATATACTCCTGAAGGCAGTTCAAGAATGTCCTGACAGTGACATCATTGTTGCTCCAGAATTGACCATTGACAAAGCCGACGTCGAAAAAGTTGCGGCTGGTTTATGCGCCATGTCCGGTAAACGGCCAAGAATATTAGTTTCAGGATCAGGCCTATCTCGATCTTCGGTAGTCTCGAACGATGGCGAAAGTGGCTATCCCTATAATGAAGCAACAATAATAAACGGGCACGGCGCGACGCTTTGGCAGCATCGAAAAGTATCCGCTTATGGAATGCTCAAGAGCACCTCCGACAATCTAGATATATGTGGCGGCAGTACTCCGCCACAGCTGATGGAACGTATAACATGGTCCGACTCGATTACGGTGGCCGATGTTGACGGACTAGGACGTTGTGTTGTTTTAATTTGCCAAGATATTATGATGGGCTTGGTAAGCCAACTTTTACAAGAATTTAGGCCAGATTGGGTAATTGTACCGATCTTGGATAGTGGCACGTCCATCGGGCGATGGCCATCCAAGCGCGCCGAAGACCTATCAGGCATGTCGGAAGCGCGATTTATAATTGTTAGCAGCCTAACAATGAAACACTGGCAAATAAAAAAATATGCAGGTGATGAAATGGGGGTGGCTGTTGGCCCTAAATATACAAATCGGGGCGATCCAGACGAGCCAACCGGCGTTATGGCGCAGGTTACGCCAGAGAGCGCACATCGGCGTCATGGTTCGATACGATGGCGTTCGCGCACGGGGTGGGTAAAACAAAAATAGATCGATGGTCATCAAGATATAGAAGCGGCGGTGCCATGCGCGTTCGACGTTGATGGCGCCCTTGCCCAAGGTATGAGCAGCGTCGTCAAAATTCTGGCTAGGTGCGTCAATCCGCATCAGCAGTTGCACGTCAGAAGGGCCTTAAAGGCCACAGTTTTCCTAAGCCTCGCATCAAATCCCAGTTTGCATCAAAAGAGGCCTAAAAAGGCCGCTGGCGAGGCCGGAGTTCTTGCGCCGATGATGAGCTCGTGACCTCCATCGGCATGCTTTAACATCAGCACTCAGGCTGGAGGCTTGAATCGCACCGAACTGCACCCCGGCACAGCCACTTCGATCCATAATGCGGCCTAGGCACTTGGGTACAATACGGCGGTTCTAGAAATGCACCTTTTGCGACACAAAAAGACCGCGGGCGAGGCGGGGGGATCAGCGTGTGTTATGGGGTCGCAGCGTCTGCCGCGGGGCCCGACTGTCCCACCCCATTGAAATCATGTGTTCCCTTTCTGTTCTGACTCGCGCTAGATGGCGGTCCAAAGAGTCGCGGGAACCATCATGCACCACCTCCACCTCCACGATGTCCCGTTCGACCTGATACCGCGGGAGGTACCGTTCTTTCTGTCGCGGACCCCGGCTGGCTTTCCGTCGCCGGCACAGGACGACATGGAGGAGCCAATCGACCTCGGCGCCTGGCTCGTCCAGCACCCCGCGGCGAGCTACATCATGCGCGTCGACGGCCATTCCATGCTGGGCGCCGGCATCAACGACGGCGACCTGATCGTCGTCGACCGTTCCAAGACGCCGCGCGCCGGCGCGATCGTCGTTGCGCTGGTCCATGGCGACCGCACCCTCAAGCGCCTGCGGCACATGGATGGCCGGCACTGGCTCGTCCCCGAGGCCGAGGGCTACCCGCACACGCTCGTCGACGAGAATGTGGAGATCTGGGGCGTCGTCGTCGGCGTCGCGCGCCAAGTCCGGTGAGCGGGCCGATCGCGCTCATCGACTGCAACAACTACTATGTCTCGTGCGAGCGCGCGTTCGACAGCAGCCTGATCGGCGTGCCCGTGATCGTGCTGTCGAACAATGACGGGTGCGCGGTCGCCCGCTCGGCAGAGGCGAAGGCGCTCGGTATCAAGATGGGCGAGCCCGTCCACCTGCTGCGCGACAAGATCCGCGCGCACGGGATCCGTGTCCTGTCGTCCAACTACACCCTGTAGTAAGTTAGGTGGAATGCTCGTCTTCCGATAGAACGACGGCAGGATGGAGCGCGCGTCTATGCGTCGATCAACGTCACTGCAGGTCGCCCTCGATCGGTATCCGCTGGTCGACGAATGGTTGCAGCTACTTGGTAATCTAGGTCGTTCGCCAGCCACACTTGATGCGTACGGTCGTGGCGTCACTCACTACCTGGCGTACTGCACGTCTTCGAGTGTCGCCGCCGAGGCGGCGACACTCGAAGACGTTTCGCTCTACGTCCGCGATTTGCTTCCGGATGGTTCTGCGGCTGTCGCAAACTCGACCCTTCATCAGCGGCTAACCGCGATCAGACTTTGGTACGATCACCTGATATTTCAGGGGCTGTGTTCGAAAAACCCGGTTCCTCGCGGGCAAACTTCCACGTTCCGGCGCATTCCAGACCATGCCGGTTTTTCAAGAGGACTGGTGGCACGCCTTATAAAACTGCCGCATGTGCCTACTGAGGACGAGTGGCTGTCGATACTCAGGGCCGCAGCAAGCGACACAGTTCGAAATCGACTGATGCTCGCGTTTGCTTACTACGGAGCCCTACGGCGTTGCGAGCTTGTCGCTCTGCGCATCGATGACCTCGACTTCGCACATCGTTTGATTACGTTGAGAGCCGAAACAACGAAGGGGAAGCGCAGCCGAGTCGTCTGCTATAGCCCGGCAATCACATCTGTTTTGGCACGGCATTTACAGGATAGTCGATCCGTTGCCGTGAATGCAGGGCCACTTTTCCGATCCGTGTCCGACCGCAATTATGGGCAGCCACTGACCAAATGGTCATGGAGCAAGACCGTGGAGCGCTGGGCGACGACAGCGGGCGTTTCGGGCTTCAGTACGCACAGCCTACGACATTTGCGCCTCACCCATCTCGCACGATCGGGCTGGAAACTCCACGAACTCTCGACCTATGCCGGGCATCGTGACCCTAAAACCACGGTTGTCTATTTGCACCTGTCCGGGAGCGACCTGTCAGCACGTATGGCCGGATCCGTAGCGCATATCGACACGCGGATCGGTTCTCAACTCTTCGGAGATGAATAATGGACGCCACGATAGCACTGGGAACCATCGGCTATGCACCGTTCGATCAGACACGGTATGATATGGTTGGCGACCTTGATCTAACCGAGGTAGCGGCGATTAACGGCAAACCGGCACGATCAGATATTGTTGGTCTTTTAGCGAATGCACCGCGTCTTGTTGAGCCTTTACTAGCTGTCGCCGAGCGCGGCGGAATATCGGCGGCCAAGACTAAGATAACAATCGCTCGCGTGCTTACGATGGTTCACCAAACTAGCAAGCCATATTGGAATTGGGAGAAGTCAACTTGGCTGGCGCTACTGAATGAGCAGAGTCAGGCGCGCCCATATATGGGAGCGTTGGCGTATCACCTCGGCGGTTTTCGCGATTTTCACGAGATCGAGAAATTTCGTCATTCCAGCGTTTATGCGGCAACGATTTTTGGTCGTGCTATCGTCGTTGGGGAACATGCAAGGCTCGCTTCAACGCTTCGAGATCTAGGATATTCAGGGCGTCATCTCGAACTGTTCCTCACCAGCGTTCTCGGCAGTCTCATGCTTGAGAATGGCGATCCACGCCTGGAGACATTCACCGCCGATCTGCTTCAACGTGGGCAAGATAGCCGCAACTATGCTGTCGCCAGAGCGGTCGGCAAGGTGTCGGCGGGATTGGCCGCGTTAGGGATCATCAAGCAGCCACTTCGAATGCGAAGGTATGTAGGATGGAAAGACAAGAGCACCGAGGGCGTAGCGCCCGAGTGGGCAGCATGGTGCCTCCGGTGGCGTGACACCTCCACGCTCCGTCCGTCGACCCGAGAGACGAATTATGGGTTTGTCCTTCGGATTGGCCTCTGGCTGGCGCGGGAGCAACCGCTAGTTACATCACCCGAGGACTGGGATACCTGTGTCTGTGCTGCCTTCATTGCGGCGCTGGATCGTTCGACGGTCGGGGAATGGCTGTTGGAATCGGCGCCCGCCCGAATAACGAAAACACACGGAAAGCCGATTGCTGCCAACTCAAAGCGGACGTTTCTGCACGCGATGAGACGATTTTTTATCGATGTAGAACTATGGGGGTGGGCGAAGCTGCGGTTCAGCCCACGCTACCATCTGGCGACCCCCGTCGCTGTGAGTTTCAATTCCGGCGTCAATCCCCGCGTCATCGACGACGCAGCTTGGCTCAAGCTGATATGGGCCAGCCTGAACATCCAGCGAGATGATCTTCTCTCCGAAATTCACTATCCCCTAGCGCTCATTCAGGCGATGGCGGTGGTCTGGACACATTGCGGGCTTAGGCAAAATGAAATTGCGCGCTTGACCCTAGGTTGCGCCAAACTCCAGGCCGAAGAAATTATCGCGGACGACGGGAGCACGGTCAAAGCAGGGACGCTCTGTTATCTCGACGTTCCGCCCAGCAAAACCTTCAAAGCTTACGTCAAGCCCGTCGCTGCCGTCGTCAAAGAGCGGATCGACGCGTGGGTCGCCGAACGCCCATCCGAGCAAGCTCCGATTACCGATGAGCGCACCGGTGAATCGGTGCGTTTTCTGTTTCAGTACCGAGGGCGTCGGGTGGGTACGGCGATGTTGAACAACACCATCATCCCGATCCTGTGCGCAAAAGCTGGCGTCCCAATGACCGACAGTCGTGGGCCGATCACCAGCCATCGCGGACGCGCGTCCGCTGTCACTGCTCTGGCGAGCGTTCCAAAAGGAATGTCCCTTATCGAGCTGATGCAATGGTCTGGGCATAGTTCGCCCACGTCGACAATGCATTACATCCGCATCCGGCCGACCCGTTTGGCGGCGTCATTTGCCCAAGCGGACCACATGGCTCACATGGTGTCCCTGATCGTTGATCACGACGTGATACAGCGGAAAGCCAACGAACCTTACGCTTTCTACGATCTAGGCGACTCCTATTGCACAAATCCGTTTTGGAGTGGCTGTCCGCACCGCATGGCCTGCGCTGGCTGCGACTTCAATCTACCAAAAGCGAGCGCCCGCGCGCATGCCTTGGAAAGCAAAGCATCTATTCGGCGCTATCTGGAGGAGGTCCCTTTGAGTGCTGATGAACGATCGATCGTGGAAGGGGATGCGGTAAAAATCGAAGGATTTATCAATAAACTAAGCGACATCGCCACACCGGATGGACGAACTCCAGCCGAGATCGTCAACGGCGCAAGCCCCATGTCGGTTAACTCTCCGCCGTGATACAAATATCCGTCGACGGTATGCCACAGGCACGAGGTATTCCTGCGCTTACATGAACAGATTTGCCTTCCCATCAGTACGTGAACGTTTGCATGACACAGAAACCGGTTGGTTAACTTGAGGATATCGGTGCTAATTAGAACGATGTGTCAGCGCTAACTTTACCCTTCATTCGCTTCGTCCGCCCGCTCACTTGCCGGAAAATGCCGGTAGAATGTTGATAGTCCGACTTGTAGCAGCCTCGCGACCTTGGCAGGCTTATCTCCTGCCGCGAGCAGCTTGCGTGCCGTATCTATCTTGTCGGGCGTCAGCGCTGATTTCCGGCCGCTGCCGATACCGCCCCTCTTCCGGGCCGCTGCCAGCCCGGCGATCGTCCGCTCCTTTATTAACTCGCGCTCCATTTCGGCCACGGAGGCAAGAATATGGAACAGGAGTCGCCCCGAGGCTGTGGACGTGTCGAAACCGTCCGTGAGTGATCGAAAGTCGATCTTGCGTGCCGACAGGTCCGCAGCCAGCGTAATAAGGCCCTGGATCGAGCGGCCGAGGCGATCGAGTTTCCAGACCACGATGCAATCGCCGGCACGCGCGAAGCGCAGGGCTTCCACCAGTCCCGGGCGATCGGCTTTCGCCCCGCTCGCCTTATCGGTGAACAGTTTTTCCCACCCGGCTTTGTTCAAGGCATCGGTTTGGAGCGCCAAGTCCTGATCGGCCGTCGAAACGCGTGCATAGCCAATCAGCATCTTTCCCGTTTTCCCATCGAAATTGGCAATTTCGGGAATCTTAAATCGGGAACAGATTTTGGGAAAGCGAAACCCACAGGCGTCCGTCAGCGTGATTGGCGGTACCGGCTTCCCGCTCCACGTTCCTTTGAGAGAACGTCGTGTCAGCGGCTTCTTGGACGCGGATCATTCCAAGTGAACGCCTTATCGCTCAC
>NZ_JPDP02000102.1:0-1417 GCF_000732685.2 Sphingomonas sp. STIS6.2
GCGCGCGCGCTGCTCAAGGACGTCGTGTTCCCGTGGCTGGCGACGGCGACCGGGACCATGCTGATCTTGTTCAGCGCCTTTTGCTTCGCCGCTGCGGTGTGGCGAGAGATGGGCGCAGGCGCCCCGCCGCCACGACCGGACATCAAGCGCCTGCCAGCGACGTTGCTCCTAGTGATGAACGGGTTTCTTATGCTCGTGTCACTGGCCGCGCTCGTCGGCATCTGGACGGCACGCTCGTAGCAGCCATCCCTAGGTTTGCTGCGAACCGATCAGACCCCGCAGCGCATCCGCGGCTTTCGTGCGGTATCGCCCCCTTGTGACGAAGCCCGAAAACGACGTGGGCCAAAGCCGATCGGTCCCGCATGCAGCGTACCCGGGGTCGGTACATATAACGGGCTCAGATAGACGCTGCCGACTGGCCGGTCCGAGCATTTGCCCGACCAACATGCCCATTGACGGTTGGGGCAAACGTCTAATAGATCGACTTTGGCAATGGATTTCTGCCGGGCAATTTGGCCGAACCGCTCTGATAAGAGCTGATGATTCCTACTTGGCGCCTTCAGGCAGCAAGGAGGAATTGTGCGCGCTACCTTTCGCAATCTCGTCGGCACGCTGAATGTCGCGGCATTCATGCGCGATCGTCACGACCATGCGATCTCTGTCCTGCGCTGGGCGCTGATCTTGCTGCCCATGGCGGCACTCGTCGGGACGCTATGTGCGGCGTTCCTGCTGAGTCTCGATACCGTTACGCGACTGCGGTTTGCATCGCCTTGGCTGCTCTATCTGCTACCGGTGGGCGGGTTCGTTGTCGGATTCCTCTACCATGTCACCGGGCGCACAGTGGAAGGCGGCAACAATCTGATCGTCGAGCAGATCCACGAGCCTGGCGGCGGGGTGCCTCTGCGGATGGCGCCGCTCATCTTCTTCGGCACAGTGGTGACGCATCTTTTCGGTGGCTCGGCCGGACGTGAGGGCACCGCCGTCCAATTGGGTGGAAGCCTTGCCAGCGGTTTCGGCGCGCGCTCCGCCTCGATGCGGGCGGCACGCGCATCCTGTTGATGACGGGTATCGCAGCCGGGTTCGGCGCGGTCTTCGGCACGCCGATCGCAGGCGCGGTCTTCGCGCTCGAAGTGCTGGCGATCGGCCGCGTTGAATATTCCGCGCTAGTGCCTTGCCTCGTTGCAGCGCTAGTCGGCGATTGGACGTGCCTCGCCTGGGGTATCCATCACGGTGTCTACCCGATCGGTGCGTTGATACCGGTCGATGCGCTGCTCGTGACGAAGGCGGGTATTGCGGGGATCATATTCGGATTGGTCGGTTTGGCCTTCGCCGAAGCCAACCACGTGGTCGGGGGATGTCTGAAGCGGATCGTCCCCTATGGTCCGCTACGTCCAGTGATCGGCGGGGTCGTCGTTAT
>NZ_JPDP02000103.1:0-3337 GCF_000732685.2 Sphingomonas sp. STIS6.2
GGGCGTAGCCCAGCACTACGGCGCCCAGCATAGGCACCATGGCGAGCACGCCGCAGAAAGCCACGCCGGAGGCAACAAGGCTGATGTTATATTGGCCTGCTTCCTTCCATGCTCGCAGAGTAATGTCTTTCCAGCCTTTTGCAGGGATAGCCCAGGGACTGCCAGCGTCGTGCCCTCTCGCGTTCCGCTTGTTCGTCTCGGTCATGCCTTGTCCCTTTACGCGTCTCTTGCATCTGGCATGCGATCGCCGTTCTCACGCTACCCTGATGCAGAGTTGCCTCAAGCGCCCACGGCGGGAGGCGCATCCTTGTCTGGATCTCGCCCGTGTTGCTGATCGACCAAACGCATGATTGGCGTCACGGTGAGGCCGTGCAGAACGATCGAAAACAGCACAACCAGTCCGAGGAGGCCCCACAGACGTTCGGCCGCATCGACGTGGATGTGATTCAGACCATAGGCCAGATAATAGATCGATCCGACGCCGCGGATGCCGAAAAAGGCCAGCGTCAGCTGCTCCGAGCGGTCAGCCTGGTGGCCGGTCAAGCCGATCAGTCCAGTAATCGGGCGGATGACCAGCAGGATCACGAGCGCGATCAGCGCATCCGTCAACGATACCGAATTCAGGAGCCCGCTGACCAGCGCACCGCCAAACAGCAATAGCAAGACCATCATTGCCAGCCGTTCGATCTGCTCGGTGACGTCGTGCATGTCGTGATGAAAGTCGTGCGTTCGGTGCGTCCCTCGAAACGTCAAAGCAGTCACGAACACGGCGAGGAAGCCGTAGCAGTGGATGATCTCGGTAAAGCCGTAGGAGATGCAGGTCGCAGCCAGCGCGATCAGGCCGTCACCGGTCTGCGCAAGCTTGGTTTGCGCGGGTACGTGGAATGTCACCCAGCCAAAGGCCCGACCGATCAGCCAGCCAGCGCCGACGCCGGCGCCTACTTCCCATAAGACCCGGTACGTCAGCCACTCACCCAGCCACGGCTTGCTGCTCCCGGCTGCGGTTGCGGCTGCCAGCATAATGGCAAGATGGACGAACGGGAACGCAAAGCCATCATTGAGGCCGGCTTCGGACGTCAACCCAAACCGTACCTCGTCTTCGTCTTCGCTCTTGGGCGGCCCGACCTGAATGTCGGCTGCCAGGACAGGATCCGTGGGGGCCAAGCTGGCAGCAAGCAGCAAAGCGATCGCCCATGGCAGTCCCATTCCCCATGCCGTCACCGCCGTGATAGCCAGAATGCCCAGCGGCATCGTGATCGCCAACAGCCGCCAGGTAACCGCCCAGTCCTGCCACCTGAACACCCGGTCAATCTTCAGACCAGCCCCCATCAGCGCGATGATCACGACAAACCCGGTGAAGCGTTCAGTGATCTCGGGATAAAGAAGCGGCAGCGGCCTGAGCGTGACCTGCGGCAACGAGAACAGCGCAGCGCCGAGCGCGATACAGACGATCGGCAACGACAGCGGTAGCTTACGAAGCGCCAGCGGTAACCAGACAACCAGCGCGGTAAGCAGGCCAAAGCCGGTGAGAATGAGGATATATGGGTCGGGGAGCCCGGAAGCGGCGATCATGACGGGTCTTTCCGGTGGGGGATGACACTGCCGCAGGAAGGCGAGCATTCTTAATCGCTAAAGAACTAGGAGATGGTGAGCGATGGCAATGCCATCGCTCACCATCATTTTAGTCTACGAGCGGTCTGGGCCCTTGCCCTGCTCACTCTCACCACGACGTTCCTGCTCGATACCGTCGTGTTTCAGGTTCTCGTTTCCAAACACGCTGCCGGTTGCCTGCTTGACGTTACCAAGCGCCTCGTCAGCCATGCCCTTCGCCTTGCTACTAATGCTGTGGTCGTTGCCGTACGAGCGTACCCGCGACGAACCACGGTCTAGATCTCGACGGCCGTAGATCGATGACGTGTTAGCAGGTGGTACATCGTCACCAGACGTTGCAAATGCCCGATCCGGCGAAGCATCGAGACCATAGCTGGCAGCGGTAGCCGCTGCCTCGGCTGGCTCGTAGTTCCAACCCGACGAACGCCAGGATTCGGCACGTTCATCGATATCGACCGTGTTTGCTTCTTCCAGGACGCGGACGGCCTCACCGACGGCATCGTCATCGACGTCTGCGGTCAGAAGGAAGCCGCCACGACGCACGCCCTCTTCGTATGTGTGGCGGTCATGGTCAGGCAGAAATGCATTCTTGATCGACGCCCAAATGCCGCGATCCTCGTGCGTCGAGCGCGTGGTTTCACTGTAGCCGTCGCTGGTCTTGTCATGGACGCGGATGTGATCGGCATCCACGCGTGACTGCTTTAGGCGTTCCTGGGCCGCTTCGGCGTCGTTACGGTCATCGAATAAGGCGGTGATGGTACGGGTCATGATTGTCTCCAGATGTGTCACTGCATTAGCGCGAGGTTACGACCAACTCGGTGCGGCGATTCTCAGCCTGACCGGCAGTCGTAGCGTTGGTGTCGACCGGATCGGTCTCACCGCCAGACACGGTTTCGATGCGAGCGGCATCGATACCCTGCGCAACCAAGGCCGCCTTGACCGCGTCGGCGCGCGCCTTGCCAAGAGCAACGTTAGCCGCTGCCGGCCCCCGAGCGTCGGCATAGCCTGCGATGCGGACGCGTGTGTTTGCATACTGCTTGAGGACAGTAGCAATGGTCGCCACTTCCTGTGCGTCGCCGGCACGCAACGTGCTCTTAGCCGTATCAAAAGCCAGTTGTTCGAACTGGAATGTCCGTGGCGCAGCTTCGGTACCATTGAGGTAACCACCAAGGCCTGAGGTGCCCGAAAGCGCTGTAGCCGACAACGCGCCTGGGGTCGTTGCAACGACTTGGGTCGGCGACGAACTGGGTGTCGGTGCAACTGCGACTGTCTCGTCATGCCCGCAACGGCTGAGTGTAAACAGCAGCGCCAAAACACCTGCGGCAAGCGCAATCCAGGCAAGCCAGTTAACTTTTTTCTTCTCGATATGAATCGAGCGCGGAGGAGCCCCGTCCTTGTTGTGTGGATCGGCCATTATGTTCCCCTATCATCGCGCCATCGTAGCGCGACATTTGATACTGGAGCGTAACGACTGATGCGGGGCATTAGGTTCCTGATCCATCCAGACCATTGCTCCAGGTCTATACGATTATCGGAAGGTCGATCGTGGTCCCGATGACTATCGTTTCTCGGAATGGGGCAGGTCTAAGAGCGGCATGATGCAAGCGCGCCGGTGTCGCAAAAGTCGCGACATACGAGACGTCCGAAACTTGGCGAAGCCGAACGGAAACGGGGAGGGCTCGCCTCCCCGCTTTCGTTTATGCCTCCTCGGCTACCTTGGTTGCGC
>NZ_JPDP02000104.1:0-2229 GCF_000732685.2 Sphingomonas sp. STIS6.2
GACCTATCTCAAGCGTCAGAACCGTTCGGTTTTGACACCTCAGGTTCCAAGACTGCGATAGTGCTTGGAGGAATCGGGAACATCGCTAGTCAGGTTGCTGATGAGCGGCGAACCAGTCGCAATGACGCGTAAGAGGGCGGTTTCCGCATTTTGGCCCCCTGGACACGCATATCTTGATACCGTGCTGTATCAGCCATTCGTGCGCGTGCCGTTTAAATCGAGGCGCGTTCTGCGTTGGCTGACGCGAAATCTTGAATTTTGCATCACCGCCTTTGTTTCCACGGGCTAAAACTCCGTGATAGGCAGCATGGGATTAAAGGGGGAAGCTCTTGAAAAGCCTACGTGTCGAACTTGAGCACTGCTACGGGATTCGAAATCTCAAAGCCGATATCAGCTTTGAGAAATGCCCCGCTGTCGCGATTTACGCGCCAAACGGAGCCATGAAGTCTTCGTTCGCCCAGACGTTTCAGGACATCGCCGAGGACACGCCTTCCAAGGATCGGATCTTCCCGGCACGGGTATCAACGCGGAAGGTCACAGATGACCAAGGAGCGGCCCTCCAACCTGTGTCGGTCCTAGTCGTTCGGCCTTATGATGAGGTCCTGGGACATACCGCAAAGACGTCCACACTTCTAGTGAATGCCGCACTACGAAAAGAGTATGAGCAGCTTCACCTCGAAATAGATAAGTCTCGGCATGCCCTAGTTACGGCGCTGAAACAGCAATCCGGCTCAAAGAAGGATATTGAGCAAGAACTAGCTTCTACGTTCACGGCTTCTGGCGATCTGTTTACGGCACTAAGTCGCATATATGACGAGGTTTTGGCTCAAAAATCGGCTCCGTTCTTCGATGTCAAATATGATCTAATATTTGACGATAAGGTTCAGGCACTTCTTGGCACCAAAGACTTTAAGACTGTAATTGAAGATTATATGAAGCGGTACAATGAGTTATTGTCCGCATCTACGTACTTCAAAAAAGGTACTTTTACTTACTACAACGCCTCTATTGTTGCTAAGACATTAATTGATAATGGCTTTTTCAAAGCCAATCATTCCATCAGCCTTAATGCGGGCGAGTCCGTCACTATATGCGATGAAAAGGGCTTAGAAGACGTAATTGCTAAAGAAAAAGAGGGGATCTCACACGATCCCGCTCTTCGCAAAAAGTTTACTGACCTCGAAAAGCTATTGTACAAGAACACTACGGTCCGTGATTTTAACGAATACCTCTCTGAGCGGGAGGATATACTTCCTTCTCTTTCTAACATGGCTCAGTTTAAAGAAGAGGTATGGAAGGGATACCTAGCAACTCACGTAGGTCTATTCACTGAATTGGTCGAAAAGTATCGTGACGCGGAAAAGAGAAAGTCTGAGATTGAGGATCAGGCCAGCAAGGAAAGAACCGACTGGGAAGAGGTCATTGATATTTTCAATACCCGCTTCTTCGTACCCTTCAAGCTAGAGGCGAAAAACCGGACGTCGGTCATGCTTGGTCAGGAGCCAATCTTAAAGCTCGGTTTTACGTTCGAAGACAACGGTGAGCAAGCTCAGGTGGATCGTGAGTCACTTCTCCAGGCATTAAGCACTGGAGAAAAGAAAGCTCTTTATGTCCTAAACATCATATTTGATGTGCGAGCGCGCCACAAAGCAGGCCAGACTACCTTGATGGTAGTAGATGATATTGCGGACTCTTTCGATTATCGAAACAAGTATGCCATTATACAGTACCTTAAAGATATATCTGAATACGATAATTTTTTCCAAATCATATTAACGCACAACTTTGACTTCTTTAGAACAATTCAAAGCCGCTTTGTGACCTATAAAAATTGCTTTATGGTTTCAAAGGACTCCTCAGGCGTCTCGCTTGTGCCCGCAGCGGGCATAAAGAACATTTTTGTAAATGACTGGAAACCAAATTTTGCATCAGACGCACTGAAGCGGATAGCTTCCATTCCATTCATGCGGAATCTTGTTGATTTCACCAAAGGTGAAGACGACCCATACTTTAAGCTTTTGACTTCACTTCTTCATATTCGCCCGGATTCTGATACGATAACCGAGCAGGATTTGTATGATGTCTATAACAGCCTGTTTGGTACTGCTGAGACTCCGTCAGATGGAGGACAGGGTAAGGTTCTAGATTTGATCGAAACCGAGTGCGCCTCCTGCCTTGCCGCACCGGCGGGTGTTAACTTTGAGAACAAAATCGTCTTGTCCATCGCGG
>NZ_JPDP02000105.1:0-3703 GCF_000732685.2 Sphingomonas sp. STIS6.2
TCCCGGCAGCTGCCGGTCTGCTATATGTGGTGCTTCTCTGTTCAGTCCTTTTAATGCCGTTTGGACAGACATAAAGCACCAGCGAAACGTCGGTCCTTCAAAGGTATACCTAAAACGCACCGGCGGGAAATTGAGTATATAGAGGCGAGGCGGCAGGAGGGGGAGGGGGCGACCCGCCAGCAATGGCGGGACGTTTCGTACAACCGTTGGCGAAAAAGAGCCCGCCGGGTGAGGGCGGGCTCCGTCTTCCGACTGCTACTTGGCGTCAAGCTTCCAAGGCGACATTCCAATGGTCGTCGATCTCGCGCAGACAGACCTGCGGTTTCTCGACGACGTTCAATTCTGCTAAGCGGTCTACCATTCGACGTACGCTGCCATCACCACCTGTATATTCTTTGTACAGGGCTCTTAGCAGATAATCTGCCGAGCCATTAATTTCCTTGTTGCGATACTTCTCCCAGCGTCGGACTGCTTGCTCCTGTTGATTGAGCATCGCAGCCAAGTCACGTTGCGTTAGTTCCAATTCAAGTCGCAGAAAACGAAGCTCCGCTCCAGTCAATGCTTTAGGCAGAGACACCAACCAATCGCCAATCAAGCGGTGTAGTTTTGCGGTGTTTGCTATGGATATGCCCTCGCCATACGGCGTCTGATGAACGGTATAACCATTCTCCAGGTACACGTTGTCGAGACCGCTATCCGTATAATGATAAGCCATCTCTCGCTCCTCAGTACACCGTCACAACGATCAGCCGGGATGGCCAGTCTATCGCAACAACGCACGTCACTTCTTCTCCGACAGCATGGCGATACATCGTCACCTGCCAGTTCCCCTTGTCGTTATAAAATGGGCCTTCCTGAATTGTGCCCTTCAATAGGCACGCTTCGATCTGGCCGCGCGTGACTGACCGCTCAGTCTGTCGTCTTTTGGCATGCGGAATAACGACGATATTTTCGCTCTTAGCAGCAAGCGTTCGGATCTTATTGAGCGCAACGGGCGCCGTCAGTTTGAGCGGTACTACCTCAGTCATCAACGTATCATAATGATAGGTAGTGTCAGGTCAACAAACAATGAAGATTCGCGTTCCAAAACGTTTAACGATCCATCGGACTGACAGGGTTCTCTGTCGCAGCTCCACCTGCGCCCGCCTAGCCACGACCAATCCCGCAAGGTCCTGTAGGTACTCGCCCTGCGCCTCGGCTCGAGCTCACACCTGTTCGAACACATGCGCCCCCCGCCGTCAGCACAACAGTTTTGTGGCAACCGCACAGGACGGACCAGTCCACGTCCTCCGCGCTCAACTGAATGGAACTACCCTGCTCGATCTTCCGGCTTAATCGATCGTAGAGACGGGTGATTGGCGAGCTGTCATACTTTACACGCGTCCCCCAGTTTGGTCAGCCTTGCCACGTAGCTATCGGTGCGCGACGCTATCTCGAACTTTTCGACCTCTGCAGCAGGAATGCGGATTAACGTTCCTATGCGAAAGTGAGGCAACCTACTTGCGCGAAACAGATTGCGCACAGCGCCCTCGCTGCGCCCCCATCGTTCGGCTAATGAAGCCACGGTGAATGGTATCCGGGGATCGAGTCCGTCAGTCACGTGCAACGCCGGCCCAACGCCACAGCTAAGCGATAAGCCATTGCCACCATTCCTCTATCTAAACCCACCACGTATTATGGTCGATGACATCCTCAGCGTCGTTTATCTGCGCCTTCCTCGCTGCATGTGCCAGTAGATCGCCGAGCCCCCAAGCCTGGGCTGGGTTCATGAGGTGCGTTCCATCGCTTGTCTTCATCTCGACGTGCTTGCCGTCGGCACTGAGGCTGACAGCTATTTCCATTCCATCGGTGTGTATGACTTTTCCAATCATGGCAGCTACGATTGAAACGGAGATTAGACGGAACCCGGCATTGAGGTGGCCAGCCTCGTTGTCCGCCCCTTAGCCGGATGCAGACTGGGCTTGTATAACCGCGATCGTTCCCGCCAGTCCGGGGTTACATCGCCCGAAAGGCGGTTCAGATGTTCGTCGATCGATGCCCGCGACCAATGAAGCGATCTGCCAAGCATAAAGCCGCGTGGCAATCTTGCCCCGGCTACCTCAGCATCAAACTCAGCGAGCGAAAGGTCTAGGTACGCGGCTGCGGTCCTGCGCTTCACCGCTTGCGGCCATCCAAAGGTATGGCGCAGTTGCGCTTGATCAGCAGTGTCGGGCATGCAAGCCTAAATTAAGCAGTTCAAAACTCAATGGTTCACGTCAGTTGGGACAACGCTAAGTGCGCTATCTAGTATTGCCCCGACGAGCGGCATCTCCAAAAGATCCGCCAGCGCTATCAGCTCCTCGATCCCGTTTCTAAGATCGTCCTTGGTCCGGCGCAAATCGTCACTCATACCGAAGCGTATCGCACCCGCCGAAGCTGCGTCGATGGTAGTTTCGCTTAAAACGCGCTGACATTTCTACCGTGGCCAAACTTTCTGATCGGCCCGGCTGCGCCCACGAGGCTGGATAAGCACCGGTTGCCAGCGATTGAAACTCTGTGGTCATGTGAAAAGTGGTCGCCTCCCCGGCCTGGGTGAGAGAGGTTCGGGAATGACGAAACTTGTCGAACGCATGCGGCGGTATCAGGCGGGACAATGCGACGCACAGATGGCTATGGCCGAGGGAATCACGGTCGCGGGGATCGCGACTTGGCGACGTCGGCTCGCACTTTCCATCAACCCGGTCGCACCACCGGCTGACCGCCGGCGGATCAAGTCGATGGCCCACACCGAGCGCCTGCGCCTATACCGATCGGGGTTGAACGATCGCGAGATCGCGCGCCGCCTCGGCACGACGCGGTCCGCAATAGTCCAGTGGCATGGGATGCACGGCATCCCCAGTAAATATGAACCTAAGGCCACCCGCGCATTGCGAAAGCCGGAGAGGGATGAGCAAATGATGAGGCTCTATCGGCTGGGCCGTACCGATCAGCAGATGGCTGAGTCGCTAGGCTGTTCGCCACGCACGGTTTACCGTTGGCGACAGACACGCGCGCTTGAAACCAACAACGGAAAGCCATCCTTACATGGCGCGGTTCAGCTCGTGAGCATCGACGCTGGGCTCGGCGACGGCGGGTTCAACCTGCACGGACTGATAGCCGATGATGGCGCAAGCGACTGGCTCGAGACGATGGGGGCAACTAAATGGTGAGACCATCGACTGCCTCCGCGACAGGTCGAACCTACGGCATTCCGTGTCCAGCCTGTTGGAAGTGGGATCCCATAACCTCCTCAGCATATGCGCAAATTGGCTTCCCGAGTGAGGGAATTTACGTCGCGTTAGGGAAGATGGCGTAATCCTTCGAGCGTGCCTTTTAGGCATCCCCTCCCCAAAAACTTTCAGGGTCGCCTTTGGCGGCCCTTTCTTTTGCCTGCTTGGCGCCTGCAATGCGTCGATGCGCGCCGGACGTGACCGATGTGCCTATTCGAGACTCGTTCCTTTCAGCAAACTTGCGCGCGCTCCGAAGAGCAGCGACGTTGAGCTTAGAGCTAGAGAAGTGCGCTGGGGGTATACCTAAAACGCACTGGCGGGAAATTGAGTATATAGAGGCGAGGCGGCAGGAGGGGGGAGGGGGGAGGGGGAGGGCGGTATTCGTCTGGAGAGCGGACGGACCGGGAGCGCCCAATTGCGGACATTCTGAACATATCCACGACGCCCTGATAGCT
>NZ_JPDP02000106.1:0-304 GCF_000732685.2 Sphingomonas sp. STIS6.2
GTTGATCTAAGGGGAGGGTATGGAAGGATGATCGCGGCTATCGGGAGTCCTGAGGGAGAAAATGTGCAGAACCAGTGCAGCAGGTCGGTCATGATGCCGGTCTTTTCTGCCGGCGAAGTTAATCCGAACGACAATGAGGCGGGTGATCACACCGGGCAATGATGGAACCTAAACAAAAGTCCGGTTTCGGCAAGCAGCCAAGGCGCGCTGAACGTCCAGAATTGGGTCAGATCTGTTGCGCAATGTGCTGGTGGTACATGTTGTTCGAAACGCTAAGCTCGCGGCAGGGTCATGCGAAATATGG
>NZ_JPDP02000106.1:314-10949 GCF_000732685.2 Sphingomonas sp. STIS6.2
GTCAATATGGGTCAGCCCCGCCGGGCTGCTGGCGTCGGCTCCCGACCAACATACGCCGTTCGTTGGGAGGTGCGGGAACATCGGCTTGTGCCAAGATCCGCCGTTAGGCGGACATCACCCTTCCGGGCTGCAACGCACACCAATTTCAGTCGTTCGCCGCCGACATTCTCGATCCTGAGAACTGCCGATCGTTGATGTCGCCACCACGCGGACAATGGTTGTCACAGTACCGGCGAAAACTGACCTAGCGAGCGCGGGTGTGATCACCCGCGCTCGTCTCACCTCAGACAGGCTTGGCGCCAGCCGTGCCGCATTTTGCAAACTTACCATTCGCGCTCTTGCAACGGGCCGGCTTGGCCAGTGCTTTGGGCGGGCATTTCGTGAAGCGTCCCTTGGCGTCTTTGCACGGTGCGGCGAATGCAGGCGCCCCACCGGCAATTAACGACAAAGACGCGGCAGCGACGAGCAGGGTACGCATACGGCCAATCTCCAAGCCCCTGATGGGCAAGGCGATGCTATGCCGACAGCGGTATCGGTCAACTGACAAAGCCTTCATCACATTCGCGGAGCTTTCTGCCGGTTGTGCGTTGGTCACCAACAACACTGAGAGGTTGCCATGACTGACGAGAGCACGCCGAAGCCTAACGAAAATGTCCGGGTAAAATCCAAGGGCGCAAACCCAGCCGACGACGGTTTCGGTAAAGGTGATGGTTACTCGGGCGACGAGTACGACAGCATGGACCACGCCGCAGAGCGTCACCTACAGAACCGGGACTGTGCGCCTGGTGTCGAGTCAGTCGAACGGGATGACGGCAGGGATATTCCTCGCGAGGCTGGCAAGCGAGCATATATCGACAACAAAACGGGTGAAGTTCACGGCAGTGGGGCCAGCGCAGGTGGCGGTAATCCGGGTGAAGACATTGACCTCGACACGTCGCGAAGCGGGCCTGAGGAATAGCTATCCGACAGTATCTTAGGGATTAGCGACGGCAGCGCTCAGCGCTCCGTCTCGCAGTTTTGCAGTTAGGCATCACCAAGATCTCGACCCGCCGAAACGGGTCGAGGTTTGTCTTTACATGGACGCCAGCATCTCAATGTGATGCTGAACGGTTGGCGCGATGCTCGACGCGACTTGCTTTAGCGCGGGAGCCGAACCGGAAGTGGCAAAACCCTGGTGAAGGGCGAGTGCCTGCTGGTGAGCAGTCTTCTGCTGCTTGATATAAAGTGCATCACGGGCTGGTCCCTTGGACGCCTTGAGCGCAGCAATATTCTTGCGGCCCATCGCGTCGAGCATCGGGGGCTTTGGCGTCAGGCCGGACTGCGTAGCTGCGGCCTTCACATCAGCAGTGCTCTTGTTGTGGTCGCTTACCATCATCGTGGAGAACTGCTTAAGCTCGGCGTTCTTCGTAGTGGCCACTACGAGATTGCTCGATTGGATCTCATATTGGTCCGATGCGCCAGCTTTCATGACATAGGTAGCAGGGGATGGCACGCTTTGCGCCGCTACCAGCGTGGGGGTAGCGATCAGCGCTGCCGTGAGAGTAAGCCGCTTCATAATCTTCTCCTACGCCTTGTATTTGCGTAAGTTGATAAGGGATCAGTCGATCATAGTGTTCCCTTATTGATCGACATCCCGTCCCTCTCTTAATCTTGATTTATACGATTCGAGGGTTCACGCCGATCACGTGACCAATCAGGCCGCTGGGGGTGCCGCGGATCTGAGAAATTTTCCGAATGATGGCATGTTAGAACTGTGGTCTATCTTCTATTTTTTAGCTCAAAACGTGAAAATTCGCTGTGGGCAGAACGGCTACGTACGCTTGCAACTAAGTAGGATTCGTCAGGCCTATCATATGTGACTACGACTGGGTTGGGGGATCACATATGATCGACGAACTGGCTGCGGATGCTGCGCGCTTTGGCGACGATGACGAAATACGTCGCATTCTCGAGGAAGTGGCGGCACTCACGAGAATGGGATTTGTCGCGGTCGCGCGCGTAACGGAGGCGCGTTGGATTGCGTGCCAGGTGCTCGACCAGATCGACTTCGGTATGTCGCCGGGAGATGAGTTGCGCATCTCGACGACGATCTGCAACGACATCCGCGAGTCCGGCAATGCGGTAGTGATCGACGACGTCTCCGCGATCCGCGTTGGAACAGCCATCCGGCGCCCGCGCTCTATGGCTTCAAGAGCTATGTGTCGCTGCCGATCATCCTTTCGGACGGCACGTTTTTTGGAACGCTGTGCGCGATCGATCCCCATCCGCGCAAGCTGCGCGGGCGGACATGGTACCGACGCTCAAGCAATTCGCGGACCGCGTCGCGAGCATAGTGTCGCAGCGCCCTGCAATTAAGCCCCAAACGCCACGGACCATATCGACGGGAGAATGGGATCGTTGATTAACGCACCGCCGGACGCGGAGCGGGACGATGCACGATAAGCTGCATGTTGATCCACGGCAGCACATCTCATGTGAAAGGTAGCAACTTTACCTCCCTGTGCCCGTTTGCGAGCCCAGAGGAACATCACGATGGCACGATACTTCTTCAATGCGGCTGACAACCGGCATGGGCCTGATAGTGAGGGGACCGAGTTGGCTGATCACGCGGCAGCGAGGAAGCATGCTATAATTTTTGCCGGCCAGATCATGCACGGCGAACCAGCTGTCTTATGGGACGGTCGAGATTTTGTCGTCGACGTGACGAACGAGCGCGGTCTGATGCTCTTCAGACTCACAGCTTATGTCACCAATGCGCCAGCCGGAGGCGATACGAAATAGCTAGTAGGCTGTGTTCGCAATTGCCGGTTTCGGGTGAAAGGTTGACCATAAGCCACTGCGTGCTGGCCGCCTGTGACACGAACGAACTGGTGGCGCCAATACACCCGGAGGTGTGATTGGCCGGACCCGGCAGACTGCATGACAATGAGGTGGCCGGTGTTTCCAACGCGCGAAGTTGATGCCATTATTAGTAGGGTCGAATAGACCGATCACAGAATGACATAATAGATGGTTGGTATCGTCATGAATTGGTTGAGCGTAGCTGGATTTTCAGTATCATGCGTGATCATTCTCTCAGCTTCTTCCGTTGCCGCGCAGTCGGGAACCGACTTACGGCATGACAAAGCTGACATATTCATGGCAAGATATGCAGATTGTATTATACGGGACAAAAAGACAAGACCGGTAGCTAGCCAATTTGTCAGATCAATACCCAATACGGCAGAATATGTTGATTTGGCGTCAAAGGCGTCAAATTCTAAATGCCTTTCGGTTGACGCTAGCAGACCGGGCTCTGTTACGATGATGATAATCCAGCCGGACGTTTTTCGGGGTGCCCTGTATCCTGCACTATACCGCCTTCAATTTAGGAAGGCGCCAGATCTGGGCCTTATAAAAGACCTTCCCCCCCTCAAGTTAGCTGATGAGTTTAATGGTCCTGTTGCAGCACTGCCGGCCAGTTACCGCCCGGAACGCGCGCTCGGCGATTGCGTCGCTAGATCGTCACCGGTTGCTGCTCACGTTCTGCTAATTTCACGTCCATGGAGCTCGCAAGATACCGGTGCCACTGAGCAATTGAAGCCGGCAATTGCGTCATGTCTCGGTGAGGGCAAGACGATCAGCTTAACGCGGCGCGCGCTAAGGGCATATATTGGGGAAGCGATGTTTAAGCTCGTGTCCGCCTCCCCGAAGGCTTGAGCTTTCAGAAGCCGCAATGCCGAGCGACGCCACGCGGCAGTCTCCATCTGATCCTCTATCGCGCAGAGACAATTGGCGCTTCAGCAATGTCCGTCGTCCACGCCGGCGATCGCATCTCCGACCGCATCTTCCACTCGCGCTTGAAGCCCTGCGACGCCGTCACCGCAGTCCACGTCACGAATTTGCCATTGATTGCGTCGAGTGCGCCCATCAGCCGGTCTCGCTTGGCCGTATCCTCTTCGAACAGCGTGCGCGGCCATTCGTCCTCAGGAAGCATATCGTCGAGCATGATGCCGGCCTTCGTGTAGGCGTAACCATCCCGCCACGCCTTCTCAGCCGCGCGCCTGGCGGCCCCGATTAGTTCGAAGCTGTCGTTCGTCATGGGATGTAGGGTAGGCGCGGACACCGATATAAGGCTGCGTATTGTCGTACCGGGCGCGGGTGTAGGCAAGGCGGCCAATCTTGCATCGTTCGGGATGACTTTCGGAAGCCATCGATTTCCAGGCAGTCATTTCGAACGACCGCTTAAACGGAAGGCAAGCGCTGCCGTGGAACCCGATGAATGAACGGCGGAAGTTGGGAGGCGGGGAAGGGCACCCGAACGGCGACTTATGGGTCTTTGCGGATTCGGTGGGAAGGCGTCGCCGAGCTCGGCGTCGACCGGATCGATATCTTGTTCGGGCGCTCCAAGGATTGGTGGCGTATCGGCACCCGCTACGACCAGTAACCGACGGACTTGCTCTCCGCCGTCGGTCTCGCGGACACCGTCAGTTTGGCTATGATCAACGTATCATAACCTTAATGGCGCATCGCACCGATCAGAGCGAACAAGCGCCGTTGTTTGGGTCAGAAAATCAGACCCACAATGTCGCGTTGCCCTTCTGATGCGGTCTCGCCATTATAGCAAGGACCGGGGGAGAGTGGCGTGCGCAAAAGCATCTCGAGAGCGTGTGGTTTGGTGATGCTGCTCGGGTCGATTTCGGCAGCCGCTCAGCAATTGCCGCCCCCTGCTGATTCCTCGACCGCCGGAACGGCGCAAGGCGACGTGTCGGTCACCATCTACACCAACGACGTCGCCTTGGTGCAGGACATCCGTCCGCTGAACCTGGCGAGCGGGCGGGTTCAACAGAATTTCCCCGACGTGAGCGCAGCGATCCGACCGGAAACGGTGTCGCTGACCGTGCCCGATGCCGCGATCGTCGAGCAGAATTTCGACTATGACCTGCTCAGCCCGTCGAGCCTGATGGAGAAAGCGGTCGGCGAGACGATCACGCTGGTGCGGACCAATCCGGCCACCGGCGCGGAAACCCGCGATCGCGCGAAAGTTCTGGCGGTGAACGGCGGCGTGGTCATCGAAGTGAACGGTCATGTCGAGGTACTGCGCGACGACGGCCTGCCGGTGCGCGCGGTGTTCGACCGGGTGCCCGACGCGCTGCGGGCGCGCCCGACGCTGTCGGTGACACTGACCAGCACGCGCGGAGGAACCCGCCCGGCGACGCTGTCCTACCTGAGCCGCGGGCTCGGCTGGAGCGCCGATTATGTCGCGCTGTTCGACGACAAGAGCGGCACGGTCGATATCCAGGGCTGGGTAACGCTTAAGAATAGCAGCGGGACGACGTTCGCCAACGCCAAAACGCTGCTGGTCGCCGGCGAGGTCGGCAGCGCCGACGATGACGGCAGCGGCGGCTATGCGCCGCGTCCGCGCCGCCGAACGACGACACGCCCCGGCACCGAGAGCGCCGCGCGCGAGCAGCTCGGCGACTTCTACCTCTATCCGCTGGCCGACCGCACCACGATCGCCGACAAGCAGACCAAGCAGGTCAGCTTCCTCGATGCCAAGGGCGTGGCGGCGGGCGCGGGCTATCGGTTCGAGAATGGCTGGCTCGGCAGTTCGGACGAACCACGCAGCGCGCAGTCGGTGCTGCGGTTCAGTAACTCGGGTGCAGCAGGCTTGGGCGACGCGCTGCCGGCGGGGGTGGTCCGGGTCTATGTCCGCGATGCCCGCGGGCAGCCGCAGTTCACCGGCGAAAACCGGATCGAGCATACCCCGCAAGGGTCGACCATCGCGCTTCCCACCGGCGACGCGTTCGACGTGAAGGTGCAGCCCGTCACCGTGTCGCGCACGCGGCAGGGCGACAGCCGCTGGCGCACGGCGATGCAGTACAAGCTGACTAACGCCCGCGCCCGTCCGGTCACGGTCGAGCTCATCCAGGGCGGGCTCGACTGGAACGACGTCCGGGTCGTCGAGGACAGCGCGAAGGGTGAACGTCGCACCGCCGGCACGCTGGCGTGGCAGGTATCGGTGCCGGCCAATGGCAGCACCACGGTGACGGCGACCTTCGACACGCGCTACTGATGCGCCATCTGCTGCTCCTGGCGGTCGCGCTGCTGGCGGGCAGGGCGGAGGCGCAGACGACCGTCACCTCGTCCGCGCCGGACCGCGTCTCGCTCACGGTGTACCGGGCACCTTATGGCCGCGGGGCGATGACCCTCCAGTATCTCGGTGGCTTTGCATTGGTGACGGAGACGCGTCGCGTCCGGCTGCCGCGCGGACCGGCGGTTCTGCGGTTCGAGGGCGTGGCGCAAGGGATCGTGCCGGTCAGCGCAGTTATCGACGGCCTGCCCGGCGGCACGATCGAGAAGAACCGCGACGCCCGCCTGTTGTCGCCGGCCTCGCTCGTCGACGGTACGCTGGGTCGTGACGTGACGCTGACCCGAACGGACAGGGCGACCGGACGACCGACCAGCGAGCCCGCGACCGTTGTCGCCGGCCCGGCACCGGGCGTCATCCTCCGCACGGTGACGGGGATCGAGGCTTTACGCTGTTCGGGTCTCGCGGAGCGGCTGGCGTTCGCCGGCGTCCCAGGCGGCCTGTCGAGCAAGCCGGTGCTGAGTGTAACGACCATCAGCCCGGCGGCGCGCACGGTCACGGTGCGTCTGTCCTATCTCGCGTCCGGGTTCGACTGGCGGGCGAACTACGTCGCTGCGCTCGCCGCGAACGGGCGAACGGTCGACCTGTTTGCCTGGCTGACCCTCGCCAACAGCAACCCGGAAGTGTTCCCGAAGGCCGAGGTGCAGGCCGTCGCGGGCCGGCTCAACCGGGTGGCGTTGCCCGCGGTTCCGGCGGCGGCGGGCGGGCTGCGGCTGGTCTGCTATCCGCTCGGCACGACGACGTCGGATCTGCCCGAAACGGAGTTTGAGCCTGCCGACGAGATAGTGGTGACGGCGTCGCGCGCGATGGCGCCCCCCCCGCCGCCGATGATGGCGCCCCCGGCACCACCCCCGCCGCCGCCCCCTCCCGAAGATCTTGGCGATCTCAAGCTTTATCGCATACCGACGCCCACGACCGTCGCCGCACGCGCGCAAAAGCAAGTTGCTTTGCTCTTTCAAAAGGGCGTGCCGGTCGATCGTCGCTACCGACGCGCCGTGTATCCCGGCCAGCAGCTCGACGGCGTGCCGACGTCGATCGTGCTCGTGATGAAGAACGATACACCTGGCGGCCTGGGCGTGCCGCTGCCAGCCGGCAGCACCGCACTCTACGCCGAGCGGGCTGGCGGACGCCTGCTGCTGGGATTGGGCGCGGTCACCGACCGCACGGTTGGCGAGACGGTGCGCCTAGCGGCAGGTATCAGCAGCCAGGTTATGTTGACCCAGGCTATCGTTGCGTCGCGCGTGCCGGTGGCGGCTCCGGGGGAAGCATTGTCGCGAGAGGTCGTGCTGACGGCGACTAACGCCAACCCGTTCCCGGCGACGCTCGACGTCCCGATCGGGGCGGCGGGCCAGGCGTTCAAGGCCGATGACAAAGCGCTCAACCGAACCGACGGGATCCTCACCTGGTCGCCGACCCTGCCGCCGGGCGGTCGCGCCGATTTGCGTTACCGTTACTGACCGGCCCACTTCGACCTCCCAGGTCGGGCGATACCGCATACGCCTGATTTCAAGATCTAAATAGGGCCAGGAAGCTTGTACTGGTGGCAGCTACGATGCCTCGCCGTCCCCGCCAGTTGCGGCACATGAATGGATGACAGGTTTCGGGGAGCGGAAGGGGCGTTCGGAACGTCGCCTTTTGGGTCCAAAAAGCGGCGGTGCGGGTCAGTGTTCGGCACCAAGACCGCTTCTTGTTCCTGCGCGGCACCGTAGCAGATAGCGGCATCAAACTCCTCGGCAACAGTATCGACGAGAACCAACACGTGAGCACGTGACAGTGCCGGCATCGCTGCCTACGCTGCCAGCCACGGCCCGAAACGCGGCCGGGTGAGGAGAGGCTGCCATGGCCCGTCGTATCGCAGTTCTTGCCTGTGCAGCTGCCGCTCTGCTCGGGGCCAAGGCGGCGCCGGGTCCGCGCCCAGGCATCACCGGCATTTCGCACCTCGCTATTTATGCTCGGGACATGGCAAAGTCCGAGCACTTCTACACGCATGTGCTGGGCGCCCGGAAGGGTGCGGACCCCGAGAACCCGGCCGGCGTCCGCTACTATCTAAGCTCGCGCCAGTTCGTGGAGGTGCTACCCGCACCCGCCGGACAGGGGCCCAGCATGCTGGCGCACGTCGCCTACTCGACAACGGACGCGGCGACGCTGCGGGCCTGGCTGGCCGCGTCAGACGTCTCTGGCCTCGGCGCGATGCAGCGCTCTACCGAAGGGGAGCGTTGGTTCGCCCTGCGCGATCCAGAAGGCAACGGGATCCAGTTCGTGCAATCCGCGAGCGCTGACGCCAACGCTGTTCCCAGCGCGATTAGCGGGCGCATCATCCACGCCGGCTACGCCGTCCACGACCGGGCCAAGCAGGATAGGATGTACCGTCGCCTGCTCGGCTTTCGGCCGTACTGGTATGGCGCATTCGAGCCCGACAAGGTCGACTGGGTGTCACAGCAGACGCCCGACGGTCGGGACTGGCTGGAATACATGATGATCGGTCCGGGCTCGAGCGTGCCGGTGACCAAGGTCGACGCCCGCCAGCTAGGCGTACTTAACCACCTATCCTTGGGCGTTCCTAATATGCAGGCCGCCGTCACGACGCTGTATCGGGAAGATCGCCTGAGCCCGCGTCACGACGGTCCACAAATGGGCCTGGACGGCAAGTGGCAGGCCAACTTCTACGACCCCGACGGCACGCGGATCGAGCTGATGGAGTTCCAGCCTGTGACCAAGCCGTGCTGCTCATCCTTCACGGCCGAGAGCCCGACCAGGTAGGTACTGGCGACGTTGAACGAAGGGCAGAAAGACGGAGTAAGGAAGCGGGGTTCGAGTGACCGCATCTGGATCATGGCGTAAGGTCAACCATTAGAGAGACATATGGGTCGGATATAGCAAATGGTTCTCGGGGCGGATCGGCATGCGGATTCTATGGATCAGGCATGGAAGAGCAAAGGGAAGTCTGCCGGCGATGTTGTTCGGCCTAATCGCTGATCGTCGCACCGTAAATCGGATCGCGGCCACGCACGGGCTGAACCGCCTTGCGTGCCTGTTCGAACCGCTCTGCCGTCGTCTGGCCGGGCGGCTCTTGGCGGGCGACGGGTCGGCCCACGGGCGCCGACGCCGCCTGCGTCTGGATCGCGGCAGGAACGGCTAACATGCCGTTCGTCGGGCCGGCGCGGCGTGTACCGCCGTCGGTCATAGCTGCGTTGGTATCTACGCTGCCGCCGCTGACCGGCGTGTGCATGACGCCCGCTTGGTCGATCGCCCACGACAGGCGTATTCGCTTCGTCGTCATCACCGGCTGTCCGCGTCGGTCCATCGCCGGCCGGAATTTCGCCTTAGCCAGCATGATCGCGCACGCCTTTTGATCGAGCGCGGCATTGCCGCTGCTTTCGGCGATCGTGCAGGCGGTGACCTTCCCCTCGTCGCTGATAGCCAGCGACAGCAATGTCGCGGGCGTTCGGACGGTCCCGGGCGGCGCGGACGCGGCCGGCCCCGTCGCCGCTAGGTCGCGGACTGACAATCCGAATATTTTGGTGAAATTGCCCCGCCACCAGATCGCCAGGCTGGCGACGTCGCCGCGCGTGCGCTTGAAGTACAGCCCGTCTCTCGGGCTGAGCGCGCCGGAACATTCGGGCGCCGATCGCGCAAGCGGCGCGCAACTCTGTCTGACGCGCGCGGCTAGAATGGTCGTTAGTCGTGCCGCATCGTCTACGCCGCTGTCCGCCACCGCGATCCGCCCGGTTGCGAACCGCACGACGACATCGAACGAGCCCTCGGCATTGCCGACGATGGACGCCGTGTCGGATCGGCCATCGCCGTCGAAGTCGCCCTGGACCGGGGCTGCGGACGGCACGGCTGCGGCGACGACAAGCACGGCCGAAACAAGATCGAAATGCATCGACAGTCTCCCTGTGACACCGCCCTTTGCAGAGAGGGGTGAACAAGCCGTTGCGGCGGCACGCAAATCTATAAGCGCCCGCCGATTCTAATGCCGTAAAAGCGCGGTTCGCAGACCGGCTAGCATGCGGCCTCAGACGCTTGGCACCGAAGTAACGAACATATTAGCGATCACTGCGCTCGCGGGAAGGCAGAGAAGCCGTCCGCCGCTGACGCAGTATTTCCCGGGGGGCAGACGTCCATACTTACGCTCACGTCTCGGCATACCTACGTCCGCTCTCGCCCAAAGCCGGACGGCTCATTCAAGCCATCAGCGGCCCTCATCGCTCGGCTTGGCTTCTGCTACTGCGGAGATCGACATGAATGAATGTTCGGAAGTCGAGAAGCGCGTAGGGGGCGTTCAACGACTGCTTCTGGGTCATTGCAGACGACGCAGACTCGCAATCTACACTTACGGCTTTCAATTTTTAACCGCCATATCGTCTGATCAACGCCCGCCGTAGCATCCGGTCTTCCAGCGAGTAGTACAGCGCGATCAGGTCGCCCTCCGCCACGCTCGACGCGGCAAACGCGATGTCGGTGGCCTGGCGGGTCAGCGCTGGTGGCGGCACGAGCAGCGG
>NZ_JPDP02000107.1:0-10275 GCF_000732685.2 Sphingomonas sp. STIS6.2
TGTCCCATACGGCTTCCTTCCATTCCAACGAAAGGATCGCACCATCAAACCGTGGGATCAAACACCTAAGACAACGCCATCAACGTCCATAGCGGCCTGTCCACTTTTTTCTCAATCCGGACAGTGCTATCACCCTTCACATCATTAGCCGATTAAGTTGGCAGCGCTGTATCGCCATGTGTTGCGACCGCCGCGTTTGGCCTCGTACAGCGCGACATCTGCCGATTTATACAGACTATCTTCTTGATCGCCGTTTTCGGGAAACACAGCAACTCCAACGCTGGTACTCGCCGTCATTCGCTTGCCGTTAAATTGAATTTCCGCGGTGAAGCTGTCGGCAATTCGTCTGCATATTCGCTTGATCTCGTCGGTGTTGTCAGCGTCTTGGAGGATGATGGCAAACTCGTCGCCACCTAGCCTTGCCACTTGGTCGTTGGCACGGACCGCGCGACGCAATCGCGCGCCGATTTCCACTAGCAGCGCGTCGCCAGCATCATGGCCAAGGGTATCGTTAATTTCCTTAAAGCGGTCGAGATCGATCAGAAGCAGGGCGAAGCGCGTGCCGTACTGGCCTGACAGACTGATTAGCCGACGCAGATGTTCAATAAACATACGCCGGTTGGCAAGCGAAGTGAGTGCATCATAAAAAGCGAAGTATTCAAGTTCGTCCTGTGCCGCGCGTAACGTTTGCGCCGTCCTTCGATTGGCGTGAACACTGGCGATCACATATCCGAGCGCCAGCAGAACAGCAAAGGCAACCGTGAAGAAATGGACACTGGCAAACGTCTCGCCAAGCCAAGGTAATGCCAGCAACATCGTCGATGGAATGCCGCCGACGACAAGCAACAACGGGATCGAACGATAGGTGAACGCCTGGGCGTGGATCAGCTGTGCCGTGAGAATCAAGACTGATACAGCTTCGAACCCGGGCACATGATTTATCCAGTATAGCAGCGGCATCCCACTCCAGGCTAACGACACCAAGGCTGCTGTTAGGAGATAAAGGAGCCGTGTGCGCACCGGATGGACCGGATCATGTCCGAGCGCCACCCGAACACGATAAGACGCGATCTCACTAGATAGACCAAAGATTACCCAAAGGGCGGCCGATCGCTCGTCGATGTTGGCAGCTAGGAGAAGCCCTGCCAGTAGGACCACGACGATCCGGACAGGTGCAATCTTTTGACCCTCGCGCGCGGCCGTGTCGATCGTCGCGTCGATGTGCTCGGCGATCAGCTGCTGGACACGCGAAAGCACGTGTTGGTGGAAACTACTTGTATGCATAAAGAACAATAACAAGAAATACAAATTTAACATGATACTGCGACTGGAAAGCGTGGTTCCTATCGAAGTCAGGTTTTTCCTGTTTAATCGAGTTGATCAAAGCCATGCTTGCCGTACCCCAGCAACTACAGTCGGCTAGGAAATTTGTCACTTTAGGCTGTCACCGATGTGTGCGGGGCTTTGCAGGTTTTTGTAATGAAAGACGCCAAATGAACGCAGTCAAGAGGTCGGCTGATTAGGTACCCCTGGATCGTGTCGCAGCCCTCTGCGACCGAAAAATCGAACTGTTCGGACGTTTCGACGCCTTCGACAGTAGTTGACATGCCCAGGCACTTAGCCATTGTGATAATAGCCCGGACGATCGCAGCGCTCTCTGCGTCATGGGGTAGTTGCCGCACGAAAGATTGGTCTATCTTGATTTTGTCGAACGGGAATTTGCGCAAGTAGCTGAGCGACGAATAGCCGGTTCCAAAGTCGTCCATGGAAACGTGAACGCCTAGTGATCTGAGCTCATTCAGCGTTGCAAGTGTACCAGTTTCGTCTGACAGTAAAACACCTTCGGTAATCTCTAGTTCAAGGCGTCCAGGTGCTAGCCCAGAAGAATTAAGAGCTGCCACGATTACAGGAACAAGCGACCGCTCGCGGAACTGGGCAGGTGACAAGTTGACTGCTACCCGCATTTCTCCTGGCCATGTCGCCGCCTCTGCGCATGCCGTGTTCAGCACCCACTCGCCCAGCGGCACGATGAGACCTGTCTCCTCGGCAATGCCGATGAAGTCTAACGGTGGCACCAAACCGCGAACCGGATGGTTCCAACGCACGAGAGCCTCGGCCGACGTTATGCATCCGGTCTTCGAATCTACTAGCGGTTGATAGTGTAGCTCCATCTGCCCTTCAGCAAGAGCGAGCCGCAACCCCGCTTCAATAGCACGACGCTGGCGCGTTTTCTCGTCAAGCGAGGGATCGTAGCGGCGGTAAAGCCCTCTACCATCTGCCTTGGCGGCATAAAGGGCGAGATCTACATTTCGCATCAATTCTGCCGGGTCGTCGCCGTCGTCCGGCGCCATCGCGATACCGATGCTGGCGCCAAGATGGATTGGTTGGCCATCAAGCATGAAGGGGCTAGCGGCGATGATCTTGACGATGCGTGCCGCAAGCGCTGTTGCGGCATCTGCCGCCTCGACAGCTGTCTGCAAAACCGCAAACTCGTCGCCCCCCAAGCGAGCGAGTGCATCGTCCATACGCATTGTAGATTGCAAACGATCAGCGACCATCCGAAGCACGATATCGCCCGCAGCGTGGCCCAGCGTATCATTAACTTCCTTGAAGCGATCAAGATCGATCATCAGCACCGCACCAATCTTATCACGATCGCGACGTGATGCTGTGTGGATGGCAAGAAGATCGAAAAACCGTGTGCGGTTGGCAAGGCCGGTTAAGGGATCTGTAAACGCGAGTAGCCGCATTTTAGCTTCCGTCTTCAGCCGTTCGCGTTGATCCCTGACTGCGATCACAGTCTGGATCTTGTGGCCAAGGGCTACCTCACGCCGCAGAACGCGGACCGGAACTTCCAGTCCGTCGGCACCGATAAGGTCCATTTCCCGCTCCTCGCGCTCCGGCAGGCTGGAGATATCAAGACCGGGCAGCAGAGAACTGACAAAGCTACCAGATAGGGTTCCCGGCACGTGGCCGGACAAAAGCTCAATGCTGTTGTTCGCCGTTATGACGATGTCATTATGGCAGATCAGCAGCCCTTCGAGTGCTACGTCAGCCAGCTCGCGAAGCCGTCGTCGGTCGTGTCGCAAGTTCGCCTTTGCCGTGAGATCAAACCTCCAGCCGAATATGGCGAGTACGATAAGGGCGAGTGACACCCCGGCAACAACCGGTGTGATCGCCTGCGGAGATACGGCGTTGTCGGGAAAGCGCTTCGCTGCATCGAAATGGAGCGTCATCGCGGCCATGCCGCAGAAGTGGAGCACTGCTATGGAGACGAATAGCAACGGCGCGGCAGTTGCACGAATTCGTCGATCCCGGCTTCCCACCGCCACCATCGCAAGCCCCGAAAGAGGCAGGCTGGCGATAACGGATGGTAGGACGAGCGTCAGGTTCCACACGACGGTACCCTGCACGAGGTACGCTGCCTGTCCTATATAGTGGAGGCCTGTTACCCCAACTCCGACGAGCAATCCTGCTCCGAAGAGCTGCCATCGCTGACGCACCCGAATAGAGATCAGAACGCCGGCGCCAAGCCCGAAGATGGCGCACGTCAGTGATATGGCGGTCAGTACCGGTTCGAACGCGGCAGGCATCCCTGGTTTGAATGCGAGCAGGACGATGAAGTGAGTAGCCCACGCGGTACTGGCGCTGGCGACGGTGCTGACGACACCCCAACGGGACCGCGCGGATCCATTGGCCCGAGCCGCGTGATTTCCGATCGCGAAGGAGGCGTAAATGCCAACCGCGCAGACGAGGCCCGCGACGACCATCAGCCGCACATCGTGCATGTCTCGCATGCATTTGATCACAGATAAGACTGAAGCGATCATCCATGACGTACTAGTTTGAAATTGTTAACAAAACTCTTGTCCCTGCCGGGCGGCTCGAGATACTGAACGGCAAGAATCGGGGATTGTCGATCTGACGGTGACGGACATATGCCGGTCATGCGATTTGCAGATCAGACGCCAATCATCTTCTTTTCGTTGTGGCCAACGGCCTTATTTAGGCTCTAAGTCGAGGCGGTTGGCGACGGAAAGATCGGCAGCGTTGTGGTGGTACTCAAACGGTTAACCCCTAGCTCGTACCAGGCCGAATGGCAAAGTCGGTATTCGAAAAACTGTACGCATCCGAATTGTGTCTAGCACTAGGCTATCTTGCTTTGGCATCGGCCGCGATCGTGCTTACCCGCTTCAATGGCGGGGTGGCACTCCTATGGGTTGCTAACGCTCCCTTACTCGTATTTTTGTGTCGACGTCCCACCGTGCGGTGGCCGGCAGTATTCGCCTGGGCCACGCCGGCGTCGTTTGCAGCAAGTTGCCTGTTTTGCCCGGTCCCATGGGCAGCGCCCTTCCTGGCGTCGGCGAGTATATTGGAAGCCTTGATCGCAGCAACGCTTCTTCGCCGTTTTCTGGACGGGTGCGACTATGTTGGCTCGGTCCGCTCACTTACAATCTTTTGTCTCATAGCAGGCTTCGTAGCGCCTCTAGCTAGCGGCCTGATCGCTGCAACGACTGGAATGTTCGCCTTCCACCGCCCCTGGCTTGGAACCTATGGCGACTGGGTTGTCGGCCACGGTCTTGGTACGTTGATCGTTTGCCCGATGGTCCTGCTATTTGTTGGCCGGCAAAGCCAGCTGTCGTTCAAGCGTATGGTGACCCAGCTCTATGGCACCGGTGGAATGCTGCTCGCAGCGGTCGTAGGGGTCACGGTGATCGTTTTCTGGCAGCAACGCTTGCCGCTTCTTTTCCTACCGGCCCTGCCGATCCTCTTGGCAACGTTCAAGCTAGGCCGGCCGGGCGCTGCATTATCCATTCTGTGCGTTGCCCTTATCGGTGGGCTGGCGACCGCGACCGGTCACGGGCCAATCATGATGACCCACCTGACGAAGGTAGGTCATCTGCAATTTTTCCAGTTTTATCTGGCCGCAACCTTTCTGATGGCGCTGCCGGTTGCTGGTGCGCTCGACGAGCGCGAGGCCCTGGCCGCAGCCCTCGAAGACAGCGCCACCCGGTTCAGGCTCATCACCGAACAAGCCAGCGACATTATCGCTTTGATTGGTTTTGACGGAGTATGTTCCTTCATGTCGCCGGCATCGTCGACCATCCTTGGCATACCGCCGGAAGATATTGTGGGTACCCGACCTATCGATCTGACGCATCTCGACGACCGAGTGCTGATCGACCAGTACCGTAAAGACCTTCGATCTGGCGCGATCGGGCCGGGCGCGTCACTACGGTTCCGGATGGCGCGAGCCGATGGCGCTTATGTCTGGATCGAAGCGAGCTCGCGCCTTGCTACGATGAGCGACATGCCTTCGGTTGTTACGGTCTGGCGCGACGTTTCGGGGCAGGTTGGCATCGAGGCGGAGCTCAAAACCGCCCGCGCCGAAGCTGAGGCTGCCTCCGCTGCGAAGGCCGGTTTCCTTGCTAATATGAGCCACGAGATCCGGACGCCGATGAACGGCGTTATTGGCTTTGCCGAACTACTGCTAACCAGCAAGCTTACCGACGAACAACGTCGAGACGCGGGCCTGATTGCTGAGTCCGGTCGGGCCATGATGAAGCTGCTGAACGATATTCTCGATCTATCCAAAATCGAGGCGGGCCAGCTGGACGTTGTCACCGAGGCGTTTGACCTACCTCACGCGATCAAGGCATGCGGCAAGCTTTTGACGCTTAGCGCGCTACAGAAACAGCTGACCTTAACGATCGCCGTTGAGGACGAGGTGCCGCAGATGATACTGGGCGATGCGCTTCGCATCCGTCAGATCGTCTTGAACCTGCTCGGCAACGCAATCAAATTCACCGACCAAGGCGGCGTGACGGTAACGGTCTCCATCGACGATCGCATGCTTACGCCCCGACTGCTAATCAAGGTTGCGGACACCGGCATTGGTATTTCGCCGGAACGGCAGGGATCGATCTTCGAAGAGTTTGTTCAGGCTGACCATTCGATAACCCGCCGTTACGGAGGCACCGGCCTCGGGCTTGCGATCAGTAATCGTCTAGCCAAACTGATGGGTGGCGACATCACCCTTGTGAGTGTACCGGGCGGAGGTACGACCGTCACGGTATCGCTGCCCGCTCGGGCCACTGCGCCTAAACAGGTGGCGCTCGAGGCGGCGCAACCGAATGTTGCGCTTGCAGGGCGCGCTGCTCGGATTTTGCTGGCGGAAGATCATGAAGTGAACCAGCTGCTCGTTCGAGCGATGCTCGCTCGTGGCGGTCATGATGTTACGATTGTAGTCGATGGGAGGGCCGCGGTCGATGCGGTACGAGACAGCAAGGGCGCTGGCAGGCCGTATAATCTCGTCTTCATGGATATGCAAATGCCGGTGATGGATGGACTGACCGCTACAAAAGCAATCCGCGCTATGGAAAGCCCTAACGACGCTCGCCTCCCTATTGTCGCGCTGACAGCGAACGCCTTTGCCGCCGATTTGGATACGTGTCGGGACGCTGGCATGGACGATCACGTCGCAAAACCCGTTGCGATGGAAACGCTGCTGGCAGCCGTCGTACGCTGGTCTGGGCGTACGGCCGAGGTTGAGGAGGCTGCCGAAGCCGTGATTTCGACGCCAGTACCACTGAAGACCCGGTTCAAACCGAGTGCATCGGCGCAGGCGAAATATCAGGCACATTGTGCCGCGACGCTTGCTATGATCGAAGCTCTTGCTGGCGCAAGTGTCGTCAGCAATACCGATATGGCAGCGGTAGCGACGATGCTGCACAAGCTAGCCGGAACGGCCGGTATGTTCGACCAAGCCGCGTTGGGTGACGAAGCCAGCCTTCTGGAGGATCATGTCCTTACATGGCCAGAATCTGATCGTCAGGCAGGTTTTCTAAGAGCAGCCGAGAGCTTGCGATCGAAAGCCGCGGCGTAAGGATCGCGTTTGCGATCAAGAACCGGCCGTGCGACGGATAGACAAAGGTAGAACGAGGTAGACTATGGCACGGATCATCATTGTCGATGACGATGAAATTGTCGGTGAGATCGCCCGCGATGCGCTTGTCGCCAACGGACACGGTGCCGGGCACGTTACATCCGCGGCCGAAGCATACCGGGTGATCAAGGCGCGTCGCCCCGATCTGTTGATCCTCGACTGTAATATGCCCGATATGTCCGGCCTGGTTCTGTTGCGGGAGCTGCGCAACTCCCCGGTATTTTGCGATCTTCCAGTTATGATGCTGACCGCGCGTCGCGGTGAACAAGACGTTGGTCTTGCGATGTTCGAAGGCGCCAACGCCTATGTGAAGAAGCCTTTCGATCCCGACGAGCTAGCGTTTAGGGTTGATGAGCTATTGGCGACGCTGCCGAAGCCTACCGGCAAACGATAGAATCAGATATACCAGGGCGAAGCTGCCTCAACGGATCTTTCTGTGCGCAGCAAAACTTTTGCTCATCAATGCAGCCGCCACGCGTTGCACAAGATCTTCAGCCTGAAAGGGCTTCATGAGATAGTCATCGGCACCGGCCGCAAGTGCTTCGTCGATGAGTGCGGTATCGCGTTTGCCCGTCAGCATTAATATTGGCGTCAGATATGTCCCCGCGTTCTGGCGCAATCGCGTAAGTATTTCCATACCCTGCATCCCGGGCAGGCTGCGATCCAGTATCACCAGATCAGGCCGTTTGAAGGCAATGGTGTTGCATGCGAGCGTTCCATGCTGGATAACGCCGACAAGATGGCCCGCCTCAGTTAGAACCTCTTTTACCAGCTCACCTGTCAGCTCATCATCTTCCACATAAATTATTCGGGCCATTTGGTCCTCTAAACGCTGCCAGGTTTCCACCGTTAAAGCCCGTTATGGACACAAAGGGGTAAACAAGACCGTATCCCGGTCATTTCGTGTCGGAGAATGTGGTGCCTTACGACCATGTCGACTTGTATGTATCGGTCTTCAGAGGGTTTTCAGGCTAACTTCGATCGATCCCCCAAGCTCGCCGAGCCACATCGTCACCTGCGCATGGTGGGAGAAGCACTCTCCAGAGCATTTCTACCCGACGAATCTTCGAACTTCGACGATCTGTTGGCGGCGATCGACGAAGCCGTCACTCAGCATGCACAAGGCAGGCAAGCTTGGCCTAAATCCTGTGGGGTCCCCCGGACGATATCAATCGCATGTTGAAGTTTGCACGCTGCCAAGCTGGCGCCGGCTTTGTCGAGCAGGATGAGCGCATCGAGCATCAGGCGCATGGCGTTATTCAGGGCGGGGGCGCTTGCATTAGTGGGATGAGGCATTTTCCGCAACCTTTCGGGTCCGAGGTGCACGATCGACCAATGTCCTTGATACGGTACGATAGTTAACGATGTATGTTTTTACAGTTAGATCAGAAATCTTTTGCTAAAGCTAGGTCCTGGCTTCAGCGATATCGGTAAAGTATGCGAGACCATTCCGATCAGTAAGGCGCCGTGTTTTGCATACGGGCTAGCGTCGCTTCGGTCACAAAACGAGATTATATGACTACTCGCTACATCCGCGGCTGGTTCGATAGTATCGTCTGACATTACGGCCCCGTTCAAAGAGCCGCCATCAACCCGTTGAACGGTCCGCCTACAAGGCGACCTTCAAACCACGCTTACGCAGAGCGAGCGAGCATAGAGGGCAGGATGTCAAAACCAAAGTCGACCAGCTCGTGGCCCAACAGCGTTTGCGGCTGGTCGCAATCGAAGCAGCTTGCGCAATATTAATGAAACAGGCCGACCAGATTGACGCCGACGTACACCGCGCGCTTGCCGAGGGACTTGATTTGGAAGAACAGCAGATCAACCGCGCGCTCGGCGATACATAGCTTGTAATAAATGGCTGTACCGGAAGGGGATATTCAACCTGCTATTCGGGATCTTGCAAAACTTCTGCCGATATGAAGATATGCCCATCAGCGCTAGTGGTACAGCTACCCGTCTTAATCTGACGTTCACTGCGAAATGGCCATCGAACAATCACAGTGTTATCACGTACAGTAAAACGTGCAATACTTTCAGGAATATCAACAGATTTTCCGTCAAATCGCGGACTCAGGTACACATTGCAAGTTTTAAGCGCATTTGCGTGGACATTGATTTCGCGCTGATCGGGACCGGCCGAACAGGCGGTTTGTGCCATGCACAATATTAAGCTTATGTATGCTTTCAAGGAAACCGCCGCATTTGATTAATTTCACTCAGCCTGTCGGTCACATTTCCGTACCACTGGAACAAGCCTAAATTGATATGGCTGTGACCTGAACCGGCGGTCTGACCAAGCGGGGTCCGGTTAATGCATGGGCTGTGCTTTTGGCGTGACCGATTGAACGGTCCCCTGTGCTGCTTTGAGCGGGCAAGGACTGGCTACCGCGAGGTGGGCCGTTTGGCTCCTTTTGCAAGCCGCGGACACCTGACCATATGACCACGCCTACCATCACCACGATTAGCAGAAAAATGATCTTCGCGGCGATGCCGACAGGTTTGTTTCCGCGTCTGCGCATCTCGTGCTCCTATTTGGCTGGGCAAAGAGAAATGCCGGAAGCTTGCCGGACGCTATGATCAGGCGCGGCTGCGGTCGCATAGCGGGATACGGCTCTGAAGACCGCATCCCGCAGAAGATTATCGCAGGCTCTTGTCGTCGCCAGACATTTGCGACTGCACGCTTTCCTTGCTCGTATCGGCCACCTCTTGCGCAGCCTGCTTGGCGTGGCTCAGAAGCTCGCCGCTTTTGAGTTCGCCAAGGAGGTCGCCGATCGGCTTGTCGGCGGTCAGGCCATGGGTCTGGGCGCTATCTTTGACGGCATCCAACGTATCTCCGGCCACCTGCGCACCGCGATTGACGACATCCTGGGCAAGGTCGCGTCCCTTAGCTTTCAGAGTGCTGGCAAAGCTGTCCAGCGCTCGTTCCTCCTCGGCGCTGACCGGGATCAGCACGCCTGCGACAAGCCCAACCAAAGCTGCTGCCGTGCCGAGTACGACAGGATTGCCGATCGGCGATCCCGTGTGGCCACCCCCCTGGCCCTTACCGCGGATCCAGCCGGCAACGCGGTTCACCGTCGAGCTAGTGCTGTTTTGTAGGTCGTGGGATGTCTCTACTAAGCTGTCGCCTGCAGAGGCCACGGCATCCTTGATGCGCTGAGCATAGGAAGCGCTCGTATCCGAGGCGTTTCGTGCAATGCCGAGGACCTGTCCGCGAGCGTCGTCGAGCCGGCTGGCATGCACATCTGTATGCTCGTCGTGAAGCTGCACGACGTTTGCCTCGGCAGCACGTAACCGGCTCGACAGATCGTTGCCGGCCTTTGCCTGCC
>NZ_JPDP02000108.1:0-3345 GCF_000732685.2 Sphingomonas sp. STIS6.2
CCTTAATCAGAGTTCAGCTTAACCAGGGCTCCGCTTAGTCAGAGCAAAGGAAGCCGAAACGACGGTGGCGTGCGATCAGCGCGCCATCGCCAGCTTCGTATCCTCCAGCGCGAGATCGACCAGGGTTCGCATCGCCGTGCTGGCACCGTTCGCATCGCCTGCAGCGATCGCGTCGTAGACCAGCGCGTGATCCGGGATGGGATTGCGAGGCAGGGCACGTGCGCGCTGCTTGAACTGAGTGGTCCAACCGACCGCGGCGCCGATGCTCGCGCTCAGTACGATCAATGCATCGTTGCGCGTCGCGGTCAGTACCGCATCGTGAAACTCGCGGTCCGCCGCGCGGCCGGCTTCGGTGGCCAAGGTATGCCGCCGCATCGCCGCCAGCGCATCCTTCATGATCTTGAGATCGCTGCGCTCGCGTCTCTGGGCGGCCAGCGCCGCCGCGGCAGGCTCGACGATCGCGCGAAGTTCGAAGAGACTGCGGATCAATCCGATGTCAGGTTCGCCGGCAAACGACCACGCCAGAACGTCGGGATCGAGCAAGTTCCACCGGCTGCGCGGCAGTATGCGCGTTCCGATTTTCGGACGGCTCTCCACGAGCCCCTTGGCAGTCAGGACCTGGATGGCTTCGCGGTAAGCAGTACGCGACACGTCCAGCATCGCTGAGAACTCGACCTCCCCGGAAAGCGTGTCGCCAGGCGCGTATTTCCCGGACAATATCGCCGTTCCCAGCTTGTGAGCTACGGCCCCGTGCAACCGTCTTCCCGTACCACGGGTGGCCCGCGGCGGTTCACTGATCGCATCAACGACGTCGTTAACGTCTTGAGTCTTAGTCATTCGCGCTCCCTGTTCGACAGATACCACGCCGTTCCAGATGGAGGAATGTCGTAGATTGCCAAACTCAAACGAGCCTTATATGTCAGAGTATAAGGAGTGGATACCACATGGCCGACGTGTTTTTTGCGAACAAGGTTCACGATACAGGCTTCTGGTCCGTCGAGGCGGCAACGGGTGCGACCGTAGGCGATCCGATTGCGGTTCATGGTCATGGCGACGTCGAAGCGGGCTGCGCCGCTGCAGAAGCCGCGTTCGACGTATACCGCGCGACCACCAATGACGCACGGGCGGACTTCCTGGAGCGGATCGGCGCGGAGATCGTCGCACTGGGCGACGACCTGATCGTCACCGCGATGCGCGAGAGTGGCCTGCCGCGCGCCCGGCTGGAGGGCGAGCGCGGGCGTACCGTCGGCCAGTTGAAGCTGTTCGCAGGCGTCGTTCGCCGTGGCGGCTGGATGGGGTTGCGGATCGATCCGGCACTCCCCGATCGCGCACCGCTGCCGCGTCCTGACCTGCGCTTGCGTATGATCCCGCTCGGTCCGGTCGCGGTGTTCGGGGCGAGCAATTTCCCGCTCGCCTTTTCGACTGCCGGTGGCGACACCGCGTCGGCGCTGGCAGCCGGTTGCCCGGTCGTCGTCAAGGGTCATCCTGCACATCCCGCCACCGGCGCAATGGTCGCTGGCGCGATCGATGCCGCGGTCGCGGCGTGTGGGCTGCCCAAGGGCGTGTTCTCCCATCTGGTCGGGCCCGGCAACGAGCTCGGCAGCGCGCTGGTGCAGGATTGGAGGATCGCCGCTGTCGGGTTCACCGGTTCGCGGGCTGGCGGACTGGCCTTGGCCAAGCTGGCGCAGGTTCGCGAAGTCCCGATCCCGGTCTATGCCGAGATGTCAAGCATCAACCCGGTGGTGCTGCTGCCCGAAGCGCTGAAGGCCCGTGGCGCTGCGCTCGGTACGGCGTTCGTCGGGTCACTGACGATGGGCGCGGGCCAGTTCTGCACCAATCCCGGTCTCGTGCTCGCGCTCGAGGGCGAGGGGCTCGACGCATTCGTGTCCGCGGCCGCAACGTCGTTGCCCGAGGCTCCTGCCGCAACGATGCTCACCAGCGGCATTCATGCCGCCTACGAGCAGGGCATCGCCGCCCTTGCCGGCCACGACGCGGTGAACGAGATCGCTCGCGGCAAGGTCGGCGAAGGCGTTGCGCAAGGGCAGGCGGTATTCTTCGAAACGACCGCCGCACAGTTCCTGAGCGACAAGGCGCTGGGCCATGAGGTGTTCGGTGCGTCGTCGTTGCTGGTACGCTGCACGAGCGAGGACGAACTCCACGCCGTACTGGGTGCCGCCGAGGGTCAGCTTACCGCGACCATCCAGATGGATACGGGCGATGCCGGGATGGCGTCGCGCCTGATCCCGCTGCTCGAGCGCAAGGCGGGGCGGATCCTGGCCAATGGATGGCCGACGGGTGTCGAGGTCGCGCATGCCATGGTCCATGGCGGACCGTTCCCGGCGACGTCGGACGGCCGCACGACTTCGGTCGGCAGCCTGGCGATCGACCGGTTCCTGCGGCCGGTGTCGTACCAGAATCTGCTGCCCGAACTGCTGCCGGAGGTTCTGCGTGACGGCACGACCGTGCCGCGACTTATCGACGGCGTTCCCGCCATCTAAATCAAGATACTGGGGACGAACCGTAACAACGGCGTCCCGCTTAGGAGAGAGAGTGTGATGATTTTGCGCCTGTTGCAGCATGTTGGGGTCGACGGCACGCGATCGGTGATCGCTGCCACTAGTGAAGGGGCCACGTTCGTTAGCGGCGTAGACAGCGTCCGCGCGCTCGCCGAACGTGCGCTCGCCGATGGCACCGATCTCGCCGGCGCAGTTGCAGCTTGTGGAACAGGCGCGAGCGTCGACATCGCCGCTGAGCTCGCCGCTGGTCGCCTGACCTCGCCGATCGATCATGTCGATCCGGCCCACCTCATAATGACGGGCACCGGCCTGACGCATCTCGGTTCGGCTGAGGGCCGCGACAAGATGCACCGCGCGGCCGCGGACGCCGAGAATCAGACGGATTCGATGCGGATGTTCCTCGAAGGCGTCGAAGGCGGCAAGCCGAAAGAAGGGACACGCGGCCAGCAGCCCGAATGGTTCTACAAGGGTGATGGCTCGGGTCTGGTCGCACCGGGTGCCGCGCTCGCGATGCCCGATTTTGCCGAAGACGGCGGCGAGGAGCCTGAGCTTGCCGGGATCTACCTGATCGGTCCGGACGGAACGCCGTTTCGCCTTGGTCTGTGCCTTGCCAACGAGTTCAGCGATCATGTCACGGAGCGCCACAACTACCTCTGGCTCGCGCATTCCAAGCTGCGCCAGGCCTCGCTCGGGCCTGAATTGCTGGTCGGCACGCCGCCTGCGCATATCGAGGGCATGAGCCGGATCCACCGCGACGGCGCCGTCCTGTGGGAGAAGCCGTTTCTGTCGGGCGAGGCGAACATGTCGCACAGCATCGCCAATCTCGAGG
>NZ_JPDP02000109.1:0-5255 GCF_000732685.2 Sphingomonas sp. STIS6.2
GACCATCGTCAGCATCTCGCACTGGGTGGGGTTGACCTTGCCGGGCATGATCGAGCTGCCGGGCTCGTTGGCGGGCAGGTCGATCTCGCCGAAGCCGCAGCGCGGGCCGCTGCCCAGCAGGCGGATGTCGTTGGCGATCTTGGTCAGCGCGACCGCGAGCGTGTTGAGCGTGCCCGACAGATGGACGAGCGGGTCGTTCGAGGCGAGCGCCTCGAAGCTGTTCTCCGCGGGGATGAACGGATGGCCGGTCAGGTCGGAGACCGCCTTGCAGAAATCCTCGGCGAATCCCCTGGGCGCGTTGAGCCCGGTGCCGACCGCAGTGCCGCCCTGCGCGAGCCGGTTGGTGCCGTTGGTGACGCCCGGCTCGATCCGGCGGCCGCAGCGATAGACCTGATTGGCATACGCACCGAATTCCTGCCCAAGCGTCAGCGGTGTCGCGTCCTGCAGGTGCGTGCGGCCGATCTTGACGATGTCGTCCCACGCGTCCGCCTTGGCCTGCAGCGCGGTCTTTAGTCGGTCGAGCGCGGGGAAGAGCCGGCGCGTCACAGCGAGCGAGGCGGCGATGTGGAGCGCAGTCGGAAAGCTGTCGTTCGACGACTGGCTCATGTTGACATGGTCATTGGGGTGGACGGGCGACTTGCCGCCGCGCGTGCCGGTGAGCAGCTCGTTGGCGCGGCCGGCGATCACCTCGTTGACGTTCATGTTCGACTGGGTGCCGCTGCCGGTCTGCCAGATGACGAGCGGGAACTGGTCGTCGAGCGTGCCGTCGATCACCTCCTGCGCGGCGGCGTCGATCGCGTCGGCGATTGTGGCGTCGAGGCCGTGCGCGCGGTTCACGCGGGCGGCGGCCTGTTTGACGAGCGCGAGGGCGTGGACGATCTCGATCGGCATGCGTTCGCGGGTGCCGAACGGGAAATTCTCGACCGATCGCTCGGTCTGCGCGCCCCAATAGGCCTGGGCGGGGACTTGGATCGGGCCGATCGAGTCGGTTTCTGTGCGGGTGTTGGTCATAACCTACCTACGCCGTCATGCCGGGCTTGTTCCGGTATGGCGGCGTAGAGCAGAAGGCCGACATGGGAGTAAACCCCATGTCGTCGACCGCGCGGTGCGCGTCGGCCGGCCGTTCGCGTCGCTGTGCGACCGGCGATCAGCTTTGCCTGATCGCCTCGCTCCAGCTCACTTCTTCCGCTTGAAATCCACGGCGACGACGTTCGAGCCGTCTTCGATCGGCACCGCGGTCGGGCCGTCATTCTCGGCCGGGTCATGCTCGCCGAGCGACTCGTCTGCGCCTTCCTGCGCCTGGAAGCGCAGTTCGAAGCTGACCGCGGGATCCTGGAATGCGGTGATCGCCGAATAGGGGATGACCAGCTTCGACGGGACCTGGTTGAACGACAGGCCGATCGAGAAGCGCTCGTCGTCGACGACGAGGTCCCAGTAGCGGTTCTGCATGACGATCGTCATCTCGTCCGGGAAGCGTTCGATCAGCCGCTTGGGGATGTCGACGCCGGGCGCCTGCGTCTTGAAGGTGATGTAGAAATGATGCTCGCCGGGAAGCCCGCCGGCCTCCGACACGGAACCGAGCACGCGGCCGACGACGGCACGCAGGGCTTCTTGCACGATCTCGTCGTACGGAATCAGGCTATCGGGCAGTCCATCACTCATTCCCCTTGGGTAGCGGTATTCGGATCGCGGTCAAGATTGCATGCGTCGTGGCGCACGTTATGGGAGGTGGCATGCGCACCGCCACGATTTCCCGCTCCACCGCCGAGACGGCGATCGACGTCACCATCAACCTCGATGGGACCGGCGTTTACGACGTCGAGACCGGCGTCGGCTTCTTCGATCACATGCTCGAACAGCTCTCGCGCCATTCGCTGATCGACCTCACCGTCCGCACCAAGGGCGACCTGCATATCGACGAGCATCACACCGTCGAGGATACCGGCATCGCGATCGGCCAGGCCTTCGCGCAGGCGCTCGGCGACAAGCGCGGCATCGCGCGCTACGGCGATGCGCTGTCGCCGATGGACGAGACTCTCACGCGGGTTGCGCTCGACATTTCCGGGCGGCCCTGGCTCGTCTGGAAGGACCTGTTCTCGCAGACGCGGCTGGGCGGCATGGACACCGAGATGTTCGAGCATTTCTTCCACAGTTTCGCGCAGGCCGCGGGCATCACGCTGCACGTCGAGACGCTGTACGGCACCAACAACCACCATATCGCCGAGGCCGCGTTCAAGGGCGTCGCGCGCGCATTGCGCACCGCGATCGAGATCGACCCGCGCAAGGCCGACGCGATCCCGTCGACCAAGGGGATGCTGTGACGCTCGCGCTGATCGATTACGGCGCGGGGAACCTGCATTCGGTCGAGAACGCGCTGCGCACCGCGGGCTGTAGCGACCTGATCGTCACCGCCGATGCGGACGTCGTCGCGAAGGCCGAGCGGATCGTGCTGCCCGGCGTCGGCGCTTATGGCGCATGCGCGGCGGCGTTGCGCGCGGTGCCGGGGATGGTCGAGGCGCTGAACCGGCGCGTGCGCGACGAGGGCGCGCCGTTCCTCGGCATCTGCGTCGGCATGCAGCTGATGGCCGAGGCGGGCGAGGAAATGGGGACGCATGCCGGGCTCGGCTGGGTGCCGGGGCGCGTGCGGCGGCTCGAGCCGGGGACGATGGACGCGAAGGTGCCGCATATGGGCTGGAACGACGTCGTGCCGGCCACCGCGCATCCGCTGATCGCGCCGGGCGAGGCATATTTCCTGCACAGCTTTGCCTTCGAAGGCGCCGATATTCTTGCGACCACCGATCACGCCGGCCCCGTCACCGCGGCGATCGGACGCGACACGATGATCGGCGTGCAATTTCACCCTGAGAAGAGCCAGCGCTACGGCCTGGCCTTGCTCGAACGTTTTCTGGAGTGGCGGCCGTGAGCCTTATCGTTTTCCCCGCGATCGACCTCAAGGCCGGGCAGGTCGTCCGCCTCGCCGAGGGCGATATGGACCGCGCGACCGTCTATGGTGACGATCCCGCGGCGCAGGCGATGCTGTTCGCGAGCGCAGGTGCCGAGCATCTGCACGTCGTCGATCTCGACGGCGCGTTTGCAGGCGCGTCGGTCAATGGCGACGCGGTGCGCGCGATCGTTTCGCAGTTTCCGGGGCATGTGCAGCTCGGCGGCGGGATCCGCACGCGTGCGAATGTCGAGGGCTGGTTCGATCTGGGCGTGTCGCGGGTCGTGATCGGCACCGCGGCGCTCGAGGATCCCGACTTCGTGCGCGGCGTGGCGAAGGATTTCCCCGGCGGGATCGTCGTCGCGGTCGATGCGAAGGACGGCATGGTCGCGACCAAGGGCTGGGCCGACGTCTCGACCACCAGCGCGGTCGATCTCGCGCGCCGGTTCGAGGATGCGGGGGTGGCGTCGCTGCTGTTCACTGATGTGGGGCGCGACGGGATGCTGAAGGGCTGCAACGTCGAGGCGACGGTCGACCTCGCGCGCTCGGTCGACATTCCGGTGATCGCTAGCGGCGGGGTGAAGGGGATCGCCGAGATTCACGTTCTCGCCTTGCATGTGCGTGATGGGGTCGAGGGTGTGATCACGGGGCGGGCGTTGTACGACGGGCGGCTCGATCTCGCGGCGGCGTTGAGCGTGGCGAAGGCGGCATGAGGGGTCACGCGGAGACGCGGAGCCGCGGAGAGTCTTTTGGCGCCGCAGGCAGATATGGGTTCACGCGAAGGCGCGAAGGCGCGAAGAGCAAGCAGAAGTCCTGCTCTGCCTTTCTCTCTCTTCGCGCCTTCGCGCCTTCGCGTGAATCAATCTTAGCGGCTTCGCCGCGTCTCCGCGTCTCCGCGTCTCCGCGTGAACCCCTTCTTCGAGCACACCCATGACCGTCCGCGCGCGTGTGATCCCGTGTCTCGACGTCGCCGATGGCCGCGTCGTGAAGGGCGTGAACTTTGTCGAGCTGCGCGACGCGGGCGATCCGGTCGAGCAGGCGCGCGCCTATGACGCCGCCGGTGCGGACGAATTGTGCTTTCTCGACATCGGCGCGAGCCATGAGGGCCGGGGCACGATCCTCGACGTCGTGCGGCGGACGGCGGCGGTGTGCTTCATGCCGCTGACCGTCGGCGGCGGCGTGCGGACCGCGGACGATGCGCGCGCGCTGTTGCTGGCGGGCGCGGACAAGGTCGCGGTCAATTCCGCCGCGGTCGAGCGGCCGGAGCTCGTCGCCGATATCGCCGAGCGTTTCGGCAGCCAGTGCTGCGTCGCGAGCGTCGATGCGCGGCGGTCCGCCGACGGCTGGGAAGTGTTCACGCATGGCGGCCGGCGCGCGACCGGGATCGACGCGATCGCGCATGCGGTGAGGCTCGCCGAGCTCGGCGCCGGGGAACTGCTCGTCACCTCGATGGACCGCGACGGCACGCGCAGCGGCTATGACCTCGACCTGATCCGCGCGATCGCCGACCGCGTGGCGGTGCCCGTCGTAGCGAGCGGCGGGGTCGGCGGGCTCGACGATCTGGTCGCCGGGATCCGCGACGGCCATGCGAGCGCAGTGCTGGCCGCATCGATCTTCCACTTCGGCCAGGCGTCGATCGGCGACGCGCATGCCGCGCTGGCGGCTGCGGGGATCCCGGTGCGGACCCCCCTGCGGTCGGCCTGACCGGCATGGCGACGCTGCCGCTGGTCGCGGTGCAATCGGGACATAGCGGCGTGGTGCATCCGCGCACCGGCCCCGAAGCGTCGGACATCGCGCTGTTCGCGGTCGCCGCGATCGGCGTCTGGCTGGTCCGCCGCGCGCTGCGCAAGCGGTTCCTGAAGCGGCCGCCGCGCGCAAAGGATTGACCCGCCCGCGCGCCTGCGTCAGCACGCGCGGCATGGCAGACCCCGTTTTCGACCGCCTGGAGGCGACCATCCGCGCGCGCCGCGATTCGCCCGCCGACACCTCCTATACCGCCAGCCTGTTCGCGCGCGGCCGCCCGAAGATCGCGCAGAAGCTCGGCGAGGAAGCGGTCGAGACGGTGATCGCGGCCTGTTCGGGCGACGAGGCGAGCATCGTCCCCGAGGCCGCCGACCTGATGTTCCATCTCGCGGTGCTGCTGGCGGACGCCGGGCTGAGCCTCGACGACGTGCGGGCGGAGCTGGAGCGGCGCGAAGGAGTCGGCGGGTTGGTCGAGAAGGCTGCGCGGACCGGCTGAACTGGCAGCTCCGTCATTCCTGCGGAGGCGGGAACCCGGACTGGCTGGCCGTGCGGATTGATCGTGATCCGCCGA
>NZ_JPDP02000110.1:0-12120 GCF_000732685.2 Sphingomonas sp. STIS6.2
GGACTAAACAGCTAGCCTGCGGCTCCGATAGGCGTCGACAATGCTCGCTGGCTGCTCTCAGCGGTACGTATGAGCATTCGGCCGGCGATGAGCCGTGTGTCGCGCGCTAACAGCCCTCCCCCAACCTAGAATGTTGCAACGCGGCACCGACCCTCTATGATACGCTATATCATGTTGCTTGCAGATTGAGGCCTATGCCCGATAACAACGGTAACCCTATCGCTATCTACGAACTGGCGCTTGCCTACGGCAACCATCGCGTTCTCGACGGTCTATCGCTCACTGTTCCCGCCAGCAGCATCACGGCGTTGCTCGGTGGCAACGGAGCGGGCAAGTCGACCACCTTGTCCGCTCTGCTTGGCTTTGTGCGCGCCGATGCGGGACAGATCGCGGTCTGCGGCATCGATCCAGGCGCTGACGCTGACGCGGCGCGCCGACGCATTGCTTATCTCCCCGAGAACGTCGCGCTGTACGAGCATCTGAGCGCGGTTGAGAATGCCAATTACCTGCTGGCACTTGCCGATCAACGTCAGGACAGAGGAACGATTACCAACGCGCTGGCAGCTGCCGGGTTGCAGGACCGGGCGTGGGACCAACGGCTGGGCGGCTTTTCCAAGGGTATGCGGCAGAAGGTCGCGATTGCAGTGGCGCTGCTGCGCGAAGTGCCCGTGCTGCTGCTTGACGAGCCGACCTCTGGTCTTGACCCGCGCGCAACCGCCGACTTCAACGCGCTGCTCCTGAAAGTGCGCGACCGTGGCACCGCGGTGCTGATGGTAACGCACGACCTCTTATCTGCCGCCGATGTCGCCGACCGGATCGCCTTCCTTGAACAGGGCCGGATCGTCGAGGATGTCACGGCCACCGGGTCCGAAAGATTCGACATTCGCGCCCTGCACGCACGGTTCCAAGTCGGCGTAGGGACCCGTGCGGCGTGAGTGCGACACACCTGATCGCGCGTGATGAACTCCGGTTGATGGCACGCAACCGCGTGGCGGTGATCGCGCTTGTTCTGCTCGTCCTGCTGACCCTGGCGGCTGTACTCAGTTCATGGTCGCATCAACGTGGCATTGCCGAGCTGCGCACGCGGCATCAGCAGGTGGCTGCTGCGGCGTTCAAGGCTCAACCTGATCGCCACCCGCACCGCATGGTCCATTACGGCACCTTCATCTATCGCCCGCTGGGTGCGTTGGCCGCGTTCGATCCCGGTGTCGATGCCTTCACGGGCAACAGCATGTTTCTCGAAGGCCACCGCCAGAACAGCGCCAATTTTGGCGACGTGCGGCAAAGCTCCTTGCTGGTCCGCTTTGGGCAACTCACCCCCGCCTTCGTCCTCCAGGTAGTTGCCCCATTACTGCTGATCTTCCTGGGCTTCGGCGGGCTGGCGCGCGAGACCGAACGAGGAACGCTGCGATTACTGATGCTGCAGGGTGTCTCACGGGGACAGCTGGTGCGTGGCAAGCTTGCCGCGCTCGGGATCGTGGCCTTGATCGTCGGATTGCCGGCGATGGTCGGTTTTGTCGCAGTCGTCGCGCAACCCGGCACGCTGGCGTTGCCAATGGCGGTCATCGGGCTTGGCTATGCGCTGTATCTTGCATTGTGGGTCGTCCTGATCCTGCTCGCGTCGGGGTTTGCCCGGCGCGGGCGTGATGCCCTCCTTGCACTGCTGGCAATATGGACGGTCGCGGTCGTACTGCTGCCGCGCATCGCCCCCGACATTGCGGGGGCCGCAGTGCCGCTCCAGAACCGTCTTCAGACCGATGTCGCCATCGCGCGCGACCTGCGCCAGCTGGGCGACAGTCACAATCCCGACGATCCGCATCTGGCAGCCTTCAAGCAGTCTGTCCTGCAGCGCTACGGCGTAACCCGGGTCGAGGATCTGCCGGTGAACTACAAAGGACTGCTCGCGATGGAGGGGGAGCGGCTGACGTCCGGCCTGTTCGATCGCTATGCAGGTGCCAGCTTCGCGGCGCAGACCGCTCAGAACCGGTTGGTCGATGCGATCGGTGTGCTGAGCCCAACGATCGCGATCCGCGCGCTGTCGATGGCTGCGGCGGACACCGACTTTGCCGGACATCGCCGCTTCCTTGAACAGGCAGAAACGTATCGCTACGCCCTTGTGCAGCGTCTCAACCGGATGGAGGCGAAGAATGTCAGCTACGCTGACGATATCGCCGAAGATGCGGGTGCCGATCGCCGCAAGCGGATTGCAGCGGACAATTGGCAACAGATGCCTGATTTCGCCTTCGTTGCGCCAAGCGCCGCGGCGCTTGCAACCGCAGCGCTGCCCGGGATCATCATTCTGGGATTGTGGTTGGCAGTCGCCACACTGCTGCTCAAACGGGTGACTCGCCGTCTGGGAGCCCGTCGATGACCCTATGGATACATGAACTGCGCCTGTTGCTCCGTGCGCGGCTAAGCGTCGTGGCACTGATCCTCCTGGCCATACTCACCGCCGTTTCCGTCACCGCGGGCATGGTAGAAATCTCCCGGCAGCGCACCGCGATCGCCGCAATCCCGGCCGCGCAATCCGAAGATATCGCGGCCGTTGCCGACTATGTCGACCGGACTAAGGACGCGGGCAGCGCGGGCTATTACAGCTTCCACCCAACCTGGGACGCACCGTCCCCGTTGGCCTTCGCCGCACTTGGGATGCGCGACGTCTCGCCCTACATCTTGCGCGTCCGCGCGCTGGGGCTGGAAGCGCAAATCTATGACGGCGACGTCTTCAATCCTGAACTCGCTCTGCCGGGCCGGTTCGATTTCGCGTTCGTGCTCGTCTTCCTCGCGCCGCTGTTCGTGTTGGCGCTGTTCCATGATCTGACGTCCGGCGAACGCGAGGCGGGGCGGCTGCGAATGCTGGATGCCCTACCGCGGGGCGGCGCAATGCTGCTCCGGCGACGTATGCTGTTGCGTATTGTGCTGTTATGGGCGGCGCTTGCCGTGCCCTTCCTCGTTACCGCGGTAGCGTCCGGTGTTGGGGGCGCAGCCATCCTGGCGGTTCTCGCCGTGATCCTCGCCTATTTCCTGTTCTGGATGGCGCTCGCCGCACTGGTCGCAAGACTCCGCTGGAGCTCGGTCGCAAACGCTGCAACGCTGGCAGCGTGCTGGCTTGCACTGGTGCTCGTCCTGCCGACACTGGCGCAAGTCGCAATCAACCGCGCCGTGCCGATCGGTCAGGGTGCAGAGATCGCGCTGGCCCAGCGCGAGATGGTCAACCGCGCCTGGGACATTCCCCGCGAAACGACAATGCGCCGCTTCTATGCCGGTCATCCCGAATGGGCGGACTCTGCCCCACTCGGATCCACCTTTCATTACAAATGGTATTTCGCCTTCCATCAGGTCGGTGACGAAAGCGTCGCGACCAAGGTCCGTGCTTATCGAAGCGGGTTGGAACGCCGCGATGCCTCGGCGCGCATGCTTGGGTGGGTGCTGCCTTCGGTAGGAGTACAGGCTTTACTGACCCGGCTGGCTGACACCGACGTTCGCGCACAGCTGGCATATCAGGACCAAGTGCGTGCCTTCCACGCCAGGCTGCGCAATTTCTACTACGGGTATCTGTTTCGCGACCGGCCGTTTGGCAGAGCCGACTTTGGCCGGGCGCCGAGCTTTACCACTCGAATAAATGCCGAGGGTGGATCAGGCGAGGCTGCCGACCTGTGACGATACCGCCCCTCCACGGCGGTGATCGCTAACCCAGCGCTACCAGGCCTTCCGCTCCTAAAAAAGCGGCCATCAGCAATTCGCCAAACATAATAAGATAACATCACCTAAGGGGATCTACATGCGATCTTTCGCGATAGCGCTTGCCGCCACCGCTACGATGCCGATGCCTGCGTTGGCGCAGGAGGTCGTTCGAGAAGCCGACGCAGTCGAAGACGACGATGAGGCCGGCGAGATCATCGTTACCGGCAGCCGTTTTGGTGGCCGCACGGCAACGCAATCGTCGACGCCAGTGGACGCCATATCGCGCGAGGCGCTGCAACAAAGCGGGCGTGTCGATCTCATCCAGATGCTGAAGGTTCAGGTGCCGAGCTTCAGCGCTCCGCGACCGCTGGCATCAGGTGTCGGCGATTTCATCCAGCCACCGTCCCTGCGCGGACTAGGGGCCGGCGAACTGCTCGTGCTGATCAATGGCAAACGTCGCCACACCACGGCCGACCTCAATTCGAGTAACGGCATCGGTCGCGGCGACGTCGCGGTTGATTTCAACGCCATCCCGACCCTTGCCATGTCGAGGATCGAAGTGCTGCGCGATGGTGCTGCCGCCCAGTACGGCTCGGACGCGATCTCGGGGGTCATCAACATGATCCTCGACCGCTCGCTCGGCACCATCGCGCAGGCGGGCTATGTGCAGACTACGAAGGGCGACGGCGACACCTACGAGGCAAGCGCCTCCTCAGGCATCCCGCTCGGAGCGAACGGCGTCCTGCGCCTGACCGCGGCTTACCAAGACCGGGATGGCACCAATCGTGCGCGGGCGGATACGCGGCAGCAGTATTTCGGGACGAACGTCGCTGGTCTGCCAGTCGCGCCTTCTGGCAATTATGGCTCCGGTGTTGGACTGACACCATCGAACGGGACGCTCGACCCCCGGGAAGCCGGGTTCGACCGGAACGTATTCCAGCAGGGCGATCAGCCAAACCGGAACTACCAGCTCTTCTACAACCTCGTCGCGCCCCTGCCAGGGGGGACCGAATTTTACAGCTTTGGTGGGTACAATCGCCTCGATGGCGACATCCAGTATTTCTTCCGCCGTCCTGGACAGGACGAGACGGTACGCGCGCTCTACCCGGACGGTTACAGCCCGGGCCTCGACACCAGGCTGGAGAACATTTCCACCGCGATCGGTCTGCGTGGAGACGACCTGGCGGGGTTCGGTTGGGACCTGTCGACCGTCTATGGCGTCAGTACCGTCCGCACGACTTACGTCGACAGCGTCAACGTGTCCTTGGGGGCTGCCTCCCCGTCGCGCTTTTACCGTGGCGGTAGCGACTTCTATCAATGGACCTCGAACCTCGATTTTACGCGAGAGATCCCGGTCGGTGACGATCAGCCGTTCAGACTGGCTTTCGGCGCCGAGTATCGCGAGGAAGCCTACCGTCTTTTCTCGGGGGCGCCTGATGGCTATCGCAATGGCGGGGTATTAATTCCGGATGGCCCCAACGCCGGTCGTCCGGGGCCGATAGGTTCGCAACCGGGACCAAGCAACGGACCCGATGATCGTGCGTCGATCGCTCGCGATAGCGTCGCGCTGTATGGCGAAGTGGAAAAGCGGTTTTTCGGCTGGCTGCTGTTTTCAGGTGCGGCCAGGCACGAACGTTATTCCGACTTCGGCAGTACCACCAATTTCAAGGCTGCCGGGCGGCTCAGTCTGTTCGGCGGGCTTGCGCTGCGAGGCTCTTACAACACCGGCTTTCGCGCGCCTGCGCTGGCACAGTCCGGCTATAACGCATCGAATACGCTGATCCTCAACGGCGCCCAGGCGATCGTACGAGTGGCGGCAGTCGACAATCCTGCAGCGCGGCTGGCAGGCGCGACTGACCTGAAACCTGAACAGTCACGCAACGTATCTATTGGTACCGTCTTCGAGGCCGGCGGTTTCACGGCGACGCTCGATGCCTACCGGATCAAGGTGCGTGACCGCATCGCCATCTCATCGACCTTCCAGGACGCCCGCCTAACGAACTATCTGGCCGCCAATAGGCAGTCTGGCTTCGCTGCGTTGTCGTTCCTGACCAACGCGGTCGACACGGAGACAAAGGGCATCGATCTGGTCATGAACTACCGACATCGTTTCGGAGACGGAAGCCGGATCACGGCCACGCTTGCGGGCAATTACAACAAGACGACGTTCGACAGGATCGCGGGCACCCCGGCGCCGATCGCGGCACTGGGCATCACCACGCCGCTCTTTGACCTCACCCAGCAACTTCGCTTTTCTGACAGCCTACCGCGCGACAAGATCACACTGGATCTGAACTATGCGCGGGGACCGTTTACGTTGTCGCTCACCAACACCCGGTATGGGCGCGTCGCGACGGTAGCGTTGCTTAATCGTACGCCGGCCCAAGTCGCAGCATTGGTTCAGGGCTATGACGTTCGCTTGGTTCCCTTGACGGGTAGTGCGGCGAACTCAGACATCGTCCAGCGCTTTGGTGCCAAGATTCTGACGGATATCGATGTTGGCTGGCAGGCAACCCGTGCGTTTAGGCTGAGCGTGGGAGCGCAGAACGTCTTTGACATTTATCCGGACGAAAATATCGCCTCAACGGTCTCTAGCGTTGCGGTCGGGAGCAATGGCGCCGACAATGCTGGCACCCAGCCTTACAACGCCGTTTCCCCCTTCGGATTTAACGGTCGATCAGTGTTCATGCGCGGCAGTTATAGCTTTTAGGACGCCGTGATTGCGGGCGGAATGTTGATCGTAGCGATAGTTGAAAGGGTCCTGCTGCGTCGCTTCCCACGAAGGCGGCGCTGGCTCAGACTGGAGTCTCCCGCCCTTCGCACTGTCTGAACGACGAAGCCAGTTTGAGGGCACCTATGTGGAAAACCCAGTCGCAATCACTATTGTGCGACAAACAGGTGTTTTGCGTCTCCTGCGCGACCTTGCCGGTGCTTAGGCCCAGCGACGGATACGGTTAGAGCGGTGACCGCTCCGCGCATGAGAGCTTGATCAATCATATTCGATCAGAAGTGTGGAGCACACCCGGCAAAATTCAAATGGTCGCTGGCGTCGGCGTCAGCGAAGGAGCAGATTTGCCAACGTCTCGAACGTCAATTAAGGGGTCCGGTGAGAGGATGTTCGAAAACGTACGCTAAGCGTCCCGGCCTTGCTGGTAGAGGCGCAGTGGCCTGAACCGTTCGCGGGGTTTGTCCATCTCGCTCCACAGATAGTCGCCGGTGAGGCCGATATGCTCCCAGCCCAGCGGCGCGACATGGGCGAGGAGTTCGTCCGGCACCTCGACACCGCTGGCGCGCAAATGCCGGACGGCGCGGTCGAGATAGACGGTGTTCCAGAGCGTGACGGCTGCGGTGAGCAGGGTCAGGCCGGAGGCACGATGGCGCTGGTTCTCGAAGGTGCGATCGCGCAATTCGCCGAGGCGGTTGAAGAAGATGGCGCGGGCGAGCGCGTTGCGGGCCTCGCCCTTATTGAGGATGCTGCCGGTTCGGCGCCGCTGTTCAGGATCGTCGAACCAGTTGAGCATGAACAGGGTGCGCTCGATCCGTCCGACCTCGCGTAGTGCGCGGGCGACTGGGTTTTGACGCGGAAAACCTGCCAGCTTGCGCAGCATGACCGAAGCGCTGACGGTGCCGGCGCGGATCGAGGCGGCAAGGCGCAGGGTTTCGTCCCAATTCTCCTCGATCGCGCGGACGTTGACCGGCCCTGAGACGAGCGGGCGCAGCGTCGGCCAAGGTTCGAGCGATGACAGGCCATAGAGCCGGCGTTCGTTGAGGTCGCGGATGCGCGGCGCGAAGCGGAAGCCGAGCAGGTGGCACAGACCGAAGACATGATCGACCGCCCCCTGCCGTGTCGGTCGCATGTTCGCGGATTACCAGCTCGCTCTCATGGTCGAGCAGGCCATCGAGGACGTGCGCGGCCTCGCCGGCATTGGCTGCGATGACCTTGGTGTGGAACGGCGTGAAGCGGTCGGTGACATGGGTGTAGAACAGCACGCCGGGATCGGTGCCATAGCGGGCGTTGCGATCAGCGCGCGCCTCGCCCTGCCCATCAAGACAAGACGCCGAGTCTCTCGGTCCGGCAGGGCCATGAAGGGATCCTCGTCCACTGCTTCGCAGGCTGCGACGCGGACGACGTGCTAAGAGAGATCGCTCAGCTGAGGCCCGGCCAGCATTACCCGCAGCCAAAGGCGGCACCGCTTAGCCGACAGCCGAATGTCGAGCGGCTTTGGACCGAGGCCGTCCCGGTCGCCAGCACGCCTGCTGAGGCGTACCTGAGGCGGCGCGGGATCTGCGACGGGTTCGACGACCTCCGATTTCACCCGCGATGCCCTTGGGGACCGAAGCCCACCACCCGGTTTCTCCCCGCGCTGATAGTCGCCGCCAGAGAAGGGCGAGCCCTACGCGCCGTCCAGCGGGTCTTCCTCGACCTCGAACACGGGGGGTATCTCGAGAAGGTGATGCTGGGGACCCCGGCTGGTGCGAGCTGGCAGGGCATGCGAGTGACGGATACGCTGGCGCTTGCCGAGGGCTTCGAGACGGCCGCTATGTTCACCCAGCACAACGGCATCCCGTGTTGGGCGACGCTTGGCGCTGCGAGGCTAGACCGCGTCCATATCCCGGATTCGGTCAGGACGTTGATCTTCGCCGAGGATAACGATCCCGAGGGACGCCGCGCCCGTCGGAAGGCGTGGGCAGCTTACCATCCGCGTGGCTTGGAACTCCGGCGAATGCCGCCCCCGAGGCAGTTCGGCGACTGGGCCGACGTTAGAACCGGAGCATGAAGGGGAGGGGGACTTTCTGGTGAGCTGCGTCGTGCAGCTACAGAGCCAAGAGACACCCATGAACGACCTGTTCCACACCGCACGCGATCGTGCGTCATGTTGCACCGCTGCGGCGATGCGGCTCGTTCCCAGCTTTGAGGGCCAGGACAAGATCACGCGCGCCTTGCTCAACAAAGCGATGACAACCGCCTTCGGCGGTTCCGACGCCGACGGCCGCTGGACGCAGCGCGAGAGCTTCGAGGTACTGGAGCTTGCACTTGCACTTGCAATGCGCAGTCGCAGTACAGATCGCTTGGACGTTACACATGATGACGTACTGCAAGCTGCCGTGCTGCTTGATCGGCTTCCGACGCAGACCGTCAGAAGCGAGGAGCAGATCGAGTGGCAACAGTTCTCGACACCCCTCGACCTAGCTGCTGTCGCCCTGATCCTGGCGGCTCCCATGCCCTCCGACATCGTCCTTGAGCCGAGCGCCGGCAACGGCTTGCTGGTGGCCCAGCTTCCCACGGTCACGGCCCTCCAGCTCAACGAGATCGAGCCTGCCCGGCGCGCCCGGCTGCAAGCGGTCTTTCCAGAAGCGCCAATCTCGGCTCATGACGGCGCTACCATCGGCAGCGCGATGGCAGCGTCGACCCGCCCGACACTGATCATCATGAAGCGTCGAGAAATCAGTGCTCATGTTCCCCGAGTGTCCTCGACGGACACGTCGCGGTCAAACGCGGAATGGCGGCTCCCAATCAGGCTCGCCGTTCGAGCGCCTGCCCGGCCGGCCAGAGCAATTGGTCTACTCACATGAACGAGCAGCCGTTCCGGGTGCCGCCTGAACGGCGCTGACTGACTGCAAGTGTGCTTCATACAATCAGCGTTACCCCGGAGCGGTCGGCGAGGGCTTTGAACCGCATTGCAAGTGCAGGATCGGCATCTATGCGGGTCGAGCTGACCACGCTGAGCGCTCCGGGCGGCAAGCGATCACCAAAGAACATCATAGCCAGCGACGAAGGATAGGCGCGAGACTCCCAAACCATCCCGTGCGTAACGGCATCCTTGCGGTGTAGCGCCGCAGACCAGCGCCGCGTGTCCGGGAACTCCCGCGACGGTGTATCGATCAGCTGATTACGGGCGAGGCCGAGCTTCATCAGATCGGGTGCGAGGAAGGAGCGTAGCACCAGCGGGGTGGCGACCCGGAGCACCGAGCAGCGTACTTCGGCGAGCTTGCTCAGCGGGTACGTTTTGAAGGACTGAGCAGGATCGAGATCGTGGAAGATCGTCTCGTAAACCGCGGCCTCGAAACCGTCCGCGGCATAGGCAGTCGGCACGCGTTTGCGCACGGGTCCGATCGGCGCGAACCGCGAGAAGCCGATCCCGGGGTTGAACGCGTCCCCGGCAAGGCGCTCAGCATGGATGCGCCAGAGAACCGCGCCTACGGCCAGATCGGTGACGTGGGTCGCAAAGGCGGTCGGCGGTTTGGGAACGATGCCGGTCGGCAGCAGCGCCGTCACCCGCTGATCTCGTCGCTCTCATGCGCCGCAGCCTCGAGGACGGCCGCGTCATCGTCGAGGAGTTCCCTCGGAGCGGGTCCACCAAGCCACGAATTGGACGACACGAACCAGAAAGCAGTTTGCCAGTGTGTCCGGTTCGCCGGCAGGACCTCTAGAACCCTCTTGATGAGGGGAAGCGGCTTACCGTCGGCATCGAACTGGAACGTCGGGAAGCGATCCTGTCCCTGGTAGGGGACCGCAAAGACGCGCGCCTGCGCCTTCCAACGCGCCGCGGTCTGGTGACGGTTCTTGGCTTCGTGTCCAGCACGCCCGGCAACCTCCGCGGAAGTGAGCGTTTCGACCTCGTGCATGAAGCGCTGGCGGATGGCGGTGTTGTCGGCCGCGACCGTGGTATGAAACTCGGCCATCGGATCATGCGTGTCGGCCAGGACGTCGAGGAGCTGCTCGATCTTGCGCTCGAGGTGCCTCGCTCGGACGTCGGGCAGCAGTTTGTCGACTATGGCATAAAGCGCTTGGCGGTCCGGGTCAGCCGCGATGCTGGCCTTGGCCAGTTGCTCGATCGCGTGATCGACGGCCGTTCGATACTGTTCGGAGAAGCCCTCAACGGTAGGCGCTATATATAAGGTGTCATCGACCGTGCCGGATCGCGTGGTCCCGCGACGCTTGGCCGGCTTTGCGCGCGCGGTCTCGACCAGACTGGCGAACACCAGATTAGCGAAGTCGCCCGGGTCGACGGCGTTAGCGAGGGTCGCCATGGAAAGCTCCTGCAGTGAGTCTGACTAACATATAAGCGATCTAACCGCGTTCGTCACGCTGATTGTTTATTCCAGTAACTCCACTTCCTGGAAAAGACATTTTAACGTAGCAGGGCCTCGTCGGCGCTGCTGCGATGCTCGAGTGTGAGTGGCCGCGTGCCCCGGTACTGATCGGCGCGTGGAATACCGGACCAGCTGCGGACACACTTTGCCGACTTCTTGACCGTCTACTATTCTTCCCCCGGCCGCTGCGACGCTTCGCGGTTTACGCCCTACGAATAATAGAGCCGAGACAACCTTTGTGATCAGCGGCGGACATCCAGGCCGCCGTTGCGATAGGCGTCGATATCGACCTGCCGGAACAGCGAGGCATCGCCCGGTAGCGAATGCTTCAGCGCGGCGAGCGCGAGCCCCGTCTGTGCCACGCCAGCTCTGTCCTGGCCCGAGCGCAGCGCATGGAGGACGCCGCTGGCGAACGCGTCGCCGCCGCCGATGCGGTCGACGATTCCCGCCAGCACGACCTCGTCGGTCTGCGCGTGACCGTCGCGCGTGTCGACGCGGGCGGACAGGCGGTGCAGGTCGACATGCTCAACATGGCGCGCGGTGGAGGCGATCGTCTGGAGTTTCGGAAAGGCTTCGAACGCCGCCTCCGCGGCGTTGCGTCGGCGATCTTCGGCGCTGCTCGGGAAGTCGCGGCCGAGCAGCAGCGCGATATCGCGGTGGTTGCCGAACATCAGGTCGGCATGTTCGACGAGTTCGGACAGGATCGCGCGGGGGTCCGCATTCCAGCGCTCCCACAATTTGCCGCGCCAGTTGCCGTCGAACGAAACAGCGATGCCGCAGTCGCTGGCCGCGCGGGCCGCGGCGAGCGCGCTCTCGGCGGGGGCAGGGCCGAGCGCGGGGGTGATGCCCGACAGATGAAGGCGGTCGACGCCTGCAAGCAGCGTGTCCCAGTTCCAAGCTGTGGTGGGGGATTGGGCAAAGGAGGAATAAGCGCGGTCGTATACCACTTCGGTAGCGCGGAGGCCGGCACCGGAGGTGACGAAATACAATCCTATGCGCTCGCCGCCGAGCTGGATGCCGGTGGTGTCGACGCCGTGGCCGCGCAGGGTGGTTACCGCGGCGCGGCCCAGGTCGTTGTCGGGGACCATACTCGCAATGCCGACGTCATGGCCCAATTTGGCGAGTTGGGTCGCAACATTGGCTTCGGCACCTGCTACCCAGACGTCGAGCTTCGGGGTCTGCAACAGCAGCTCACGCCCCGGCGGCGACAGGCGGAGCATGATCTCCCCAAACGCGAGCAGCTTGCCCATTAGCGTGCGAGCCAGCCGCCGTCGACAGCGAGGATGTGGCCCTGCACATAGTTTGCAGCCGCCGACGACAGGAACACCGCGGCGCCGCCGA
>NZ_JPDP02000111.1:0-2195 GCF_000732685.2 Sphingomonas sp. STIS6.2
GAGGATATGGATCCCCGCCTTCGCGGGGATGACGGTCCGGCAGCAGGCACAAAAAAAAGGGCCGCGGGAGTTTCCTCCCGCGGCCCTTTTTTGTGTAACGTATCAGTGGCTGCCCGGGGGCGCCATGTCGATCGGCTCGCCGCCATCGGCCATGCCGCGCCCGAGATAGCTCTTGCGGTAGCCATAGAGGAAATAGATCACGAGGCCGACCGCGCCCCAGATCGGCAGCACCGCCATCGCCTCATAGGGAAGCGAGAAGTACAGCCCGATGCAGCCGACGATCGTCAGCGGCGCGACGATCCAGGCCGCCGGCGTGCGGAACGGACGATGCCGGTTCGGCTCGCGCTTGCGCAGGATCAGCAGCGCGATCGCGACCATCATGAACGCGTAGAGCGTGCCCGCATTGGCGATGTCCGCGAGCTGCCCGACCGGCAGGAACGCGGCGGCGAATGCGACGAACACGCCGGTGATCGCGGTGACGATATGCGGCGTCTTCCACTTGGGATGCACGCGGCTGAGCACTTCTGGCAGCAGGCCGTCGCGGCTCATCACGAAGAAGATGCGCGTCTGGCCGAACATCAGGATCAGGATCACCGACGGCAGCGCGAGACCGGCGGCATAGCCCATCCAGTTGCCGACATTGGCATAGCCGACCTGACGCAGGACATGCGCTAGCGCCTCGTTCGAACAGACCAGCGCCTGCGCGTTGGCGGGGATCAGGCAGGCGCGGGCGAGCTCGGCCGACCCGGTGGTGAACGGCACGCCGTCGGCGCCGAACAGCGGCTGCCCGCCGATCGTGCCGATCGCACCCGCTGCGACCAGCATGTAGAACACGGTGCAGATGCCGAGCGAGGCGATCAGCCCGATCGGCACGTTGCGCTGCGGATCCTTGGTCTCCTCGGCCGCGGTCGAGACCGCGTCGAAGCCGACATAGGCGAAGAAGATCGTCGCCGCCGCGCCGACCACGCCCAGCCCGTTGCTGCCGAGGATGCCGGTGGGGAGGAACGGCTCGAAATTGCTGCCATGCGTCTTGGGCAGCGTCAGCGCGACGAACGCAGTCAGCGCGACGACCTTGATCGTCACCAGCACCGCGTTGACGCGCGCGCTCTCGGTCGTGCCGATCATCAGCAGCCAGGTGATCAGCAGCGAGATGACGACCGCGGGCAGGTTGATGAACCCGCCCGGCATGTACGGCCCGTGCGACAGCCAGGTCGGCAGTGTTATCCCGAACGTCTCGTGCAATATCGAGCCCGCGAAATAGCCGGACCAGCCGACCGACACGGCGCTCGCGGCCACCGCATATTCGAGGATCAGCGCCCATCCGACCGTCCAGGCGAGCAGCTCGCCCATGACCGAATAGGTGTAGGTATAGGCGGAGCCCGCGACCGGGGCCATCGCCGCGATCTCGGCATAGCAGAGCGCGGCGACGACGCAGACCGCGCCGGCGACGACGAAGCTCAGGATCATGCCCGGCCCGGCCTTCTGCGCGGCGGCGGAGGTCAGCACGAAGATGCCCGTGCCGATCACGCAACCGATGCCGAGCATGGTTAGCTGGAACGCGCCCAGCGATCGGTGGAGCGATTTCTTCTCCGCCGTCGCCAGAATGGCGTCCAGTGACTTAACGCGACCAAAAATCAATTCGGTTCCCCCCGGGGGTTGTGAGGGCCGGTCCACTGGCCCCCTTGCTCAAGCCGGGAAGCCTAATGGCAATTTTATTACGCGCAATCCTTTAGTGGCGGAAAGCCGCGCTATCCGGCCAGCATCGGGCCAAGCGGACGCCCGCCAAAGACATGAACGTGCAGATGCGGCACCTCCTGATGCCCGTGCTGGCCGATGTTCGCGAGCAGGCGATAGCCCGGCTCGACCAGCCCCGCGGCGCGCGCGACCGTCCCGACCGCGCGGATGAACCCGGCAATCTCCGCATCGCCCGCACGCGCGGAGAAATCGTCCCACGAGACATAGGCGCCCTTGGGGATCACCAGCAGATGCGTCGGCGCCTGCGGGTTGATGTCGTGGAACGCGATCGCGAAGTCGTCGTCATAGACGCGCCTGGACGGGATCTCGCCGCGCAGGATCTTCGCGAAGATGTTCTGGTCGTCATAGGGCTGGGTGGCGTCGATCGGCATGGGGTTTGCTCCTTTCGGGGCATCCTACCAACCTTCGTCATCCCCGCGAAGGCGGGGATCCATATCCTC
>NZ_JPDP02000112.1:0-2299 GCF_000732685.2 Sphingomonas sp. STIS6.2
CATCGCGGATGCATGCCATCTTCCCGAAATGGCTGCTGAGGCAACTTCTGTGTCGCTGATTATTGCCCTTCTGCAAGTCGCGGCTGTCGAGCCGCTGCCGCATCAGTGGGCAAAGTTCAGCCGTGGTGGCGGCCTCAGCCAAAACACTGAGACCGTCGAAATATCGGTAGCAAAACGAAGCGATATCAAAGACTCGTCTTACCGATTGCGCTTAGTCACACAGTCTATGCGAGGCGTCGCCGATATCCGGTGGGCTGACAGCGCAACCTGTCCTGGCATGCAAAGCTTAATCGAAAGCATGAGGGATATTCAGATGCCCCCTCCTGCGCCGCCCAGCCTTGCTCCTGATCAGACAATTATTTCTATGCTTGATGGCCTCGAGTATACTCTCACCACTCGAACATCAGACATAGACGGTGCCGTAACATTGCGTTCGAATACTGGGTCCTCGACAGCGAGGTGGATCGATACACTTCTTGACAAGCTTTCGCCATGCCTCACAAGAGTTAGCCCTTGAAGGCTTGATGCGCGCAATGGCTAGGCGGAATTCACATAGGGTCGCGACGTTCTGCTGCTCTCTCTGCGTTCAGAAGGGTTGAAAGCCTACCGACCACTGCCGGGCAGGAGAGCGGCCTGGCGACAAGCGCCCACTAGCGGTCATTCAACGCCCGCTTTGGAAACGCTGATGGTGGTCACTCATGATGAGCAACGGGATCGGCCTTACACGTCCCTTTGATTGACCACCCTCCATCCAGTCCTCCGCCCGAGGCCTCGAACAAGGCGGTCTTGCGGTGGAAACGGAAATGGGACGAATAAGGAGGGGCGCCTGGGTTCTGAGATGTACGGATCTCCACTGAATCGTCGGTGCTGGTGACCGAACACTGCGCCCCGACCGCGCAGAACTTCTCTTCCGTCGACGCGAGTCGAAAGACCGTGGACTGCCGACCATCGTCGATGACGCGCAAGAAGTGTTTGCCGGTCTTTTGGACGCCGAAGGGATACCCTTCAGACTTACCCTCTCCGACACAGGAAAATATGCGGGCTATCGGCTGCGCTTCGCCATAGACCGGGGACGATGCTACAATAACAACAAGCGTAATGAACGGTCCCATAGCCTACTTCCCCCGCGATGCGAACAGCACATGGAAGCACGTTACCTCACTGCTGAAAACCTCCTCAAAGCGGACGGTCAGCTAACCACCAGGTCGCGACGTTCGCGCTGCTGATCGGCATTAATCCGAAGCGGCCAGTCTGCATTCGCCCAACTGCGGACGCTTAAGACTCGTCAATCAGTCTGCCCGAAGCGTCCGCACACGAGCATCTTGATCCAAGAAAGCTTCGCGGATTATGGTCATCATTGAAATGGCTGATAACCGATATTGCGGCCAATTCGTCTGCACATCTGCCTTCGCCCATTGCTGTCGGAAGCTGTCATATTTGATACCAAGAGCGATGCAGTCCGCTTTCAACGCCGCAGCTATCGCTCTGTCGCCAACGTTACCTTGAATTATCGGATCGAAGATAACGTCATGCTTGTAGCGTTGAAAGTCTCGCATCCGCGCCGTTAGCTCGACGCGAAATTCGGCAAGCCGGGGCCACGCCTCGTCGTAGGTAGCGTTAAACAAAGGTCGCGCCTGGTTCAGTACAGACAGCACAGCCCGCTGCTGGTCTAAAAATTCGGCGAACGGGCGGTTGGCTTGCATTTTATGTGCATTGGGCAGTGATTTGGAAAATTGCAACGCCAAGGGAAGCGCGAAATCTCCACTATTTACTAGATTGCGACGAACGCGAACGACGAGGCAGAAAGCCGACCGCCCGCTTTCGGGCACGGAAGCAGACAGTCCGGAAACGCCCAAAGTCGGACGCTAAAAGACGGTCGACGTTTTCCAGATTGCGGACATTGGCGCGGTCTCTATCGTGGTAGGTATGCCGCCCGTAGCTGCCGACCTTAGACTTTCAGCACAACGTGCCTTGTTGGGCGCGATTTACCCGGAAGTCCGGATGGTGAAGGTTCGGCGGGACGGTAGCCTCATCACGTTTACCGCAATTTGCCATAGCCGATTTAGCGATGAAGCGCTCGATGCCCTGACGGCGGCCACTGCTGAGATCGCAGCTGACTTTTCCGACTGCGAGGTGGATTATCACATTGTCGGCAGCAACGACCCGCTTCCAAAAGAAGATATTTTAACGGAGGGCTGGTTGTTTCAACGGGCAGAACCCAGCGTCCGCTAAGGCTACCTCCTTCTCGAAAGCGGACTGTCCGCTTTCCACCAGTTCCGGACGTTCCGGAGCCGATTGC
>NZ_JPDP02000113.1:0-4244 GCF_000732685.2 Sphingomonas sp. STIS6.2
ACAGCGCTTGCGGGATGGATCCTTGTCCTCGATGCTATCGGGTGAATGGCCTGAAGACATGCTCATCGGCGACGAAGGCTGGCAAACCGCTTTGCGACCGGAAGCGGGTAATCGCGATGGTACCCGCCAATCGCCTCTATGGGATGATCTGGACCGCGTTCCTGCCGAGTGCGCTCGGCGTCCCTGTGATAGCGCGACCGCTTGGCACCGGCCTTGAACTCGTGGCGGGCGATCTCGTTGTGGCGGTACCAGACCAATGGCGAGCCATGTCACGGATGACGTGGCGCTTCCCGAACGACATCGTCGGCGTAAGCTCAGCAGGCATGCTCGATGATCTCGTTGCAAAGGAGCTTCTCTCGGCGGGGCTCAGCCGACTGATCGACGTATACGGTTCCTCTGAAACCGGCACTATCGCGCTCCGACAGGCACCCGATCCGATGTATGAACTACTGCCTCGCTGGAACCTGGTACCGCGAGGTGATCACGACTGGGATCTCATGGACGGCAGCGGTACCTATAAGGAGGTGCCGGACCTAATAGAACGAGCCGGAGAGCGATGGCTGCGCCCCGTCGGGCGGCGCGACGGTGCGGTGAAGGTTGCCGGACTAAATGTATGGCCGAACTATGTAGCCGGCGTTTTGCGGCGCGCCGACGGCGTAGCCGACGTCGCGGTCCGACTGCACGCAAACGGCCGTTTGAAGGCGTTTGTCGTTCCCGAAGCAGGGCTAGAAACAAGCGATCTGGCTTTTCACCTCGATCGTTTCGTAGTGCAGAATCTAAAAGATCATGAACGCCCCAAAAGCTTTCGCTTCGGAACCGTTCTACCTCGTAACACGATGGGCAAACTGGAAGAGTGGGCATGATGCATTCACCAATCACGGCGGCTGACAAAGCCTCAGCGGTAACTTTCAAAACGACAGCCGCTTGCCAGGGTTGCAAGAAAAGTACGCCGCTGAAGATGGCTATTACGATGGCGTTCCAGCCGATCGTGGATATCACGACCGGCTCGGTGTTTGCCTATGAAGCCCTGGTCCGCGGCACGGATGGTCAGTCGGCCGGCGAAGTCCTGTCGAGCGTGGATTCCGACATGATCTACAAGTTCGATCAGGCGTGTCGGGTGAAGGCGATCGAGCTCGCTGGTCACCTGTTCGTTCCCGGTGGAGACGCGAAACTGTCGATCAACTTTATGCCGAACGCGGTGTACGAACCCGATGCGTGCATCAGGGCATCGCTTGCGGCCGCACGACGCGTTGGATTTGATCCGGGCCGGCTGATGTTCGAGTTTACCGAGGACGAGCGCATGCTGGATGTCGCGCACGTTCGGCATATCATCGAGGCCTATCGTGCACGTGGCTTTACCACAGCGATCGATGATTTCGGCGCGGGCTATGCTGGCTTGGGTCTGCTCGCGGATTTGCACCCGAATATGCTCAAGCTTGATATGGCGCTTATCCGCGGAATCGATGGATCGGCTTCACGCCGCACCATCGTTGCAGGTGTCCTGCAGATCGCTCAGGCGTTGAGCGTTGAGTGCATCGCGGAAGGAATCGAGACCGCAGAGGAATTGCAGACCTTGAAAGAGATCGGCGTTCGATTGTGCCAGGGATATCTGCTCGGACAGCCGGCGGTGGAGGCGTTGCCGGACGTGATGTTGCCTGTCTTGGCGTAAGGATTAATGGGCCTTCGCTATGTCGGCTTACCCAAGGGGAGAACGTACCCAACGCACCGTCGCGGCTCTTCTTGGGGGTCAATCAGGCCACAATATCTCGGCTTTGGAGGAAGTGACGCCGCATGCGAACTGGTGAGCAAGGCGGGGCTGCTCTTGCGAGATTAACGGCCAACGAAAAGAAGTGTCTGCGTCATCGGCTGCTTGCTTAAACAGCTTAAGAGATGACAACCGGTCTGGGTATATCGCCGCATGCCGTAGCGCCGATGCTCCCAATCACGGTCGATTCAGCGAGTGAGGCGACTTAACACCGAGGAGGCTCCTTTGGCGCTATCGTGACAGGGGATACGACGGTCTGGTACTAGCTCTCAATAGCCGAGCGTCGTAGATCCATCTGATGCAAAACTTTTGATCTCTGCATCAAAGTCGAGAGAGTCAATGGCAAACCAACGTCCCGCTAGTTAGCTTGGGATCAAGGTTATTGAGAGAATGGCAGATGCGACTTCTGGCCGTTATCAACAACTGAGCCGGTGGAGGCGGCGTATCAACTCATATCGGGCACTCGCTCGGACGGCCCATCGATGTCTCAATCAGTTACGACGCAGAATCCGTCACCATGCACGTGGCAAATGGCAAACTATACGGCCATATAATTCAAAGTAATGATTTATCTAAACCTAGGCGCTTCAAAGTCGCAGACTGTCACGAGTAAGTCACCGGGTGGTCTGCCTACTTTCTGAGAGCGGCGATTTACCGCCTGCCTAAGGCGCACTGCGGCGCCAACCGACGAGGAGCTTTGCTCCAACGTTCGAAAGCGCTTCAGCGCGGCGGGTGACAACCGGCCTTTGATCATTCGCGCGTCTGGCAAAACGACGCCCGGAATACCGTCAGCGACGAGTTCAATCTCAAAGGTGCCGTCGTCATTTACCATCCCGATGACCTCAATCGGTGCTGTCGACCTTTTTCACTCAGCGCATGGTCGGGTCAAGGCAGCATGGCAATACCATCGGGTAATGTCGCTGTATCGCAAGCCGCTCATGACAATGAGGTTTAGGAGGCGACGTCGCATTTGCTCTTCGGATATAAGCCTCGAATGACTGCAAGTGAGCGTTTCTGCCGTCGCAAATGGCCCCCCTTTCGCAACGTCAGTAAGTGCTTAGGACGGCCGTTCTGATATTTGATCCTTTCCCGACCCGTGCCGTTCGGCCGGAGACGGAGGCTATGCCTTGCTCCAACCGCAGCTTCGTGGTTCCGCCAGCTACACATTGCGGTATCACGGCAGAGAATAAGAACAGCTTTGATTTCATAACTATTGCTTAGGATAGAAAGCTATAATGTCGGTTAATGATCGACGATACAATCTTGAGCCGGTTACAAAGATATCATGACGATATCGTTGCACGGATCGCTGCTTCTGTAGCAGTGATAGAAGCCGATAACCTATCGTCGCTGTCGATCTTGTCGGCTCGAAGATGGCAGATGGTCCGGCTGCTCCGTGAATATCAAATTTTCAAGCACTCAAGAATATTTGATCCCGCTATTGCTAATGGGTCGCCTAGTGAAGTGGTGGCAGCTCGGGAGATGAAAAACAACTGCATCGCTATGGGCAATGCGTTCTCATCCTATGTAAAGCTTTGGAGCTCTGGCTTGATTACGACAAGCTGGGAGGACTATCGCATTGCGATGAGAGAAATGTCCGCGTTATTGACAAGGCATGTTAAATTCGAACGTCGCAACGTCGAGGCGTTGTTGTCAGTGCCGAACACTAATCCGCGCAGATATTCAGGGTCGTAATATACAATTGCATCTACATGCGGGCGGCCGATAGGCTCATTTGGCGGCCAGCGCATGATGATACCCTGAGCGCTAATTTGTGTGTCCAAGCGAGCTATCTACAATATATGGAACTGTATATAAACATCTTCACCAATTATCATCCATATTTAGACCGGATATTCGTTAATGACCACCAACGCGTGGAGCGCACGGAACGCACGTCTTGAGCATAATGCAGCGGGTTCAGTGATCTCAGCGACTATATGAGCGAACGGCTAATTGCCGCGATTGGTGTCCGAAAATAGGCGGGCCGCTTTCTACCAATTATCGCCGTTCAACGGTCAGATGCGCTGAGAACCCGGTTGTATTCATGATTGTGCGGCAAACGGGTGATTTCGTATTTTGGCCTACCGATCGTCGCAAAACGCCATCGCTAATCCCGATTGGCGACTATCATGTGTTTAGGCTCACGACTCATTGATCATAGCCAGAAGATGACGGTGGCGGCGAGGGCGATGGCGGAGAAGAAGACCGTCGGGCACCGATCGTAGCGAGTGGCGACACGACGCCAGTCCTTCAGACGACCGAACATAATCTCGATACGGCTCCGGCTTCGGTAGCGGCGCTTATCGTATTTGACGGGGATGACCCGGGATTTTCGGCCAGGAATGCAGGGCGTTATGCCCTTTGCCTGAAGGGCGTCCCTGTACCGGTCTGCGTCATAGCCTCGGTCGCCCAGCATCCACTGCGCCTTGGGTAGATCCTCAAGCAACGCGGCAGCGCCGGTGTAGTCGCTGACCTG
>NZ_JPDP02000114.1:0-1914 GCF_000732685.2 Sphingomonas sp. STIS6.2
ATCCTCAGCGCCGACGTCGATGAGGATCAGGTCGACGACGCCGTGCGCGTGGCCCATCGCAACCAGCCACAAGGAGGATGGCGACAATGGCCGGAAACAGCGTAGCGCGCCTTATGGGCGGATGTCCCGGTTCTGAGCCGGCATGGCCACTGGCGGTGCGGCAGGCGAAGGCTGCGGCGGCGTTGGCTTATTGGCCTCTTCCTCCGCCTTGCCCAGCAGCCGCTGGACAACCTTGCCGGCAGCGTCACGACCACCCAGGCCGAAGGCCAGTGCGAAAGCGACGGCAATGGCACCAAGGATCAAGCCGAAGGCGAGATTGATGATGTCGTCCGCCAGACCCATGAACCGGAGGCCGATCGCGGTGCCGAGCACGATGATCGCAATCTTGGTCAGCGAGGCAGTAAACTCGGCACCCGCTCCGCCGCCTGCTTCGATCGTCTTGGCGATCAGCTTGGCGATAGCGACCGATGCCGCGATGATCACCGCGCCGAACACCACCTGGCCGAACAGGGTCAGGATCTCGGCCATGATCCGTGAACCATAGGCGAAGTTAAGTTGCCGGAATGCCTCCATCAGCCCGAAGATGATGATCGCGATGAACACGCCCGATCCGACCATCTTGGACGGCGAGATCGGTGCGGCGCCCGACGGCGAGACACTCACCTGCGGCCGACCTGTCGTCGGATCGGTCGTGGTCGACGTCACCGCGCTGCCTTGCGGAAACAGGCCCAGTGCCCCGATCGCGCGGTCGACCCCGGTCGAGCCGAGAAACTGGGTGATCAGCTGCGATGCGAATTTGCCGATGTAATAGGCCAGCGTGATGATGATGCCGGCGGCAATGACGTGCGGGATGGCATCAAGGATGATCCGCAGCATGGCGGTGGCAGGCTGCGAGATCGCGGCGATGTTGAGCGTATCGAGTGCTGCGATTGCAACCGGGATGATGATCAGCGCGAACACGACGCTGCCGATCGCGTGGGGCAGCGCGGTCGGGTCGGTCGGCGGCGTACTGCCGACATGGCTCGACAGCTTCTCGACATGGCTGGCAGTGATGACCGCGGCGACAGCCTTCTTCGCTACGCTGGCGAGGATGTAGCCGAGGAACAGGATCAGCCCTGCGCCGATGATCCGGGGAACGGCATTGCCGAAGCCGTTGAGCATGTCACCAAGCGGGCCGGTCGCGCTGGCGAGACCAAGCGGCTGGGCGGCAAGGAAGAATGCCACGAGGAGAACGACCCAGAAGCCGGCGTCGCCGACCTGCGCGCCGATCGTCGTCTTGTCGCGCGGCTGATGGTTTGGCTGGTTGGCGTGACGCGCAAGCGGGGTCTTGTTGATGAGGCTGGCAACCCCCCACTTCACGGCGCGGGCGATAAGCCAGCCGATGAGCAGGATGACCAGCGCGGCAAGGATGCGCGGCCCCCAGGTCTGCGCGTAGAAAAGTGCTTGGTTGCCGAAATCTCGGGTGCCGTCGACGACGCTGCCGCCCGCATATTGTAGATCGTTCATAATATCCTCCCTGAGGATGTGTGCGGGAACGGCTTGGCCGACACGCGAAAGCGCAGGAGGCGTCCGACGGACGCCCCCTGCCCCAGTGCTTGCTTAGCGGTTGTCGCCGGGCAGCTTGCCCTGCTGCATCTCGCCCGAACGCTCCTGCTGCTCGCCATCGCGCTTCAGGCTGTCATTGCCGGTGATGCTCCCGATGCCCTGCTTGATATTGCCAAGCGCTTCCTTGCCGAGGCCGGCAGCCTTATCGCCCAGGTCCGTTCCAGTGCCGACCGTTGTCTTGGTCTGGTTCACCGAACCCGGCAGACGATCGCTGAGCGCGGACCCGTCCGAGCCTGCGAAGTTGTCGACATCGACATCGGTACGACGGACCGTCTCGTTGATGTCCTCGACACGGTCATCGGCGGTCTT
>NZ_JPDP02000115.1:0-1276 GCF_000732685.2 Sphingomonas sp. STIS6.2
CGACCCGCGCGACCGCACTTTTGAGACCGGCAAAGGAGAAATGCGGTTCGGCCGAACCCTTGAGCGGGCGCGGCAGCGGCACGGCCTTTGGATTGCCAAGCGCGGCGGCCCGCTCGACCGCGGGGCCACCGGGAAAGCCGAGGCCGAGAATCTTGGCGGTCTTGTCAAACGCCTCGCCGGCGGCATCGTCGATCGTCGTCGCGAGCCGGCGATAGGCGCCGACCCCTTCGACCAGCAGCAACTGGCAATGCCCGCCCGACACCAGCAGCAGGAGATAGGGGAAGGCGAGATCGGGATCGGACAGCCGCGGCGACAGCGCATGGCCTTCCAGATGATTGACCGCGATCAACGGCTTGCCCGCGGCGTGCGCGAGCGCCTTGCCGGTGACGAGCCCGACCATGACCCCGCCGATCAGCCCCGGTCCGGCCGTCGCGGCGATCGCATCGACATCGGCCAGCTTGAGCCCCGCATCGGCCAGGGCCGCGACGATCAGCGGCTCGAGCGCCTCGACATGCGCGCGTGCCGCGATCTCCGGCACAACCCCGCCGAACGGCGCATGCGCCGCCTCCTGCCCGAGCAACCGGTGCGCCAGCACCTGTCGATCGGCGGTGACGAGCGCGGCGGCGGTTTCGTCGCAGGAGGATTCGATACCCAGAATGATCATCCCATATCCCTATCGCGCCGGACAAGGCTTGTCCTCACGCTTGTCGAACGCGCCGCGTTTCTGCATGCAGGCGTCATGACTAGTTTTCGGCTCGGCACGCGCGGCTCGCCCCTCGCCCTCGCGCAGGCAGGCATGGTGCGCGACGCCTTGTGCGCCGCGCATGGCTGGTCCCCGGATCGGATCGAGACGGTCGTGATCCGCACCACGGGCGACCGTGTGCAGGATCGCGCGCTCGCCGAGATCGGCGGCAAGGCGCTGTGGACGAAGGAGCTCGATCGCGCGCTGCACGACGGCGAGATCGACTGCGCCGTGCATTCGATGAAGGATGTCGAGACGATCCGCCCGCAGACCCTGCAGATCGCCGCGATGCTGCCGCGCGCGGACGTGCGCGACCGTCTGATCGGCGCGGAAACGCTTGCCGATTTGCGCCAGGGCGCGGTCGTCGGCACCAGCTCGCCGCGGCGACGCGCGCAGATGCTGCGATCGCGCCCCGATCTCGACATCGTCCTGATCCGCGGCAACGTCGATACGCGGCTCGCGCGGGTCGCAGCCGGGGACATGGATGCGACGCTGCTTGCCGCCGCCGGGCTCGATCGCCTTGGACGCACGGCG
>NZ_JPDP02000116.1:0-3797 GCF_000732685.2 Sphingomonas sp. STIS6.2
GTTCATAAAGCAGTCGCCAAGGGTCAGCTAAAGCAAAGTGTCCCGACAATGACGTCGTTTGGGGACGACCGGCGAAACGCTCGAATTGCCAGAAACCCTGCTCATGCAAATGAGTTTAAGCCGTTCGACGGGCTGGCGCTTACTCAGCCGGACTTAACGGAGCTAATGGGAGCATGCCCGCAATCTTCCCTTGATCATCTAGCGACACTATCGTTTTGCGCCGTCCATTGGCGAACGTGAGCTTGAACTCATCGCCACCAAACGCGGTAGGACGCCAGAAGTCTACCGAGAGTAATCGGCCGAGACTAGCGAGTTCAGTCCGATTCTGAGTGATCTGCGGCTGGATCTCGGAAGCGAGCTGGGGGGTCACAAGGTCTTGGATCGTAGTTCCGCTTGCAATCGCGCCGATAAGCCTGCGGATTGCTGCGTCTGATCCAGCCAGCTGGGCTGTTCGCGGGCTAAAAACCCTTTTTGTAGACGCCGCCGCGATATCGGCGACTGGCTTTGACCCTGCCTTCGCCAGCGCCGCAGAAAGTGCGTTCTCCGCATTAACGGACACATCTGGCCGAACACCAACGCCTTCCCAATTGGTCTTCGTGACCGGATTTTCCGCTCTGCCAGAGGGAATCATGGCGATAACACCGTGACCGATATCGACCGGACCGACAGGATTGGCCCCGCCCCCTGTTGTCTCCCCGATCAACGTTCCTCGCTTGAGCGCTTGGATGTCGTAGGCGAACTCCTCACCGCCAGAGAAGGTCATTTTGCTGGTGAGAACGTAGACAGGGATGTCGAAGAAGGACACCGGTGTGCGAACGGATCGGTAGCTTTCTCGCGTTGTCTCAGTCGTCTTTGCCACGCGTGAGACGATGTCATTGATCGCCCGGCCTGGCGGAACCAGGAAGCTGACGAGGTATGAAACGGCCCCCGGGTCTCCGCCGCCGTTACGGCGGACATCGATGATCAGAGCACGACTGCCTGAGAGGGAGGTCATGGCCTTGTCAACCGCCCTTTTGGAGAAGCTGATTGGTGGAAAGCCAATCACTTCAATATATCCAACACCGCCCGCTAGGATGTCGGCGCGAGTCACTCCGGCGTCCGCGGCGGGCATCTCAGCCGGTGGACCGTCGCCTCGCGGCGGTCGCGGCTCCTGCATCGAGAACACGCTAAGGTGCTTGTCGTGGGTCACGATGGACGCATCAGCGGACAACCGGGCCGCGAGTTCTCCCGCCGTTCTGGCATCGTCGTACTTGCCTGAAGCAAACGCGTCGGTCGTCCTCTTCGCCACTTGCTCGGCCCGCTCAGTGAATATGTAATGGTCGCGCATCGCGCGAGCGAACTCTTCCACAATCGCGCGACGTCCGCCGGCGTCGAGAGCAGGAGCCAGAGCATGGGTCGGCCCCTGTGCTGCAGCGGGCAGCGCCAAGGGAAGAACCAGCGAAAGCGCCCACAATATCACATTGCGTCGACGGCACATCAGCAGCCCCCCTTAATACAGTTTGGGCCGGCGTACGTCTGACCAGTCCAGGCGGCTAGTCAGTACCAAACCCTCAATTCGACAGCCTGTCGGAACGTCGCCTACCAGGCAAGGCCGATGAGCATTCGAACGGCTACAACTGGGCGGACACGCCCTGCCCTACGGCTTCCGGCCAGACGCATAGCCGGACATTAGCGACGTATTCGCTCCTTCCCAGTTACCGCCTTTCGTTAAGGGGCACCGACTTGCCTTTTGACCTCTGTGATGGCCGCTCCGACCGATTGCCGGATGGTCTTCGTCAAGATAGACCGGCGCCGCTGACCTGTTCGATCCGAGCAGGGCGGCATGATCGCGTCGGTGCCCCGAAAGGGGCTTAATAGGGAACGCGGTGAGGGTGGTTCGCCACCTGAAGCCGAGGCTGTCCCTGCAACTGTAAGCGGCGAGCGCGATGCATTTCGCTTCTTCCTGAACCGGAAGGAGCAGCCACTGGGCCAGACGTTTCGTCATGAGGGCCTGGGAAGGCCGTGCATCGTGTGATGACCCGTGAGCCAGGAGACCTGCCGGCGTCTGGTCGCTCTTGCCTGGCCCAGGGGGTGGCCGCGGCACGGTACTCCGTCGAGCGACGACGTGTGCGGTGGGGACCGCACGGGCATGCGTGCCGGTCGCAATCGCGTCCGGCTGGCGCGGATGTCGGCCGTTCGCGGGAGGTCCCTGCCGGGTTCGCCAGACGCCCGGGGGATTACCGTAATGCCGTTCCTATTGTCTCGCCTCGCTTGCGTGGCGGTTCGGTCCACGGCTCGCTTGACGTCCGTCTTTGACGCCGTGAGCGGGCGCGCAATTGGCAAGACTGCCCGGCGCTGGCTTTACCTTGTTCATCGCTGGGTCGGCATTGCCAGCTGCCTGTTCTTCGCGATGTGGTTCCTGTCCGGGTTGGTGATGCTCTACGTGCCCTATCCCTCCCTCTCTTCAGCTGAGAAGCTGACCGGGAGCGAGGCTATCGACTGGGCAGCGGTGGACGTACCGCCACCGCTTGAGGGTGGATATCTACCGCAGGAGCTTATGCTCGAAATGCGCGACGGCACGCCTGTCTGGCGCGTCGCACAGTGGGATGGATCGCATGTGACGGTCGCAGCCCATCGGGGGTCAGTTCTGCCGCTGGTTGACGCGCTGTATGCCGCTCGGGTCGCCGGTCGCTTTGCACATGCAACTGTAGAGCGCGTTGATCATCTGGCACGCGATCAGTGGACGGTTGCGGGTGGCTTTGACCGGCATCGACCGGTCTGGAAGGTCGCGCTCGCCGACGCGTCCGGCACGGAGGCCTATGTCTCCTCGAGTACGGGCGCCGTCGTGCAGGTAACAACCCGCCGCGAGAGGTTCTGGAACTGGCTTGGTTCGGTGCCGCACTGGCTTTATCCGACGGTGCTGCGACAGGATCAATCGGCCTGGCGTCAGGTCGTGCTGTGGGTGTCAGGCCCCTGTATCGCTGCCGCGGTAGCGGGCATGTGGATCGGCATCTTGCGGACGCGCATCGGCGCACGCCGCTTCAGGGGCGGACGGATGACGCCCTATAACGGCTGGATGCTCTGGCATCATATCGCAGGGATGGTTGGTGGTGTCTTCCTGATCGCCTGGATCTTCAGCGGGTGGCTGTCGGTCGACCCCGGCCATCTGTTTGGTGGGACAAAACCGGTCAAGGCCGCGATGCGCGTCTATCAGGCATCCGATCAGATGCCGGTAGTATCGCTCGACCGACTACGCGCCGTAGGTTCCGGTGCAGTGATCGCGCAACTTATTGATAATGCCGGAACGCCGCTTGTGCTGCTCGCCTATCGTGACGGCCGGCGATCCGCTCTGGATGCGGTCATGCTTACCCCGTCGAGCCCGACCACGCACGCCCTGATGGCTGGAGTCCGTCGTCTGGCAGGCTGCACGCGGTTGATCGCGATCGACCGCCTGACGACGCCTGATGCGTATTGGTATGCGGTCGCAACCCTGCCACAGCTGCCGGTGCTCCGGCTGCGTTTCGCTGATCCGCCACAGACGTGGTTTTATATCGATCCCGCCACCGGAGAGATTCTGAAGACCGTCGATAAGCGGCAACGGGCATACCGTTGGGCATTCGACCTCCTCCATAAATGGGATCTCGGCGTGCTCACCATGTACCGGCCGGCCCGGGATATGCTGCTCTGGCTGTTCTCGATCGCAGGCGGGGTGACGTCGATAAGCGGCATCTGGCTGGGATGGAAACGGCTCAGACGATGACGGATGGACCCAGTCCCGGTCAGTCACAGGTCAATCGCCCCTTCATGAAACCGGACGT